>CAJXMZ010000001.1 GCA_913056315.1 uncultured Ectothiorhodospiraceae bacterium
AACTTGCAGGGGGCGTATTTCGCCCAGCATCCACGGCCTCCTGGCGACCGACGTAGCGCACGGGGCCATGGTCAAGGCGGTGAGGAGTTTATCGACTTGGGGGATGGTCGGCAGCGCCATGTCATGGGTTATTTACAAGACTTTTTGTTTACCCCTGACCGAGCGAACGCGCCGATAACCCGCTTATCGGGCGGCGAGCGTAACCGTTTGTTGCTCGCGCAGCTATTTGCGCGGCCGGCAAACTTATTAGTACTCGATGAGCCCACCAACGATCTGGACGTCGAAACCCTTGAGCTACTCGAAGAGCGGTTAATCGACTTTAAAGGCACGCTGATGTTGGTGTCCCATGATCGAACCTTTCTCGATAACGTGGTGACTAGCGTGTTAGTGCCCGAAGGCGATGGGCATATTGGCGAGTATGTGGGCGGTTACGCCGACTGGCTGCGTCAGCGTGATCGACCAAGCCAGTCGGCCGCTACCGCGCAACCTAACCGGCCAGCCAGCAAGCCCAAGTCCAGTGGCAAGCTAAGTTATAAAGATGCGCGTGATTTAGCCCAGCTGCCCGAGCAGATTGAACAGCTAGAAAACGCGCTGCAGCAAGCCAGTGATCGGGTCAACGACCCGGCGTTATATCAGCAAAGCGCTGATGACATTCAAGCGGCAACCACCGCGTTAGCGCAAGCCGAAGCGGCGCTTGCCAGTGCCTTTGAGCGTTGGGAGGCGTTGGAGGCAGAGCGCGAGCGCTTGAGCAGTTGACTGACGTCGCCTCAGCACCGCGGTCGCTCAGCGGGCTACTGCGCTTGAGTGGGTATTTACGCCCGTATTGGCCGCAAGCCCTAATGGCTGGAACCGCACTTATCATCGCGGGCGCTATGGTGCTTGCCGTGGGGCAGGGCTTGCGCTTACTCATTGACCAGGGCTTTGCGGCGCAGTCACCAGCGGCGCTCGATCGCTTGTTGTTAATCACCGCTGGCATTGTTGCGTTGCTGGCGGCCGCTTCTGCGCTGCGCTTTTATTGGATTACCTGGATTGGTGAGCGGGTTGCCGCGGACTTACGCCGCGATGTTTTTAATCGCTTGCTGCTGCTCGAACCAGACTTCTATACCCGCAATGGCGTGGGCGAAATACAGTCGCGCATGACAACGGATACCGCGCTGCTGCAAACCGTCTTAAGTTCGACGTTTTCAATGGCTTTGCGTAACGCACTCATGCTCATCGGGGCGTTGGTTTTATTACTCCTGACGAGCCCATCGCTTAGCGCATTGGTTGTACTGGGTATTCCTGTGGTTTTATTGCCCATGTTGGTTTACGGACGGCGCGTTCGCCACCTGTCACGTTTGAGTCAAGACCGCATTGCTGATGTGGGCAGCTATGCCGGTGAGGCGCTGGGTGGCATTGAAACAGTGCAGGCATTTAACCACGAGCCCATTGAACGACGTGTGTTTAGTGCCCGCGTGGAGCGTGCATTTGCCACGGCGGTCCAACGAATTCGCCAGCGTGCTGGGCTAAACGCGGTGGTGTTACTACTGGCTTTTAGTGGCGTTGCCTTTATTCTATGGCGCGGCGGTCACGCGGTGCTATCTGGCCAAATGAGCGCGGGTGAACTGTCTGCCTTTGTTTTTTACGCCGTGCTGGCTGCTGGCGCCGTGGGCGTGCTCTCGGAAGTGGCTGGTGAGGTGTTTCGCGCCTCTGGTGCGGCGGATCGCTTGTTTGAGCTACTTGATACCCAACCGCAAATTCGCCCACCGGCTAATCCACTGCCGTTGCCGAGCCCGGCCCGGGGTGCGGTGTCGATTGAATCGCTCACATTTGCCTACCCAAGCCGTCCCAATAACCTCGCGTTAAATAAAGTTAGCCTAGAATTGCATGCCGGTGAGACATTGGCGCTAGTGGGGCACTCGGGTGCGGGTAAAACCACACTGATGGAGCTGATTTTACGCTTTGCTGATCCGCGTTCGGGTGAGATTCGCCTCGATGGCATTGATATTCGTCAGGTCGATCCAAGCGCCTTGCGTGCTTGTATGGCGCTTGTATCGCAAACGCCGGTGTTATTTACCGGCAGTGTGCGCGAAAACATTCGCTTCGGGCGGCCTGAGGCATCCGATGTTGCCTTACATGAGGCGGCCGAGGCGGCTAATTGTTCGGGCTTTGTCGGCGCGCTACCCGATGGGTTAGATACAGCGATTGGCCCAGGGGGTGTTCAATTATCTGGCGGTCAGCGGCAACGCATCGCGATTGCGCGGGCGATTTTGCGCAATCCGACGGTGTTGCTCTTGGACGAGGCCACCAGCAGCTTAGATGCCGAAAGTGAGCGTCAGGTACAAGTTGCGCTTAGTCGGTTGATGCAGGGGCGCACCAGTTTGGTCATTGCGCATCGTTTAGCGACCGTGCGTGATGCCGACCGCATTGCCGTACTCGATCAAGGCCAGCTGCTGGCTACCGGAACGCATAGCGATTTGCTGGAACGCGAGCCGCTGTACGCGCATTTAGCCGCGCTGCAATTCCAGCAAGCCGGTTAGAGTGATTTGCGGCGATTGTCCGCGTCTACAAACACCAGTCGAGGCTGCCAGTGTTGGGCTTGCTCGGGAGTGACTTGGGCATAAGCGGCAATGATCACCTTGTCACCGCGCTCGGCAAGATGTGCGGCTGCCCCATTAATGGTGATGTCACCAGCGTTGGCTGGGCCTTCGATGATGTAGGTCTCAAAGCGATGGCCATTGGTAATGTTATAAACATGCACTTGTTGAAACGCGACCAGACCGCTGACTTCGAGGAGTGCAGTATCAATAGTAATGCTGCCTTCATAGTCTAAGTTGGCGTCGGTGACCGTTGCCCGATGAATTTTGGCCTGCAGTACAGAAATATGCATTGAAGTCTCCTAGGGTCCCGAGCGTTTCGCGCCGGCTATGGTAATCAATAGCGCCGCGACTAGCGAGGGGTATTCGGCTGAATGGCCCCTGACGCGCGGCGCAGTGTGTGAGCAATGGCGGCTCGAATCATTGGGCCTTTAGGCAAAGCAAGCAAAACGCGGGCAATGTCCACGCGACTGGCACGGCCCATAAGAAAACGGGTGAGCGCAGCGGGTGGGGTTTGTTCAAACAGGGTGATAAAACGCTGGCTGGCCTGTTCAGGTCGGCGCCAGAGCGATTCTAAAAACACGCCGTCTAGCCAATCCAACAGTCGGCTGCGTTTTGGTGCGATGGGCTGCTGTTGTGTGATTAGGCTATGAGCACAGGCATCGGCCCAGCGCTGAATTGCATGAAAAGCGTATCCGGTTGCCGGGCGCATGCTCCCCCCGGCGGCGCCAATGCGCAACCAGTGATTTTGGTTATAGCTTGCAATGGGTGCCATGGGCAGATGCCCCAGTTCTTGCCGAATAATCGCGGTGTGATCGATACCGCGGCGGTTGAGTTCAGTGTGTAGTGTTGATTCCAAGGCCTTCATGTCGCTGGGTTCAGGGACAAATTGGGTTATTTCGATCAAGCGGCGACTCGCGCTAATGGGCAGTTCGTAGAAAAACGTTGGCCACGGTGTCTCGGCATCAACAAAATCCATTAACCGAACGGTATCGTTGTCTTCAAACGCGGGGCCTTGAATTTCGACGCCCAGAAAGCTTTGCCAAAGCCATGGACGTGTGAGGCTCAGGGCCGGTGGCCGTGCATCAAGTACCCAGCGCGCTGACAGGTCCTCATCGGTATTGAGTCGGAGTTGCCAGACCCCATTTGCGCTTTGGTGGCTGTGGGCAAGGGCGCGATCGGCCAGACAGGCCCAGTCGCTGCGTGCTTGCATCATTGTCCGGGCGCGCTCGCGCACCCCGCCGGCATGCAGCATTTCATACGGTGTCTCAGGCGCGTCTCGGATAACCGACTGTTGCGCTTGGCTAACCGCCCAGCGTGACCACGTTTGTGTGAGCTGATCGCTAAACGGGTGTTGATTGGGCCCCCAGCCGCACCAGGTTCGATCGTTACGCTCGATTGCATCGGGCTCAATCACCACCAAGCTGCCTGGCCAATTGGCTTGCGCAAGCCGGGCAATGAGGCTCATGGCGGCAGCGCCAAAACCGATAAAGGCTAGGTCATAGGGTTTCATGCATTGCGTGGCCCGAGCTTGTCACCCAAGCCAGATAGGGTAGTGAAGGCAAGTTTGGCGCGTTCGGGCCCCGTCAGTGATACGCGTCCTTCCCAGTAGCGACAGCCTTGCGCTTTAACCCGCAGCCCGATGGCGCGATACAAGCGTGCAGCAACGCGAATGGCCTGTCGATTGCGCCGAGGAATCAAGGCTAAACCCGGTTCAGCTTGGCTGTAATACTGTTCGGCTAAGTCGACCGTACGCGCAATTGCGCTGCGTACCGGTTCACGATGTATGGGGCGGGCTTCAGCGATGGTAGCGGGCGCTAAGTCACCTAGCCACTCCCCGGGTAAGTAGCGCCGGCCGCGTTCGGCATCTTCTAGGACATCGCGCGCAATATTGGTCAATTGCATGGCAATACCCAGTGCAATCGCCGCGGATTGGCCTGCCTTGCGATCAGCACCAATGAGCGGGCACATCAGTTCACCCACGGTCCCGGCTACGCCATAGCAGTAATCGATAAGCTCGCTTTCGCTATTGAGGATGGGGGTAGTTTGCGATTCTTCACAAGCGGTATTGGCAAGCGTTATGAGTGGTGTGAGGTCGAGTTCTCGGCGCCGGGCCATTTCCGCAAACCCCGCGACCGGAATATCGTCAAGGGCGTTATTGCGCAGTGCATTGAGTAGCCCTTTGATTTGGTCGGTTTGATGCGGGTGTTCATCAGCCAGATCATCAATTAATCGGCACAGCGCGTACAAAATTGTAATATCACGCGCATCCATCGGTCGCAGTAAACGACTGGCTAAATGAAAGCTGCTGGCGTGTTTTGCGAGTACCTCGCGCGGGGTCATGCGCCGCTCATGCCCGGGGCTAAGCGATCAAGTACTTTGGCACTTGAGAGCACTCCAGGCAGGCCTGCGCCCGGGTGAGTGCCTGCGCCAACCAAGTACAGGTTACGTAAGCCTTCAGCCCGATTATGAAAGCGAAACCACGCAGACTGGCGAAACAGCGGCGCGATACTAAAGCCACTGCCGTGGACGCTTTGATAATTGTCGCGAAAGTGTTGCGGCGTCATATAAAAAGGCGCCCGAACACTATCTTCAAGCCCGGGCATTATCGACTCGGACAGCGCTTGAATAATGCGCGCCTGCAGTCGCGGGCCTTCGGTTTGCCAATCGACATCGCCCTGGAGATTAGGCACAGGAGCGAGTACATAAAAACTATCGTGGCCTTCTGGGGCAAAGCTCGGGTCGGTTGCAGTGGGCCGGTGTAGATAGAGCGAAAAGTCTTCAGAAAGAACTTTGCGATCAAAAATATCCGCCAAAAGCTCACGGTAACGCTCACCTAACCAAATGGTGTGGTGCGCCACGTCGGGATACTGCCGATCGGTACCAAAGTACAAAACAAACAACCCCATAGAGGTAGTGGCTAACTGGCGTTTTATTCGCGCGGCAGGCGGTGCAGGCGTGAGCAGCTCGCCGTACAAATGCATGGGATCGAGATTAGAGACAAAAGCATCTGCCTTGCGCTCGGTGCCATCATCTAAGCTAACGGCGCGAATACGCTTGCCGTCGCGATGAATTGCCTCAACACTGCGGCCATTCTCGACCTGTACGCCTTGGCGTTCTAGCAAGTCCGCCAGTGCATCAACTAATGCGCCGGTACCACCCATTGCAAAATGCACACCCCATTCGCGCTCAAGGTAGTGGATGAGGCCGTAAATGCAGGTGGTGTCGAATGGATTGCCGCCCACTAACAGCGGCTGCAGCGACAGCGCTCGACGCAAGTAGGGATGTTCAATATGGCTTGAGACCATATCCCAAACGCTGCGGTGAATACGCAAGCGCAGCAGTCGGGGGATTTGCCGGAGCATAGTGGATAGGCGATCAAAGGGCTGGTCGCCTAATTCGGTAAAACCAATATCAAATAGCTGCTTAGATTCAGCCAAAAGGCCGTGATAACCGGCGACATCGCGGGGGTTAAAGCGGGCAATTTCCGCTTCCATATTCTCGATACCGGGGCCGTAATCAAACTGACTGTTATCGGGAAAGCGAAACCGATACCACGGATCAAGCGGCGTCAGGGTCACGCGCTGACTAATTTCTTCGCCGAATAGCGCAAATAACTCAGCAAATAAAAACGGCGCGGTAATCACCGTCGGCCCAGCGTCGTGTCGGTAGCCATCGCGTTCAAAGACTTGGGCGCGTCCACCCAGGCGAGGGCAGCGATCAACGAGCGTGACCTCATGCCCGCGGGCTCTTAGGCGTAAGGCCGCTGCAATCCCCCCAAAACCGCCACCCATGACCAGCGTTTTCATTAATACGTCGGTTCGCGCTGGGCTTTGCTGGTCAGTTTGTCTATGAGGGTATCGACACAACGATTCAGGGGTGTGGGTAGCGAAGCGGCTAACCGGTTGGCGCGGGTGAGTGCCGCATTCGCGTGCCAAAGGCAACGCGCGATGGTGCGCTCATGGTTCGGTGTTGCTGCCATTGGTTGGTGATGCCACCAGGCATGCAGTCCGTGGGGTTGGGGTGCAGTCGCATCAGCCGCAAACGGCGGCAAATCATCTAAGTCATCAAGTATCTGGTAGGCCAGACCGATGGCTTGCGCAAGCGCTGTACACTGCTGCCGAGCCGCCGAATCAGTTGCCTCATCGAGAAGACCGACGCTAATGGGTAGCTCAATCAGCGGCGCGGTTTTGGCGCGCGTGGCCATTAAGTACTCATGTCGGGTTGGAATATCAGTTGCCTTTTCATGGGCCAATTCAATGCTCTGCCCACCGATAACGCGCGCGGCTGCTTGGGCCATCGATCGCGTCAAATGCAGACTGGTCATTGGGTCGGTGATGTCGCTTGCAGCGTGAAAAGCCGCGCTAAACAACAGGTCGCCGGTACACAGTGCGATGCCCGCGCCATACGCCGAGCGTACTGTTAGCGCCCCGCGGCGTAACAGATCACCGTCACTAATATCGTCATGAACTAACGACGCGTTGTGTAAAAGCTCGCAAGCTGCGGCTGCCGCAATGGCATCGTTCGTATTTAACCGCACGGTAGCACTGGCCAAGCCGAGTTGTGCTCGCATACGCGAACCGCCGGTGTTGAGATGGTAGAGCGCTGCTTCGCGCGCAGGGGTTGCGCCTGTTGAAGCGATCATATCGATCATGTACTGATCGACTTGCGCTAGTGTGCCCCGGGATTCGACACGGGACTTGAATGTCGTTACATCCGTCGCGGCCAATCGGGTCACCTTTTCGTCTAAGGCCAAGTTGAGTGCCTGCCCAACCGCAGTTGAACAGGCACTCGCATGGCGTTGGCTATTTCAAGCTAATCGATGATCGATTAGGCCTGAGCACCACCCTCAGCTTCTGACTTCCGCATAGCGATCGCGAGGATCAAGATACCGAAGACGGCCTTGGCAACGATGTCAGCAATCGTGTAGCCCACTTCAACCGCGGTGATAGCAGCACCACCCTCGATGCCGAGCAGCGGGAAGAGGAACACGACTGGGTAGAACAACCAGGAGACAACAACCAACATTGCCGCACCGTTAATGAGACCGCGAACGTTCTCAGGCTGCTTGCTGATCGAGCTCTTCAGGCCAACCACCAGCTGGTAGACGATGTAGATGAATGGAATCATCGACAGCACCCAGAAGGTGAAGCGCGTGCCCATGTCCTCTGCAACCTCGCCGGGGTAACCCAGGATGATCATCAGAGCAGCGGCGCCGCCTAACCAAACGCTCTTAGAGACCGTCTCGCTGCGTGACAAACGCATAACGAGAATCAGCTCAATGAGCAGCAGTGGCACGGTGAGCAGCCAATCGACATAGCGGTAGGCTTGGTTGAACGGATAGCCGGTGACTTCAATCGCGTTACCGGTAACCGAGAATGCAGCCTGCCATGAAAGCATAATCTGCAGGTAATGGTAGGCGGCGATGGCCGTTACCAAACCACTAATGGTGATGGCCATGCGATAAGCCGGCGCTACATTACTGCGGGAAAACCACAAAAACAAAGTAGCGGCCGCCATAACGGCAAGACCGAATGAGAACGCGTTCTGAACGAACGTGTATTGTCCGAGACTAATATCAAAGAGATCCATGCTGAGTCCTCCAGTTTTGAACCAGACGAAAGGTACGTTGTGTCGGGCCGTTGGTCAACCAATTTAGGGCGCCAACCGCACCATTTGTGTGCGTTTTTTTAAATTTGCCGGCAATTCTGTAAGTTTTGCGTCAATCGGCTAGTTAATGCGCTTTTTCAATCCACTCGATGGAGTCGACGCATCAGCGCAAAGTGTACGCCGGGTCTGCGCATAATTGGCTTCGTACCCCGAGGGTAGAGGCCCGGATTTTTGCAATACAAAATGGCTTAAATCGCTCAATGTTTGTTCCGCCCCGCTATACCGCGTGAGCATGTGATAGCCGCTCGGGTAGACCGCCGCGTGCCAGCCGTTTTGTGGTTGATAGCGCTTGACCATTGCGCAGGCGGCTTGTTGCGGAATCACTTGATCAGCTAGTCCAAACAACAACAGCGTGCGTGGGGGAGCTGGCCGCGGTGGTAAGGCGCGTAATGCAGAGTCCATTAAATCAACCACACCGGCCAGCGCATCAACACGTGTATCGCGGATCCAGTAGGGGTCGTTGGCTAGAGCGGCGCGCACTGCCGGGTCGTCAGTGGGTTCAATGCCAAGCCCCTCACCGGTGAGGGTTAACCACGGCGTGAATTGTTTGCCCGCCCATAAAGCCCAGCGTTGATACCAAGGCATTGTTCGGCGCGCCCAAAAAGCCGGCGCGACTAAGATCGTGCCGGCGATACGTATTGGCGGGGCTTGCTCTAGCATTAATGTCGTGACCGCCGCGCCCATGCTATGGCCCATAAGGTAAAACGGTTGTTCGGGGTGTTGCGTCTTGATCGCTCGTGCCACCACCCCCGCATCGTTGACGAGCGTGTCGGTGCCCGGCCAGCGCCCGCGACTGCCGGTGCTGCCAAATCCGCGCTGATCCCATGCATAGACGCCGATGCCCTGTTCGGTCAGTGCGTTAGCCGTTGCGCTAAATCCACCGGCGTAATCGTTAAAACCGTGGATACCCAGCACGATGGCTTGCGGGGATTGCCCGCTACTGGGCGCCCAGTACTGTAGGGGCAAAGCCGTGTTGTCAGGCATGACGATGGTGGGCGTGTTCGCTGCCGCGCTTGGCGCGGCTCGGCGCTCTTGTGCGCAGCCGCTGAGTGCCACCAGCATGAACAGCATGACGAGCAAACGCTTCATTACTCCATTGTCCGTGAAATCACGCTAATCGACTAGCTTGTCCAGTATAACCGGCAATTTATTGGTCGAATGTCGTCTGGGCTTAAGTCTAGGTCGTCATAAAAACAGCTCTAACCGCGGGCTGGCCTCAAGTTATACCGATGCAATCGTACTCAATATTTTCGCTCGCACGGCACGCGCTTAGTGGCCACAAAAATTGGCGTCCTGCCTGGCGGGCGGCTACGCCACGGCGGCGCTATAAAGTTATTATCGTTGGCGGTGGCGGCCACGGTCTGGCCACGGCGTACTATTTGGCCAAGGTTCACGGCATCACCGATGTGGCGGTGCTAGAAAAAGGCTGGATAGGCGGCGGAAATACCGGTCGTAATACGACCATTGTGCGCTCGAACTATCTCTGGGATGGCTCTGCGGCGTTGTACGAGAAGTCACTCAAGCTCTGGGAAGGGCTATCCCAAGACATAAACTACAACGTTATGTACAGCCAACGTGGCGTGCTCAACTTAGGCCATAACCTGCAAGACATGCGTGATATTCGCCGGCGGGTGAATGCCAACCGGCTCAATGGTATTGACGGCGAAGTCCTCGACACCGCCGGCGTTAAGCAACGCGTGCCCTTTATTAACACCTCTGCCGATGCTCGGTATCCCGTGTTGGGTGCCTCGTGGCAACCCCGCGCGGGTATCGCGCGTCATGATGCCGTGGCTTGGGGGTATGCGCGCGCTGCCGATGACTTAGGCGTCGATATTATCGAGAACTGCGAAGTCACCGGGGTTCGTCGCGAACACGGCCGAGTGGTTGGCGTTGATACCACGCACGGTGAAATTGGCGCGGATCGCGTGGGCGTTGTGGTTGCTGGGCATGCGGGTGTGCTGGCCGATATGGCGGGGTTTCGCTTGCCGCTGGAAAGCCATCCGCTGCAGGCCCTGGTGTCAGAGCCGTTAAAACCGATGCTCGACACGGTGGTGATGTCCAACGCCGTGCACGTCTACGTAAGCCAGTCGGACAAGGGTGAATTGGTGATTGGCGCGGGGATTGATGCCTATAACGGGTATGGCAATCGCGGCAGCTTTCAAACCATGGAGCACTTTTTGACTGCGCTTATCGAGCTGTATCCCATTTTTAGTCGTCTGCGCATGTTGCGTCACTGGGGCGGCATTGTGGATACCTCGCCCGATGCCAGCCCAATTATCGGGAAAACCCCGGTTGATGGACTGTACTTTAACGTGGGGTGGGGCACGGGTGGGTTTAAAGCCACCCCGGGCTCAGGTTGGGTGTTTGCCCACACCTTGGCCACCGGAGAGCCCCATTCAATCAATGCGCCTTTTTCGCTTGAGCGCTTTCATAGTGGCGCTTTGGTGGACGAGCACGGCGCCGCGGCGGTAGCGCACTAGTTATGCTGTTAATTACCTGTCCTTGGTGCGGCCCACGCGATGAAAGCGAATTCAGCTACGGCGGTGAGGCCGATATCGTTCGCCCTCCTGAGCCCGAGGCAATTGATGACGCGGCTTGGGCTGATTATGTGTTTATGCGCACCAATACCCGTGGTTTGCACCGCGAGCAGTGGGTCCATGCCCATGGCTGCCGACGCTGGTTTAAAGCCGAACGCGATACGGTGACCTACGACATTCGCGCGACTTGGCCGATGAATGAGGAGGCGCCATGAAAGCGCGTTTGCCCACTGGCGGCCGAATCGATCGGGACCAGCCGTTACAGTTTCGCTTTAATGGCCAAGCGTTAACCGGCTTTGCCGGTGACACGCTCGCCTCAGCGCTGCTTGCCAACGGAATCCACTTAGTTAATCGCAGCGTCAAGCTGCATCGGCCGCGGGGCATTATTGGCCGCGGCCCTGAAGAGCCCAATGCCCTGCTGCAGCTGGGTGAGGGCGCAACAGCACTGGCCGACCAGCGCGCCACCCAAGTGGTCTTGCGCGACGGCATGCAAGCGCGCTCGATTAATGGCTATCCCAGCCTAAAATTCGACTTAATGGCGATTTTTGATCGCGCTGCCAAGCTTTTACCGGCAGGTTTTTACTACAAGACCTTCATGGGGCCCACGGGTTGGTGGGAGCAGTACGAAAAAATTATTCGCCCCGCCTCGGGTATGGGCCGCGTGCCTGATGGCCCCGATCCCGATCGCTACGAAAAGCGTGACCTGCACTGCCCCGTTGTTGTGGTGGGTGGTGGCCCGGCCGGCGTGATGGCCACCTTGGTTCTTGCCCGCGCTGGGGTGCCAGTCACCTTAGCGCATGAACAATCCCAATTCGGCGGCGGGTGGTTAGCCAGTCGCTCGAGCATTGATGGCGCGCCAGCGCAAGACTGGCTCGAGGCAGCCATTGTCGAGCTGTCGCAGCTCGAGCATGTCACCTTGCTGCCCGCAACAACGGTGTTTGGTCACTACGATCAGCACTTTTTGGGCGCGGTTGAGCGCGTGAGTGAGATCCGCCCCAATGCGCCGTTGCGCGAGCGTTTTTGGAAGATCCGCTGCCAGCATCTGATTCTCGCTGCCGGAGCGATTGAGCGGTCGATTGCGTTTGCTAACAACGACCGCCCCGGGGTGATGACTGCCTCAGCCGTGCACGAATATATTGAGCGCTATGCCGTGTTGCCCGGGCGCCAAGCGGTGGTGTTCACCAATAATGATGCAGCCTATGCCACAGCGCATAGCCTTCATCGGGCGGGCGCTCAGGTTGAGATTGTTGATTCGCGTGCGCAATCGGGTGAACAAGCGCAGCTTGCCCGGCAAGCGGGCATGGCCGTGCATATCAACACCCAAGTCAGTAATACCCAAGGCCGCCTGCGGGTGCGTAGCGTTGAGCTGCGTCATGCCGATCAACGCTGTGAGCGCTTGCCGTGCGATCTCTTAGCGGTATCGGGCGGCTGGAACCCATCTGTGCATTTGCACTCGCATGCCCGTGGCTCGCTGCAATGGGACGACGCACTGGCTTCATTTATTCCTCAGCAAGACCTAGCGGGGGTGGAGTCCATTGGTGCAATGGCTGGCGTGTTTGATCCAAACGCGGCGCTGGCGGGTGCCTGCGAGGCCGCTCAACGCGCCGCCACCGCACTGGGTTATGCCACCGATGCCACGCGCGCACCGGTCATTAACCCGGCTGAGCCGGGGCCCACGGGTTTGCAGGCACTGTGGCGAGTCGCCGGTCGCGGGCCTGCTTTTGTCGACATGCAAAATGATGTCAAAGCCAGCGACATAGAACTGGCGTTGCGCGAAGGCTATCGCTCGATTGAGCATGTCAAACGCTACAGCGTGCTGGGTTTTGGCACAGATCAGGGCAAGCTGGGCAATATCCTTGGGTTAGGCATTGTCAGTGAGTTAGTCGGGATGACACCGGCGCAAGTGGGTACCACTACCTATCGGCCGGCGTGGACGCCGGTGACTTTTGGCGCGTTGGTAGGCACTGAGACCGGCGCACTGTTTGACCCGATTCGCTATACCCCCATGCATGATTGGCACGTTGCTCGTGGTGCGGTTTTTGAAGATGTCGGCCAATGGAAGCGCGCACGCTACTATCCGCGAGCCGGCGAGGATATGGACGCCGCGGTTGCACGCGAGTGTCTGGCCACGCGAGACGGTGTTGGCGTGCTCGATTACTCAACGCTGGGCAAAATCGACATTCAAGGCCCTGATGCGGTGACATTGCTTGAGCGCGTCATGGTCAACAACTGGCAAAAGCTCGGCATTGGTCGTTGCCGTTACGGATTAATGCTCGATGAAAATGGCATGGTCTTGGATGACGGGGTGACCGCGCGGCTTGGCGATCAGCATTACTTAATGTCGACTAGCACCGGCGGCGCAGCGCGCGTGATGGCATGGCTTGAGCAGTGGCTGCAAACGGAATGGCCCGACTTGGATGTGCGACTGACCTCGGCGACAGATCAGTACGCAACCATTTCTCTGGCCGGGCCATTGAGTCGAGCTTTAATGACCGATTTGGGGACAGATATCGATCTAAGCGCGTCGGCATTTCCCTTTATGAGCCTGCAAACCGGCACTGTGGCTGGCGTGGCCGCGCGTGTTCAGCGGGTGAGTTTTACCGGCGAGTTGGGTTTTGAGATCACCGTATCCGCTGATTATGGCGCGCATTTGTGGGAGCAAATATTTTTGCGTGAGTCGGCGTACGCGATTACGCCTTACGGCACTGAGGCCATGCATGTTATGCGGGCTGAAAAAGGCTTCATTATTGTCGGTCAAGACACGGACGGATCGATTAGCCCGCTCGATTTAGGGATGGCGGGCATGGTGAGCGCGCGCAAGGACTGCCTGGGTAAACGCTCACTCATGCGCAGCGAGTTGCAACGAGACGATCGCCCGCAATGGGTTGGGTTAAAGCCCAAAGCCGCTGATGCGGTGATCGCCGAGGGCGCGCAAATCATCGCAACGGCAACGCCGCAGGGCGAAACGCCAATGCATGGTTGGGTTACCTCCAGCTATTTTGCGCCGCGGCTTGGCTATTCCTTTGCGCTGGGCTTTGTGAATGCCGGGCGCACTCGACACGGCGAAACCCTTTACGCCTGGGATTTAGATGCCGGCGTGATCGAACTCGAAGTCACCGATCCCATCCAATACGACATTGAAGGGGCACGACAAAATGTCGAGTAACGCGCAACCCCGCGGCCCACTCGATGGTCGTGAAATCCAAGCCCAATCCCTGCACCTTAGTGGCCTGCCCAGTGGGCGTTTGATCAACCTGCGCGCACCAGCCTCTGCCGCGGCGGTGGATCAGGCAATGCATAAGCTACTGGGGTGTGCTCGCCCAACCCAGCCCAATACGCTGGCAACAGGGCAGGCCGGGCGAATTCTTTGGCTTGGCCCGGATGAATGGCTGATTGAGCTAGCGGATGCCGGCGAGGTTAGCGAGAGCGCTATTGAATTTGCCCTCGTGCATACCGGTGCGACGCTATGTGAAGTGGGGGCGGGGCTAGCGCGAGTGCGTATTGAAGGCAGCCAAGCCCGCTGGTTGCTGGGCGCAGGTTCACCCTTGCCCAGCGATTCTGCGGCCATGGCACCGGGCGGCTGTGCGCAAACCCGCTTAGCCCATGCATCCATCATTGTTGTCGCCGAATCAACTGATGTGCTCACTGTCTTGGTTCGCCGCAGCATGGCGGGGTATTTATGGCATTGGTTTGAGCAGGCTGTGGCGCGTCTAGAGCCACCCCGCCCAGTGGCAAGCTAAGCGCTTTGCTGGCTGGTCTCACCGCTCGCGCTGGCGGATAACCGCTCACGGCGAGCGCGGCGCTCGGCGCTTGGCGAATAGCCGTAGCGGTCGTGGTAGCACTTAGTAAAATGCGGTGGCGAGACAAAGCCACATGCCATGGCGATATCGGTAATGGATAGACCGGTTTGTAGAAGTAACTGACGCGCCTGGGTGAGCCGCAGCTCAAGATAATAATGCGTTGGCGTGCAGCTTAAATAGCGGCGAAACAACCGCTCAAGTTGTCGGCGTGAGGTGTTGGCGTAATCAGCAAGCTCATCGAGCGACAATGGCTCGTGGATGTTCGACTCCATGAGCGTGACCACCTCGACCAGCTTGGGTTGGCTGGTGCCCAGACGCACCCGCAAGGGGATGCGCTGGCGCTCGCTGAGCTCGCGAATACGTTCATGCAAAAACTCTTCAGAAATGGCTTCGGCCAATTCAATGCCCTGATGGCGGGTGACCAAGTGCAACATCATATCGAGCGGGGCAATACCGCCCGATGAGGTGAAGCGATCGCGATCGATCACAAACAGCTCAGAGGTAAAAATGGTTTGCGGAAACAGCAGGGTTTCTTGAATGCCAGAGATGTTTTGCCAGTGCAGGGTGCAGCGATAACCATCCATGACGCCGGCTCGAGCAAGTAAAAACCCACCGGTGCACACCGCGCCCAAGGCAATTTGCCGGCGTGCCAAGCGTTGTAGCCAGCTGGTTAGGTCGCGATCGTCAATGGTTTCGACATCGATGCCACTGCACACCATGACTAACTCAGCCGCTGGATCATCGCTCACCGCGTGATCCACTGCTATGCGCGTGCCGTTACTGGCCATCACCGGTTGTCCATCGGTTGAGGCAAGCGAGACATCGTAGAGGTATTGATTGCCCAGTTGATTGGCCATGCGCAGCGGTTCAATCGCCGAGGCAAACGCCAGCTGGGAATATCCCGGCGTTAGCAGGAAGACAACGCGGTAGGGCTGGCCGTCATCTGGCATCAGTTTTGTCTCCCCTGAGCTTTATTGTTTTATTCGATTATGAATCGTCCGTGAGGCTTTGGGTAGAGGCTTATCCAACAGCGACTGAGAGCGTTCCGGAAACGGCATAAAAACGAATTTGCTCAATGCGTTGTCGTGACTACTTGGCTTAATGACGTTTTCGAGAAACTGCCCGGTTGTCGGGGTTTCTATACTCCAAGCGATAACACCGATAATCAATCCGAGGAGAGCGTAGACATGGCGAGCCCAAAACCCAATGGCTTGGCACCCAAGCCCCTAGCCAGTGATCTCGACATTGCCCGTCAGGCAAAACTCAAGCCTATTGCCGAAATTGCTGAAAAGCTGGGAATCGCCGCGGGCACGATCGAGCCGTATGGTCATGATGTCGCCAAAATTCCGCTCGAAGCCATTGAGCACCTCGCGGTGAATAAGCGCGCGAAGTATGTTGTGGTCTCAGCGGTTACACCAACGCCGCTGGGTGAAGGCAAAACCACGACCTCGGTGGGCTTGGCGCAGGGCTTTCATCACATCAACCGCACGGCCACCGTGTCGCTACGCCAGCCCTCAATGGGGCCAACCTTTGGCATTAAGGGCGGTGCGGCCGGCGGTGGCTGGTCACAAGTGGTGCCCATGGAGCGCATTAACCTGCATCTCACCGGCGATATTCATGCGGTGAGTGCGGCCCATAACCTGCTTTCAGCCATGGTGGATAACCACCTTTTTCACGGTAACGCCGCGGGCATTGACCCAGCCCAAGTGGCTTGGCGCCGAGTCA
The DNA here is from genome assembly GCA_913056315.1 of uncultured Ectothiorhodospiraceae bacterium. Lineage (GTDB taxonomy): Bacteria > Pseudomonadota > Gammaproteobacteria > Nitrococcales > Nitrococcaceae > Spiribacter. The sequence goes on from CAJXMZ010000001.1 coordinate 16,309, forward strand.
TGGACATTAATGACCGTGGGCTTAGACAAATTGTCACCGGCTTAGGGGGGAAGGCCAACGGCCTGCCCGCAGAGACAGGCTTTGATATAACCGCTGCTTCTGAGGTGATGGCAGTGTTGGCGCTGGCCGATTCATTTGAGGACTTGCGTCGTCGGCTTGGCCGCATCGTTGTGGGTTGGACACCCGGCGGTGAGCCGGTTAGCGCCGAGGACATTCAGTGCGCCGGTGCAATGGCGGTCTTGCTCAAAGAGGCGATTAAGCCAAACCTAATGCAAACAATTGAAAACACGCCCGTTTTGGTTCATGCCGGGCCATTCGGCAATATCGCCCATGGCAACTCGTCCATTATCGCTGACCAAGTGGGCATTTACGGCAGCGACTTTTTGGTGACCGAAGCCGGATTTGGCGCGGATATGGGCGCTGAGCGCTTTTTTAATATCAAATGCCGAGCATCGGGAATGGCGCCTGATGCCGCGGTGCTCGTGGCCACTGTGCGCGGGCTAAAAGTGCATTCTGGCAAACATCGCGTTGTGGCCGGTAAGCCGCTGCCCGAGGGCATGCTTGTCGAAAGCCCAGACGATGTGCAGCTGGGGGCGTCGAACTTGCGCAAGCAAATTGAAAATATTCGCCTGCATGGCGTGCCCGTGGTGGTGGCGATTAACGCTTTCCCGAGCGATTTCGACAGCGAGCATGCGGTTATCGCCGCAGTCGCCGAAGAAATGGGCGCGGTGGCCCGTGTCTGCACCCATGTTCGCGATGGCGGGGCGGGCGCCGCTGAGCTTGCTGAAGCCGTGGCGCAAGCCGCTGAGCAAGGCGGGCATTATGCACCGCTCTACCCATCAGAACAGCCGCTTGCCGAGAAGATCGAGTGCATTGCCACGCGGGTTTACGGCGCGGATGGCATTGATTGCAGCGCGCTTGCCAAACGCCAACTCGAATCCTTTACCCAATCGGGTTATGGCCATTTGCCGGTGTGTATTGCCAAAACGCACTTGTCATTATCATCAGACCCCGCGCTTCGGGGCGCGCCGACCGGATGGCGCATGCCCGTGCGTGAGGCGCGCTTATCGGCGGGCGCAGGATTTGTGTATGCACTGTGCGGTGACATTCGAACCATGCCAGGCTTAGGCTCCCACCCAGCGGCTGAGTCCATTGATATTAATGAAATGGGCGATATAGAAGGACTGTTTTAGACTATGCAGCGTGATGCCATGCACTACGACGTCGTTGTGGTGGGCGCCGGACCTGCGGGGCTGTCGGCGGCCATTAAACTGCGACAACTGGCCACCGAGCGGGATCAAGACATCAGTGTCTGTGTGCTTGAGAAGGGCTCTGAGGTTGGCGCGCATATCCTCTCAGGGGCGGTGCTCGAGCCTCGGGCACTCGATGAGCTCATCCCCGATTGGCAAGCACAGGGTGCGCCACTGAATACACCGGTGAGTGATGAAGCTTTTTTATTGCTGGGTGAAAAACGCGCACTGGGTGTGCCCTTGCCGTTTCTACCGCGACAGCTGCGCAATGAAGGCAACTATATTGTCTCAATGGGTAATGTCTGCCGCTGGCTCGCTGAGCAAGCCGAAGCGCTCGGGGTAGAAATCTATCCAGGGTTTCCAGCCGCTGAAGTTTTGTATGACGACGCGGGCAGTGTGTGTGGCGTTGCCACCGGTGAAATGGGTATTGGCCGCGATGGTGAGGCCAAGGCAACGCATGTGCCGAGTATTGAGCTAAGGGCGCGCTATACGTTGTTTGCTGAAGGCTGCCGCGGGCAACTCAGCGGGCAGCTCGAGGCGCATTTTGGGCTGAGGCAGGGCGTTGACCCACAGACCTACGGGATTGGCTTTAAAGAGCTCTGGGAGCTCGACGAAGCCTCGCATCAACCCGGCCTGGTCATGCACAGTGCAGGCTGGCCCATGGATACCAAGACCTGGGGTGGGTCGTTTATCTACCATCTCGAAGACCGCCAAGCTTACGTGGGCTATGTGGTTGGGCTTGATTACCAAAACCCGCATCTTGATCCGTTTCGTGAGTTTCAGCGCTTTAAAACCCACCCCCGCATTCGATCCATGTTTGCCGGGGGTCGGCGCATTGCCTACGGCGCGCGAGCGCTGAACGAAGGCGGGCTGCAGTCGGTGCCTGAGCTGAGTTTTGCGGGCGGGGCGTTAATTGGCTGTGCGGCAGGATTTTTAAATGTGCCCAAAATTAAGGGCAATCACACCGCGATGAAAACCGGCATGCTCGCTGCTGAGGCCGCGGCGGATGCGCTGGCCCAAGGCGAACAAGCGCCTGTGGTGCTATCGCAGTACCCCGAGCGCTATCAAAACTCATGGGTGTATGACGAGTTAAAAACCGCCCGCAATTTGCGCCCCGCAACGGCGCGTTGGGGCATGATTTTGGGCAGCTTATATGCGGGGATTGATCTTAAGCTGTTTGGCGGGCGTCTGCCTTGGACGCTGCATCATCGCCACGCCGATCACGAAACGCTCAAGCCTGCCGCGCAAATGCCGCGGCCTGATTATCCCGCCCCCGATGGCGTGGTGAGTTTTGATCGCAACAGCAGCGTGTACCTGACCAACACCAACCACGAAGAAGATCAGCCCTGCCATTTGCGTTTGCGCGATCCGGATTTATCGGTCAGCCACAATCTGCCGTTATACGACGAACCCGCTCAGCGCTATTGCCCGGCGGGTGTGTACGAAATCGTCTATGCCGATACCGGTGAGGCGCGGCTGCAGATTAATGCGCAAAACTGCATTCACTGCAAAACCTGTGATATTAAAGACCCACGCCAAAACATTGAGTGGGTCGCCCCCGAGGGCGGAGGCGGCCCCAACTACCCCAATATGTAGCGCCAAGACGCCCCGACTCGCACGCTCGGCGCGCGTTACGAGCGTGGGCGCTCATTGTCGGGGTCGTAGATTGGCTGATAGCCCACCGCATCCACCCGCACAGGGTAGCGTTCGTTGAAGTATTCCATGGCAAGCGTTCGGCCGGTCTGGCAATACTCACAGGGCAAGTAGGCGAGCATGAGATTGCGCCCAACCGATGGCCCATAGGCAATGCTGGTGGTGTATGAGCGTCGGCCTTCACTGTCCACCAGTACGGCATCGGTATCGGGGTCAACGATTGGTAAATTACCCAGCGGATAGCGGGCCACGCGCTGACTATCCAAGTTGTTGGTCATCGATAACGTGCACAGGTAGGCCGGCTGTTGTTCACGCTCACGCTGCGCAAGGTAGGCCTCACGGCCATAGAAATCGACCGGCTTAACCCGCGGGCGCTCAAGCCCCGCTTCGATTAGGTTGTATTCGGTGAGCAGATCAGCGTTTTGTAAGCGTAAGCTCTTCTCCAGCCGTCGGCTGTTGGCATAGCTTTCAATCCCCACCGGCGTGATATCGGCTGCGTATAACGCATCCCACAACGCCAGGCCGTCGTCATAGGCAAAATGTAGCTCCCAGCCCTGTTCGCCCATGTAGGAAATGCGAAAGGCCGTCACAGTAACACCGGCGATTTCAATGGGTTTAAAGCTTGCGAACGCAAAGGCGTTGGCTTCAAGCCCGGCAGGGTCACTAACCAGGGTTTGCAAACGGCTGCGCGCATTGGGTCCCCATACGCCGAGGCAGCCGAATTCTTCGGTGCGCTCGCTAATAGCGACATTCGCGCCTCGATCTTCGGCCATGCGCTGCAGCCAAATCAGATCGCGGTGACCGGTGTCACCCCCATCCACAATGCGGTAATGGTCGTTCGCTAAACGCAGCACGGTGAGATCGGCACGAACCCCCCCTTGGGCATCCAAGAAATGCGTGTAAATGCCTTTACCCACCGGGGTGTCACCACCCACCCGGGCAACGCAGGTGTATTCCATGAGTGATTCGGCGTCTGGGCCTTTGACATCAATAATGCAAAAGTGCGACAGGTTCACCATGCCCACATCATCGGAGAGTTTGAGTTGCTCGGCGTTCGATACACGCCAGAAGTGGCGGTTATCCCACTCGGATTCGCGCACAGGAATGCGCTCACCATAGACTTCGAGTAACGGCTCGTTACTGGCATAGCCATGGGCGCGCTCCCAACCGGCTGCTTCCATAAAATGCGCGCCTAAATCGCGCTCACGCTCCCAAAACGGGCTGCGACGGACATCGCGGGCGGCGGTGTAGGGCTCGCGGTTGTGTACCGGCGGGTTATAGACCTTAAATGCGGTCTCATAACAGCGATCAGCAATATACGATTCAGTCAGTTGAAACGGATAATGGCGAGCGACATCAATGCCGTGATGATCGCGCTCGGTCATCCCGTCGGTCATCCAGTCGGCAACGACTTTACCGGTGCCCGGGCCATCTTTTACCCAAACCGACTCGGCATACCATAGCCCGCGCACTTGCGTTGATTCACCGATTGACGGGCCACCATCGGCGGTGACCTGTAACAGCCCATTAAACGAGCGCTTATCGTCATAGCCCAGCTCCGCCAAAATGGGGGTGAGTTCAATGGCTCGCTCAAGTGGATCAATAATTTGCTCCATATCGAGATCGCGTTGTGAGGGCGAAAGGCGGGCTTCGCTTTTTTCGAGAATCTCGCGCGGGTGAATTAACCGCGGGGCCCGCTCTTCATAGTAGCCCCATTCGATTTGCCCGCCTTCGGGGGTTTTGGGGTCACCGGTATCTCGTAAATAGGCGGAGTTACCCTGATCGCGAAGCAGCGGGTAGCCGATATCTTTGCCCGTCCCGGCAAACTCTTCGTAAGGACCAAAATAGGTCAATGGGTGATCAAGCGGCATGATGGGCAGATCTTCACCGGCCATATTGGCGATCAAGCGCCCCCATAGCCCAGCGCACACCACCACATAATTGGCTTCAATAACCCCGCGTGAAGTCTCCACCCCTTTAATATGGCCGCCTTCAATGCGTAGACCGGTGCAGGCGGTGTTTGCCCATGATTGCAGATGACCGGTAGCGACAGCCTCATCCACCAGCTCGCCCGAGACCACCTGTGAACGCGGTTTAACTAACCCTGCATCGGGGTCCCAGAGCGCGCCTTGGATCATGTCTTCTTCGAGTAGCGGGAAGCGTTTTTTCGCCTCTGCCGCTGAAATCATATGCGCGCGTGTACCAAATGCCCGCCCCGAGGTGACCTTGCGCTTGAGCTCAGCCATACGCTCGTCATCGTCAACTCGCGCGACTTCCAATCCGCCCACCTTGTCGTAGCGGCCGCGCTTGTCAAAAAAATCGATGCTATACATCGTGGTATAGCAGGTCATGGCGTCATGCGCGGTGGCATAGCAAAAATCCGAGGCATGCGATGTCGACCCGATATCGGTCGGGATCGCGCTTTTGTCGATACCCACAATATCGCTCCAGCCACGCTCAATCAGGTGGTGGGCAACGGATGAACCGACAATCCCTCCCAATCCGACAATCACAACGTTGGCTTTAGACGGAAAATCGGCCATCTGAGTCACTCCTTAGGTTTAGGCGCTTTCGCCAATCGGGGTGGGGCTTTCGGCAAGGATGCCGTCGAGCTCTTGTAATGCGCCCATCAGGTCTTGGACGAGCCCGTAGTCAGCCACCTCAAAAATAGGGGCCTCGGGATCGGTGTTAATCGCCGCAATAACCTGCGATTCACGCATGCCCGCCATGTGCTGTATGGCCCCGGAAATGCCCACGGCCAAGTAAAGTTTGGGGGCGACCATTTTGCCGGTCTGGCCGACCTGATAGTCGTTGGTGATATAGCCCGCATCAACGGCCGCTCGACTCGCTCCAACCGCGGCGCTTAGGCGATCGGCGACGCGTTTGACCAAAGCGAAGTTCTCTTGTGATCCCACGCCGCGGCCGCCAGAAATGACAATGTCGGCGGTGGTGAGCTCAGGTCCTTCGCCACCGCTTAGCTGCATGCCCAAATGCTCGACTAAGGCGCTGTCGCTGCCAGGCTCAATGGGGCTGATGCTGGCGTCACCGCCGCCGGTGGCAATGGGTTCAAACGCCGTGGCGCGAACGGTAATAACCCGTTGCGCGTCATGGCTGCGCACGGTGGCCAGTGCATTGCCGGCATAAATCGGCCGCACAAAGGTTTGCGCGTCAATAACACCACTAATATCAGAGATTTGCTGCACATCCAGCCGCGCGGCAAGCCGCGGGAAGATGTTTTTGCCGTGGCTGGTTGCCCCGGCAAGCACATAGTCATAATTGGCCGCTAGTGACTCCAGCACCCAAGCCACGCCCTCGGGTGGCTGTGTCGCCAGATGGTTGGCCTGGGCGGTGAAAACCTGCCGAATACCAGCGATTTGCGCCGCCTCAGTGGCAACGCTGGCGCAGTCACTGGCACACACCACCATGTCAATTGGCCCATCGAGCGCCTGCGCGCAAGTGATTGCCGAGCGTGTGGCCGAGCTCAACTGACCGGCATCGTGTTCGGCATAGATTAAAATGCTCATGGCATCACCCCGGCTTCGTTGCGTAGCTTTTCAATGAGTTCGCTCACACTATCGACCCGAACGCCTGGCGTGCGGGTCGGGGGTTCACGCACTTCCAGCACCTCAAGGCGTTGGTTGGCGGTGATGCCAAGGTCACTCAGTGTCAGCGCCTCAATCGGTGCGCGTTTGGCTTTCATAATGTCGGGTAGCTTTGGGTGGCGCGGGTCATTGAGGCGCAGATCAACGCTGATAATGCCCGGCAGCGTGACCGCCAAGCGCTCCAGCCCACCGTCAATTTCGCGCGTTGCAACCGCTTTACCTTGGGTGAATTCCAGTGCAGAGACCGACGTTGCCTGCCCCCAACCCTGTAGCGCGCCTAGCATTTGCCCGGTTTGGTTGGAGTCATCGTCAATCGCCTGTTTGCCCAAGATCACCAAATCGGGGGTCTCTCGCGCGCACAGCGCTTGCAGTGTCTTGGCAACCGTCAACGGCTCAAGATCAGCGGACGCATCAATGTGAATTGCTCGCTGGGCGCCCATGGCCAGTGCCGTGCGCAACTGCTCTTGGACCGCGTCGGGTCCGATGCTCACGGCAATGACTTCGCTGGCTTGGCCTGATTCAACTAATCGAATGGCCGCCTCGAGTGCGATTTCATCGAAGGGATTCATCGACATTTTGGTATTGGCTGTCTCAACGCCGCTGCCATCGCTGGCAACGCGAATTTTGACGTAGGCATCGACGACTCGTTTAACCGCTACTAAGACTTTCATTGCGTTGTCCTTATTGACGCCGTTCGATCAAGAGTAACTGTGGGGTGATCAGACACACTGGTCTGAATGCGACAACGCCTTGCACATCAGCGTCATAGGCCCGTTGGGCTGCGCGGTTAGGGAATAGCGGAGGTCGCAGTCTGAAAACTGGGTACCCAGGGCCTGGGGCATTATTCCGGGGGTGACAAACCACATTCATGACTTATTCGGGAGGAGTCGAGCATGAGCGGGAAACATCAATACCCAGGCGTTAATGACGCCGCGATCGAGCAGGTTAAAAGCGTCGATCAGTCCGATCGTTACGTGCCAATTAATTTACGCCAATCCGGTCGCACACCGGTTGAGATGTTGATCTCAACACGCGTGCGCAAATCACCGTATTGGCATCTGGCCCACCAGGCAGGTTGCTGGCGCGCGACGGTGTATAACCGTATGTATCACCCCCGGGGCTATGTTCGCCCTGACGATGGCGGGGCGATGGTTGAATACGACGCCCTCGTTAATCATGTGACGATGTGGAACGTGGCCGTTGAGCGCCAGATCCAAGTCAAAGGCCCAGATGCCGAAGCCTTTGTGAACTACGTTATTACCCGCGATGCCACCAAAATCGCGCCAATGCACGGCAAATACGTGATTTTGTGTAATGAGGATGGCGGCATTCTCAACGATCCGGTTTTATTGCGGATCAGCCAAGATGAATTTTGGTTCTCGCTATCCGATAGCGATCTTGAGCTGTGGTTGCGTGGGCTGAACGTTAATAAAGGCTTTAATGTTTCTATTGCCGAAATTGATGTCTCGCCAGTGCAAATCCAAGGCCCCAAGTCTGAAGACTTAATGGCTGACTTATTGGGCGAGGGCGTACGCGAGATTCCGTACTACGGGTTAATGGCCGGGCAGGTCGGTGGCCGCGATGTCATTGTCTCGCAGACCGGATTCACCGGTGAAAAGGGTTACGAGATTTATCTGCGTGACGCCACTTTGTACGCTGAGGATATGTGGAATGCGGTGCTCGCTGCGGGCAAAAAACATAACCTCATGGTGATCGCGCCAGCGCATCATCGCCGCATTGCCGCTGGCATTTTGTCTTGGGGTCAAGACATCGACATGGAAACGCTGCCGTTTCAATGCAACCTGTCGTATCAAGTGCCGCGCAATAAAGCAGCCGATTACGTCGGTAAAAAAGCGCTTGAGGCCGCGCGGGACAAAATTGAGGCGGGCAAGCCGCCCTACAAGCTCAAAATGGTGGGCTTGGCCTTTGGTGGGCTGCCGATTACCGACTACGCGCCAGACTTTTGGCTCGTGGCCGATCGCAATGCCAGTAACGCCAGCGGCTACATTAGCTCGCCTTGGTACTCGCCTGAGCTAGAGACCAATATTGCGCTGGCGTGGGTGCCGGTCGATCGCACAGAAGTGGGCACCGAGCTTGAGGTATGGCTGCCTGATGAATATGTCCAAGGCCTGCCAAGCAACAAGGTCGAGGCTGAAGTGGTTAGCGTGCCGTTCCGGCCATCGGTTAACCCTAACGCCCGTGAGATCGCGAGTACTCGCGGTTTGGACTACGCCGAATAGCTTGAACGAGGCGGGAGATCAATCCGCTGGATTGGTCTCCCCCGCACCGCGATGGCGCGAGGCATCGCTTGTTGGCACGAGTCGTTGATCTCGAATAGCACTTAAATCCCGCCACAACGTGGCATCAATCTCAACGCCTTGATCCCACGCCCGGCGCGAGCGAGCTTCAAACTCCTCAGCGGTTACCATTTCGAGTAATTCCATATCCACGTGCTCAGCCGATGCCGCAGGCAGCATGGCAAAATCACGGGTTGCCATGAGAGTTAAGGTATCGGTGTCGGCTTCTTGTTCACCACCGCCATCAGCGCGAAAGCGTCGAAACACGGGTAACTTGGCGTCAGCCAGAGCGACGGCGACATTTTGTATGGCGCGTCGTGGCTCACCGGTGCACCAAAAGGCGGCAATATGATGACCGCGCCGGGCGCAGCGGGCTAGATAGCCAAGGATAAAGCTACGGTCACTACAGCCATGCAGTCGCACGATTCCCAAGCCGGTGGCGAGCGCTCGAGTGCAGGCTAAATCTGCCGCTAAGCTGCCGCCATGTAAAATCGATCCTTCATCCATTTGCATAATCACACAGCCACCATCGGTGTGGGTGACGGTCAGGGCCGGCCAGCGGTTGTCGGCAAGCCGCGGAAGAATTTCACCTAATAATCGCGCGCCGCCCAGACCATGTTGCTCGAGCCAAACCACCATCTCAGCGGCATCCTCGTATTCGCCCGGGGGAAAGCCAAGGCTATCGAGTGCCCGGCGGCAGGTGCTAGTGAACTCATTTAGCGAGACGTGCATGGCGCTAGCTCCTCAACGGTTGGCTTGAGCGGCATCCACCAGTCATCGGCGAAGTGCGTGCCAATGTCTTCAATGCACGGTGCGCCTTGAAACATGGTGATACGGACCCAGCGATCAGAGCGGGGGTCAAATTTGGTTGCGCCAAAAAAGGCTAACTTACAGCGCAATAAGTGAATGGGCAGAGTCCCGCGTGCCAGGACATTGGCCCGAATATCGCCATAGGCATGTTCGGACAGCGTTTGCACCCGTCGAGCAATGGCCTTAAAGCGTGGATAGGCAAGCAAAAACTCCACCAACGGCGTGGCTTGGCCTTGTTGTGCTTCCCACTCGCGTAGCGCCTGGTAGAGCGAGTCGGCTTGCCGGGCAATATCTAAGCCCATTTCGTTTTCTTCGCCTGGATCAACACCGCGCTCGCCCAGGCGCGGCTCTTCTTTTTCAGCGGAGCGATACCAAAACAAATGGGTTTGTTCGGGGTCGCTAAAGTCATAGGCAATGGCCCAGTCATAATCGCGACGAAGGCGAGCGAGCAGGTCATCGGTGCCCATTTCGGGCGTGAGATCTTGGGATTCGGCAGCCGCCATGGTTTGTTCAAGCTCATCGACACGCTCGGGATAGAGCTCCATGAGCAGTGAGTTTAATAACTCATTGGTTTCTAGCGAGGCATGCGCGCGCGACCAGTTCAGCAAAGCCTGCCAGAGCATGACTTCAGAGGTGTCCGTGCTGGCTAACCAATCACGGGCATCCGCGAGTTCTTGGCCCAAGCGTTGGTTGGCCTTGGACTGACGTGGGTCATCGGTATGTGTCTGCGCGGTGTGAGCAATGCTGTGATCGATTAAATCGATCATTTGCTGACGCGTTTGCTCATTGGGTATCTCACCCAAGCAGCGCGATAGCGCCGATTCACGCATGAGTAACCACTGATTAATGAGCTGCGGGTGGTTGATTAAAAACGGCGCCATTCCCAGGCCGGTGCTATTACCAATCCCTAAGTAGCGCTGCAGTTTTGGGTGCAAACCCACGGCGGTATCTGGCGCCCGCCGGCGAGCGATGTGTTCAACTTGGCGAATACTAAAATCGCGCAACAAATACACCGAGAACATTTGTGCTGAAAATGGTAGCCCAAAGTCATCGGAGTCTCGCAGGCGCGGGTAGTCAGCAATGCCAAACTTGCCGTTGCCATAGACTGCTGTGGTTCGATACAAATACCCCACCTTGGCGAGCGCATCAGGGTCAGGTTGCTCGCCGCTGGCGAGTGCATCGACCATGGCGTCAAAGTTGCGCAACGAGCGGTTAGCGCGGGAGAGCACGAGCACGCGCGGATCGCAACGGCCTGCCTCTTGGCGTGGCACGTTTTCGCGCAAAACCGCTAAATAAGCCTCATCGACATCACCTAGGCAAAGGGCAAACGCAAGGTCCCACGCTTGGGCAATGACCCGATCTGAGCGATCTTTAGCATCTAAGTGCTGGGCAAAGATAACCAAGTTATAGATACGCGTGGGGCTGGCAATACGGTAAATGCAGGTCCCGTAGCCGTTATCGTCCAAGTCAAAGCGTTGGCGCTGGATGCCCCAGCGCTCGGCCATGACCTTGCGCATAATGGTGCGGATAAAGCTAATGCGGCACTGATGCAGACTGCCTAGTCGCTCTAAGTCCATGACTTCGCTGGCCGGCCGCAGTGGCACCCGACCGGTATCGGGGCGCGGATTATCGGCTTGTGTGCTAACAGTCCGGCGTACGGATGTTGCCATGGGTTCTCTCCTTAGTCTGATTTCGGCTTTAAGGCATCCTCGAGATAACCACGCCAGTTGCCTCCCATGAGCGCGTCCACTTCGGTGCGAGAAAATCCACGGGCTTCAAGCCCCGTTTCGATGTTGCCAAATTCACTGACGCCGCCTAACCAGCTCAACGGCTCGGGCCAATGGGGTTGTTCGGCTGAGCCTTCCCCGTAGTCCAGGGTTTTGGCCCAGTTGCCGTTACGCATCCAAGTGAGCACTTCAACAGGCTGGTCTTGGCACAAATCGGTGCCGATGGCTAAGTGCTCAACGCCCATCACATCAACGGCGCGGGCCACCATGTCGGTAAACTCTGGCAACGTTGTTTTCGAACCATTGGGTAGATGAAACGGGTAGCAGCTAAAGCCCATGAGCCCACCGCTTTCGGCCAGCGCGCGCATGACACGCTCTGATTTGTTGCGCTCGGTCGCGCTTGCGCTCTGCGGGTTGGCGTGCGAAATCACCGTGGGGCGAGTGGAACAGGCGATCGCATCGAGGGTTGAGCGCTCAGCAGTATGTGAGGTATCAACAATCATGCCAACGCGATTCATTTCACGAATAACGCTGCGTCCAAATCGCGATAGTCCGGCATCTTCGCTTTCTAAGTAGCCGCTGCACAGCAGTGACTGATTGTTGTAAGACAGCTGCATGATGTGGACATCAAGTTGTTTAAACACTGAGACCAAGTCGATGCTGTCTTCAATCGGTGAGCAGTTTTGCAACCCCAGGATAATGCCCGTGCGCTGGCTTTGTCGGGCGCGATCGATATCGGCTGCGCTGCGCACCGGCATGATCAAATCGGCATGGGCCTCAAAATGTCGATGCCATTGGCCAATATTGGCCATCAATTCCCGAGCACTCTCCCAATACGCCGCGGTCACATGCACCGCATCAAGCCTAGCCGCACGCATTTGCTCAAATATCTCGCGGCTCCAACGGCAGTATTGCAGCCCATCAATGCGCAGGCGCTCACTCATCGACTAGCCCTCACCCGTGCGGATATAGCTGGTTTTAACTCGAGTGTAGAACTCGCGCGCATATTGACCTTGCTCACGTGGGCCATAGCTTGATTCGCCGCGGCCACCGAAGGGAACGTGATAGTCGGTGCCAGCGGTGGGTAGGTTGACCATGGTGCAACCAAAGCGTGCTTGCCGGCGGAATGTGTTGGCCGCGCTGAGTGATTCGGTAATCACCCCAGCGGTTAAGCCAAAGCGCGTGTCATTCGCCACGCTAAGCGCTTCATGCGCATCTTTAACGCGTATGACGCAGGCAATGGGGCCGAACATTTCTTCTTGGTTAATGCGCATCGCATTGTGGGTATCGGTGAATAGGGTGGGTGCTAAAAAGTAACCTTGGGTGTTGGCTTTGACTGGTTCGCCGCCAAACGCCAGGGTTGCGCCCGCTTGCTTGGCGGTCTCAATCCAGTCGAGGTTTTGTTGAAACTGATCCGCATCAACAATTGGCCCGATTTGCGTATTCGGATCAAGTGCGTGGCCGACCGGCGCATTGGCCAGTCGCGCGCATAGGGCGTCAACGAATCGGTCATGCATCGCATCGGTGACAATCAGGCGTGATGAGGCGGTGCACTTTTGGCCGCTGCCGGAGTAACCCCCCACAAACGCGCACTGCACGGCCGTATCGATGTCGGCGTCATCTAAAATGACCAATGGATTCTTTGAACCCATTTCCATTTGCACGCGGGTGAGTTGACCCATGGCGCGCAAGCCCACTTCGCGGCCTACTTCAACCGAGCCGGTAAAGCTGATCGCATCGACATCGGCAGCGCCCGATAGCGCATCGCCGACCGCACGGCCGGGACCCATCACTAAGTTAAAGGTGCCGGCGGGCATGGCTTGGCGTGACATGATTTCAGCAAAATGCCAAGCGCTTGCAGGCACTAAGTTGGCGGGTTTCCATACCACTGAATTGCCAAAGGCAAGCGCTGGGGCAATTTTCCAAACCGCGGTGGCAAGTGGAAAGTTCCATGGTGATATCACGCCCACCACACCCACCGGCTCACGTTGGGCAAGCACCTCAATGCCGGGTCGCACTGAGTCGGTGATGTCACCGATTTGCCGGTGGACCTCGGCTGCGTAGTAATGAAAAAACTGACCGGCTCGGTAGATCTCGCCCTTGCCTTCGGCCAGTGGTTTGCCTTCCTCGCTTGAGAGGATACGACCGAGTTCTTCGGCGCGGGCGATCAGCTCGGTGCCAATATTGAGCAAGGTGGTATAGCGCGCCTCAAGTCCGATCGCCGCCCACTGCGGCTGCGCCTGTCGTGCCGCGGCGATAGCGGTATGCGTTTGTTCGGCATTGGCCTGACTAAATTGGCCTAAATGCTGGCTCAAATCTGAGGGGTTTTGGTTGTCAATAACCCCGGGTCCTTCAAGCCATTCCCCGGCAATAAAATTCTTATGCAGTGCTTGCTCAGTCATGAGCCCTCCTGTGCGCTTCATTACCCCATGCTCGGTATACGCCAGGAAAAAGTAAAGTTAATTAAAAAAATGTTTTAATAAGTAAATCCTATTATAAAAGGGCGGGGTGATGGCGTTAAAAATCCAACCGTTGCGATATTTTTTGCTGGTGGCGCAGACGCATAGTTATCAGGCAGCTGCCACGCTTTGCGCGCGCAGTCAGCCCGCCGTATCGCTGGCGATACGCGAGTTAGAAAACCAACTCGGCCAAGCCTTATTTGAACCTGGCCGACATGCCCAGCTCACACCGTTTGGCCGTGAGCACTATGCGCAAGTTAAAGCGCTTGTTGATCATCACGAGCGCGTCGAACAATCGTTGGTCAACAGCGCGCAGCGCCGAATTGGGCAGGTCGCGCTGGCGTCGATTCCGTCCTATGCCGGTCAGCGGTTGCCGGCGGTGCTCGTGCACTTTGCCCACGAATACCCCCAAATTGAGGTATCGGTGCAGGATGACACGGCTGAGCAGGTGCAGCGTTGGGTCGTTGAGCGCCGGGTGGACTTCGGTATTGGTACGCAGTTTGCGCTCGACCCTGAGCTGGGTTTTGAGCACCTGGCCGAAGATCAAATGGGTGTGGTGTGTCGACCCGATCACCCGCTTGCCGCCAGCACGCAACCCTGCGCTTGGAATGAGCTGGCCGCTTATACGCTAATTACCAACGGGACATTTCGTGAAGTCAACGACCCCGAGGCGCAGGCCATATTAGATGGTGCTCGGTTTCACGTGCCCAACATCGTCTCACTACTGGCGATGGTACGCGGTGGGCTGGGTATTACCCTCCTGCCGGCCCTGTCGCTATTTGGCCGGCAGCCGGATCTGATTTTTCGGCCATTAGCCGGGCCGAGCGCGAGTCGTGATATTGGCTTAATTAGCCCGCTGCATGAGACACCGCGTCCGGCTGCGGCGGCGTTAATGGCGTTGATAAAGGCGCAAGCGCAACAGCACAAATCTTAAACTGCGGAATTTTGCCAAACGGGTCGAGCTCAGGCGTGGTTAACAAGTTAGCGGCGGCCTCGCGAAAATGCATGGGTAAAAATAATGTCCCCAGCGCGACATCGCGCGTAATGTGCGCTTGCACCTCAACGGCGCCACGACGTGAGCGCAGCGTCGTCCAGCTGCCGTCAGTAATTCCCAAGCGCTTGGCATCGCTGGGGTGGACCTCGACACGCGCCTCAGGGGCCAGTGCGTCTAGCGCCCTTGAGCGTCGGGTCATCACCCCCGTGTGCCAATGCTCAAGCTGTCGCCCGGTGTTGAGCACTAAGGGGTAGTCATCGTCGGGCAAATCCGGTGCCTGTCCAAGCTCAGCCGGTACAAAGCGGCCACGACCGATCGGGAATTGGTCGCCAAAGAGCACACGCTCGCCTTCGGAGTTGGCATCAGGGCAGGGGTACCAGCGTCCATGCTCGCCGAGTCGGTCGTAGGTTAAGTTGGCGTAGAGCGGAGCGGCCTGAACAAACTCATCGAACACCGCGGATTCGTCGGCGTAATCCCAGTCATGGCCTAGGCGCTGCGCCAGATCACGCAAAATATGCCAGTCTTGGCGCGCTTGCCCAGGGGGCTGGCGCACCGGGCGGCCAATTTGCACGCGACGATCAGTGTTGGTGAAGGTGCCGCGTTTTTCCATAAACGCCGAGGCCGGCAAAATAACGTCGGCAAACTCCGCTGTTTCGGTAATAAACAAATCTTGCACCACCAAGCAATCAAGGCTGGATAGCGCTTTGCGTACTTGATTCATATCCGGATCAGACAGAAAAGGGTTTTCGCCCATGCAGTAGAGCCCGCGGATTTCGCCTTCCAGCGCAGCATGGGTGATCTCAGCAGTGGTCAGCCCAGGTTGCTCGGGCAGGCTGACATTCCATAATTGCTCAAAGCGCTCGCGCACACTGGCATCGCTGACTGCTTGGTAGCCTGGGTAGTACATCGGCACTAGGCCGGCGTCAGAGGCGCCCTGGACGTTGTTTTGTCCGCGCAGCGGATGCAATCCGGTGCCAGGTCGGCCAATATTGCCGGTTAGTAGCGCGAGTGCGATTAAACAGCGCGCATTATCGGTGCCAAAGACGTGTTGGCTGATGCCCATACCCCAAAAGAACATCGCCGATTGGGCTTGGCCCAGGCGTCGGGCAAACGCGGTAATTTGTGCGGCCGGCACACCGGTCATGGCCTCGGCGGCCTCTGGTGTATAGGGCTTGACTGCTTTGGCCAGCGCTTCAAACCCTTCGGTACGCTGATCAATAAAGGCCTGATCGTGCAGATCCTCGGCGATGATGACGTGCATGACCGCGTTATAAAAAGCCACATCGGATCCCGGCGTGATTTGGCAGTATTGCTCGCAATAGCTGGCCATACCGGGCCGACGTACATTGACCGCTAATAAGCCGGTGCCCTTGGCAGCGGCCTGTTTCATAAAGCTTGCAGCCACGGGGTGGTTGGCCGTGGGGTTGCAACCGGCGATCACGGCCACTTCCGCGTTTTCGACATCACGCACCACGTTCGTCACCGCGCCGGACCCGATCCCTTCGATGAGCGCATACACCGACGAGGCATGGCATAGCCGGGTGCAGTGGTCGACGTTATTGGTGCCTAGCACAGTGCGAATAAATTTTTGAAACAAATAGGCTTCTTCATTAGAGCCTTTCGCCGACCCAAAGCCGGCCAATGCATGCGCGCCGTGGGTATCGCGCACCTTAGCCAGCCCGCTGGCAGCCCGCTCGAGGGCCTCCTCCCAGGTGGCTTCGCGAAAATGTGGAAGCACCTCAGCGTAATCAACAATGCCACCGGGTTTGCGTGGACCGCTGCTATTAGCGCGGCTAAAGGTGGATAGCGGCCCGCGCGGATAGGCGTCGTCGCGGCGAATGAGCGGTCGAGTCAGGCGTTGCGGATGGGCGGCATAATCAAACCCATACCGGCCTTTAACGCATAGCCGCCCGGCATTGGATGCGCCATCGCGGCCTTTGGCGTAATGAATAACGCCCTCGCTGTCGCTGCCGTAATTCAGCGCACAGCCGACGCCGCAGTAAGGGCAAAGGGTGGCTGTTTCAGTGAGATCGCTGAAAGTCGCGTTTGTTGAGTCGGCGAACTGTTTCATGGTCGCGTCTCCTTAGCCGGCGTCCGTAGTCGCCAGTGATTGGTGGGTCAGCGCGCCGGTTGGGCAAACCGCAACGCATTCGCCGCAGGACACACAACTGCTCTCACCCATGGGAACATCTAAATCAAACGCGATACGCGCGCTGTATCCCTTGCCGGTCCGGGTGATGACATCGTTGTGCTGTATATCGTCACAGGCACGCACACAGCGATCACACATAATGCAGGCTTGATGATCAACGGCGATGACCGGTGAGCTGGCATCTTGGCCGCGTGGCTGGCGCTCGCTTTGATCAGGCCAGGGAATATCGGTGACTTTAACTTCGCGGGCCAAGGCATAGAGCTTGTCATCGCCGGTGGTTTGCTCGCGTTGCGAGACCGCGGGTTGATCGGCCAGCAATAATTCGGTGAGCACCCGGCGATGGGCCATAATCTCTTGGGTGTCGGTGCGAACTTCCATATCCGGGCTGACCGCGCGAACGCAAGCCGCGGGCAAGGTGCGCTCGCCCACATCAACTGCGCACACTCGACACACGCCCACGGGGTCAAGGCGTGGGTCATGGCACAACACGGGAATGTCGATGCCAAGCGTTTGCGCCGCATCCCAAATGGTCGTGCCTTCCGGCACGGTGACACGGCGGCCGTCGATGGTTAGCGTGACATCACTCATGCGTTGTCCTTTTGCAGGGCCTTTAACGAGGGGTCATCGGGAAAGGTTTTAAGCGCATCAACAATCGGTAGTAAGGCGACTTGGCCAAGCCCGCAAATGGATGTGCGCATGAGCGTATCGTGCAGCTCGCTTAAGGGCTGGCTAATGTCGCGCCCGCCTTTATTAACCGCGTCATAGGCCATGGCAACGCCCTTAGTGGAGCCGCTGCGGCAGGGTACGCACTTGCCACAGGATTCATTGCGAAAAAACCGTGCTTGGGTAATGACAACATCAGCCAAATTACGGCCTGTTCCCACAACAAAAAGCGCGCCGGTGCCAAGACCGCTGCCTGCCTCGCGCAGCGTTTCAAACGCCATCGGGGTATCCGCAGCGCTGGCGGGTAGAAACGGCGTTGAGGCCCCGCCGGGTGAAAAGGCCAGCAAATCGCGATCGGCACGCATGCCGCCGCAGGCCGCGATGGCTTGGGTCACCGGGCTGCCCCACGGCAGACACACGACTTGGGGATGCTCGACATCACCGGAGACACTAAAATACTTCAGCCCTGCATAGTCGCCTACGCCCTGATCGCGCCACCACTGCGCGCCGCGCGCTAAGATGGTGGTCACCGCAGCTAACGTTTCCACGTTGTTAATTAGGGTTGGCCCACCATGCAGCCCCGCGGTCACGGGAAAGGGCGGCTTGTGCCGTGGCTCACCACGGCGGTCTTCAAGCGCTTCGAGTAATGCGGTTTCCTCGCCTAAAATATAGCCACCGGGTGAGATAAATAGCTCAATATCAAAGGCAAGCCCTGGGCCACGGGCATTGTCGCCCAGTACACCCTGGGCACGCGCTTGCTCCAGCGCAGTCTCAATATGCTGGCGAGCGGTTTCGTATTCGTGGCGAAGGTAAATAATACCCGTATCGGCATTAATCACCGCTGCGCCCATGAGCATGCCTTCGATGATGAGATGTGGTGCTTGTTCGAGTAAAAGCCGGTCTTTAAATGTCCCGGGCTCACTTTCATCGGCGTTGCAAATGACGCTGCGAGGCCCGCCCTCAGCGGCTCGAGTAAACGACCACTTGCGCGCGGTCGGAAAGGCCGCGCCACCGAGTCCTTGCAGTCCGGACGCCTCAAGCGCTTCGATCACTTGTTCGGCTGGGCGCGCTAGCCACTCACGGCTCGTGGTGTAGTGCTGGGTTTGCGTTGGGTAGGGGTCGGTTGGCAGCGGCGCAGCCAGCGGTTGTGCAGGACGCTCGAGCGCATTGGGCCGGTCGAGTAGCACGTCAATGTCGCTTGCCTGTGGCAGCGTCCCATAGTGCTTGTCATCAATGGCAACCGCCGGAGCGCAATCGCATTGCCCGAGGCAAGAGACATACTCAACATCAATACGGCTATCATCGTCGAGGGCTTCGGCTAGGGCTTTGGCCTTGGCTTGGCCATGTAGGCGGCAGGGCCCATCGCGACAAATTTGGATTCGATGGGCGGCGCCGGCAGTCTCACGAAACACCGGGTAGAAGCTGCGCAGTCCTTGGAGTTGATACAGGGGAATGCCGCGGCGCTCGGCGACGGCTTTAAGCGCTTCGTCGGTGAGCGCGCCGGTGCTCGCTTGGATGGATTCGAGCTCACTGAGCAGCCGCATTTAATCTCTCCCCAGCTCAATTTATTTTGCGGTGTATTTTGTATCATGCCCACAATCGTCATGTCTGCCTATGTGCGACAGTGCTTTGCCAACATCGACAAACAAGGACAGGGGGAGGGCGATGACGCGTCTTAGCGAACACGCGCTGCAAGTCTTAATTGGCACGCGCAAGGGCTTGTTTATTGCCCGCAGCGACCAGCAGCGCCAGCGCTGGTGCGTCGATGGGCCGTATATACCAGGCTATGAAATTCAAGCGGCTTTTTTTGATCCGCGCGATCCAGCCAAAGGGTATGCAGCGGCGCATCATCCGGTGTGGGGGGTTCATATTTATGGTACGAACAATGCCGGGCAAGACTGGCTGCCGTTAGTCGAGGTGCCTCGCCATAGCACCGATGATGATCCAAGTAGTCTTAAAATGATTTGGTCACTCGCCCCGGGGATGCCCCATGAAGCTGATCAGATTCTTGCCGGCATCGAGCCGCCCGGCGTTTTTGTTGGCGTCGATCAGGGTGCTCAATGGCAGGGGGTGTCCGGGTTTAATCAGCATGCTGATCGCGCTCATTGGCATCCGGCTAAAGGCGGATTGGCGGTGCATTCGGTGCAGGTGGATCCGCATCAACCTAACCGGTGGTTTGCGGCGATGTCAGCCGGCGGCGTGTATCGATCGGATGATGCGGGGGTAAGTTGGCAGGCGCGCAACCACGGCGTGCGTGCGCCTTATCTGGCCAATACCCAAGCACATTGTGGGCAGTGTATTCATCGCTTATTAGTCCACCCTGCACAGGCAGGTCGGTGCTATCAGCAAAGCCATCACGGGCTCTACCGCAGCGATAATGCGGGGGATAGCTGGCAGGAGATTAGCGCGGGGTTACCCAGCGATTTTGGTTATGCCTTGGCCACTGACCCGCGCAACGCAGACTGCATTTATTGTGTTCCAGAAGAAAGCAGCCAGTTCCGAGCCACCGCCGAGGGGCGTTTGCGGGTGTATCGCAGCGTTGATGCGGGGGCACATTGGGAGCCGCTGACCCAGGGTCTGCCGCAGAAGAACGTGTTTGTGACCGTGCTTCGCGATGGTTTGAGCGGTGATGGTCTAGACCCGCTGGGGTTGTATTTGGGCACCTCAAGCGGGCATTTATTTGCCAGCGCCAATGCCGGCGAGCAATGGCAGCTGATCGCCGGTTATCTACCCGGTATTTTATGCGTTAACGCCGGTCACAACAGCGCACTGCCGTTATGAGTCAGGCATTACTTGATGCCCTGGCAGCGCACGAAGGGATTGTTTGCGCGGTGGGTGCGGGTGGTAAGAAAAGTCTGCTGTATCGCCTGCTCAGCGCGCACTCAGGTCGCGTGGGGCTTACCGCCAGCGCCATGAGCGCACCGCCCCCGCGGCGCTTGGTTGACTGGCGCGGCATTGAATCGGCGCAGGTGCTTGATGAACAAATTCCTCGCGCGGCGATGACACACCGGCGTTTGGCATTTGCCTGTCCGAGTGAGAAATCAGGACGAGTCAGCGGTCTGGCCGTGGAGCAAATCGCGCGTTTGCATACACAAGTACCCTTCGATCTGACGTTGGTAAAAGCCGATGGCGCGCGTATGCGCGGCATTAAAGCGCCCGGGCCGCACGAGCCGCTGATTGTCCCGGGCACACAAACGCTCATTTATGTGGTGTCTGCGGGGGTAATTGGCGCGCGTTTAAATGCCGATAACGCCCATCGCCCAGAGCGCTTGGCTGAGTGTTTGGACATGCAACTCAATGAGCGCATTACCTCGGCGCATATCGGGGCCTTACTCGCGCACCCCGAAGTCATTCATCAAAACGCCGGCCAAGCGCAGGTGATCGCATTGATCAATCAGGTGGATAACGCTGAACGCCGCGCGCTCGCTCGCGCCGCTGCCGAATCGGCGATGATGGCGAGGCGACCGCCGGCGCGGGTGGTGTTGGGTGCGATGACGGCGACCAACCCCCTAGTGGATATTGTCGCTTGAGTCACAGGCAAGGCACACTGCAAGGCTATGGATAACGTCACGATCGAATTGCCCGCCGCGCTGCAAGCCTTGGCTCAGGGGCACGCGCAGGTGCAGGTCTCGGCGGCAACGGTGGCGCAAGCACTGGCTGCGTTGCAACAGCGCCACTGGCAGGTGGGCTTACGGGTGTTAACCCGCGGTGGGCAGCTGCGCGCGCATGTGAATGTTTTTGTTGATGAACAAGACATTCGCGCCCAACGCGGGTTAGACACCCGCCTCGAGCCGGGTCAGCGATTGCTGATTGTGGCCTCGGTTGCCGGCGGGTAGAGCGCATGGATGTGAGTGGATTAATTCTTGCCGGTGGTCGGGCCACCCGAATGGGAGGCGAGGACAAGGGGCTGGTGCCATTGGCTGGCACCGCCATGATCACCCATGTCATTGCCCGGTTTGCGCCACAAGTTGATCAGGTCGCGATTAATGCCAACCGACATACAACCGAGTATCAGGCACTCGGCTATTCGGTGGTTGCCGATGAAAGCCCTGATTTTGCCGGCCCGCTCGCGGGTATGTTGGCTGGGCTGGCCTGGTGTTCGAGCGCCTACTTACAAATTGTGCCGTGTGATGGGCCCCTTTTAGCCAGTGATCTGGTTATGCGATTACGCACGGCCATTGCCGATGCCGATGTCGCGGTCGCGCATGATGGGGAGCGGCTGCAGCCTGCGCATTTGCTTATTGCCGCGCATCGATATGCGCATTTACAGGCTTATATCGCCGATGGCGGCCGTAAAATTGATCACTGGCTGGCGCAATTGCGCTACCAAACGGTGGACTTTAGCGATCGACGGGCGATGTTTATTAACGTCAACACACTCAGCGAGCGCGATGCGATGGCCGCCATGATTCAAAACCCTGAGCTGGAGGCAGCGCATGACGCAAACCCCTGAACTCCCGGGCTGCGGCCATGATGCGCCGGCGATTGCGCTGGCTGAGGCGCTCGATCGTATTCGGGCTTTGCTTGAACCCATCGATGGCCAACATCGGGTTGCGTTGCGCAGCGGCCTAGGCGAGGTTTTAGCGCAACCGATTGTTGCCCCGGCCGCGGTGCCCGCGCATGACAACGCCGCCATGGATGGTTATGCCATACGCCACAGCGACGCGGATCGCGACCCATTGCAAGTGGTGGGAAGCGCGTTTGCCGGTCATCCGTATACCGATCGCACGCTCGCACCGGGTGAGTGCGTTCGCATTATGACCGGGGGTGTGGTGCCCGACGGTGCCGATGCGGTGGTGATGCAAGAGCGTGTTCATGCCAGCGGCGATACCGTGGAAGTCCGGCATTGGCCGGAGCAAGGCGAAAACATTCGCCTTGCCGGTGAGGACTTGGCGCCTGGCGATACTATTTTGGCGCCAGGACGGCGCTTAAATGCCGCTGACCTCGGCTTGATCGCTTCGGTGGGACAAGCCGAAATATGGGTTAAGCGACCCTTGCGAGTGGCTTTTTTTTCAACCGGTGATGAGCTTCGCAGTTTGGGCCAAACACTGGGTCCAGGCGAGCTCTACGACAGCAATCGCTACACCCTCTACGGCATGCTCAGCCGCTTGGGCGTGAGCTTGCTTGATTTAGGCGTGGTGCCTGACGACCCTGCTGCATTACAGCAGGCGCTGGATCAAGGGGCGCGCGAGGCCGATGTGATTTTAAGTTCAGGCGGTGTTTCGGTTGGCGAAGCCGACTATATGGTCGATTTGCTCAAAGCCGGCGGCCAAGCTCATTTGTGGCGGATTGCAATGAAGCCGGGACGACCGCTGACTTTTGGGCGCTATGGGTCAGCGTGGTATTTCGGCCTGCCCGGTAACCCAGTATCCGTCATGGTGACGTTTACTCAGGTGGTTGTCCCGGCGTTGCGCTATCTCGTGGGTGAGCAGCACACCCCCGCGCGACGCTTTTCAGTGCGTTGTCAGGGGCCATTGCGTAAGCGCCCAGGCCGCCAGGAGTTTCAGCGTGGGCGACTGATGGAACAATCCGATGGAACACTACGGGTGGAGAGTGTCGGCAAGCAGGGGTCAGGTATTTTGCGCTCTATGAGCGAGGCGAATTGTTTTATTGTTTTGCCCGCGGATTCTGAGTCAGTGGCGTCCGGAGAATGGGTGGTGGTCGAGCCTTTTTTGGCGGGTGGACTTTAAGTCGTTGACGCTTGCCAGATTAGGGGATATTTTCGCCTTCTAAGCAATGCACCTAATCCTTAGGTTCACAAATGAAAAACCATCTGCAATACGATGATCCTAAAGAAATTCTTGGCTGGGTTAAGCGCATCGCGATGGTGGGTGCGAGCCCGAATCCAAGTAAAGCCAGCAACCGAGTGCTCAATGACTTAACCCGGCGCGGCTATACCGTCATCCCGGTCAATCCACGGCCGGGGTTAACCGATATTGATGGATTGCCTGTGTATTCATCGCTCGAGGCCATTGATCAAGCCGTCGACATGGTCGACGTGTTTCGCCCGGCGGCTGAGTTGCCGGCGATTGCGCAACAGGCGGTTGCCATTGGCGCGCAAGTATTTTGGGCACAGCTCGACATCGAAAATGCTCAGGCTGCCGATATTGCCCGGCAAAGTGGTTTGAAAGTGGTCATGAATCGTTGCCCGAGCATTGAACTTGCTGACACCCCCATTCCCAACCCGGAGTAAATCCCATGGCAAGCACCGAAATAGTGTCTGACGCCCAAGCCATTGTGATGCAAGAAATCGATGCCAATGGGGTGCTGCGATTGACCTTAAATGACGAGGGTAAGCGTAATGCCCTGTCAGAGGCGATGCTGGGTGAACTACAGAACATTTTAGATCAAGCTGCAGGCAATGCCGCGGTTCGAGTCATTGTGATTGCAGCGCTTGGCCCGGCTTTTTGCGCAGGGCATGATTTAAAAGAAATGACCGCCGCACGCAGTAATGCGGATCGCGGGCGGGCGTTTTTTACACGGCTAATGGCTAGCTGTGCCTCGGTGATGCAATCGATTGTGAATCACCCCAAACCCGTTATTGCCGAAGTTGAAGGGGTGGCCACGGCCGCCGGCTGTCAGCTGGTTGCCAGCTGTGATTTGGCCTATGCCGCACCAACGGCCAAATTCGCAACGCCTGGGGTGCATATTGGTTTGTTTTGCTCAACGCCCATGGTGGCGTTGTCGCGCAACGTGGCGAACAAACATGCCATGGAAATGCTGCTTACCGGCGATGTGATTGACGCCACCGCTGCGGCGGATAAGGGATTAATTAATCAAGTCGTTGAGGCCGACCAACTACGGGAGCACAGCACAGCCGTTGCGCATAAAATTGCGGCCAAATCCAGCATGACGCTCGCCACGGGCAAGCGGGCCTTCTACCATCAGCGCGATATGTCGCTGGCCGATGCCTATACTTACAGCGCTGAGGTAATGGTAGAGAACATGCTCAAGCGTGATGCCGAAGAGGGGATTGGCGCCTTTATCGAAAAACGCCCCGCGCGCTGGCAAGACAAATAAAATAATAACCCGAATAACAATGAGGAGAGCGCGGCTGTGAACAAGGCGTTTAATGTTGATTTAGCGCGCAATGAGGCCAATTATCAGCCGTTGACGCCGTTAACTTTTTTGGCTCGCGCCGCGGAAGTCATGCCCGCGCATACGGCTATTATCCATGGGTCAATGCGGGTTTCTTACGCTGAGTTCTATCAGCGCTCGCGCCAGCTGGCCAGTGCGTTGAGCGCTGCCGGCATGGGCCGAGGGGATACGGTTTCTGCGCTGCTGCCTAATGTCCCAGCCATGCTTGAGGCGCATTACGGCGTGCCAATGTGCCAAGCGGTTTTGCATGCGATTAACACCCGCCTTGATGCCAACACGATTGCTTTTCAGCTGGATCACGCCGGCGCGCAGATGTTGCTGGTGGACCAGCGCATGCTGCCCTTGGCCAACGAGGCGTTAGCGCTGACTGAATGCAATCCTCAAGTGGTGGTCTATGTTGACCCGACACTTGATGAGCCCACGCCCCGAGCGGCCAATGAAATTGATTACGAGGCTTTCTTAAGCACGGGTGACCCCCAGTTTGAATGGCTTATGCCAGTGGATGAGTGGGATGCCATTTCCATTGGTTATACCTCCGGTACCACCGGTAACCCCAAAGGCGTGGTTTCACATCATCGCGGGGCGTATTTGCTGGCCCAAGGCAACGCGTTGATTTCGAATATGCCGCGCTATGCCACCT
Source organism: uncultured Ectothiorhodospiraceae bacterium (assembly GCA_913056315.1). Lineage (GTDB taxonomy): Bacteria > Pseudomonadota > Gammaproteobacteria > Nitrococcales > Nitrococcaceae > Spiribacter. The sequence goes on from CAJXMZ010000001.1 coordinate 41,654, forward strand.
ATCTGTGGACCTTGCCCATGTTCCACTGTAATGGCTGGTGTTTCCCGTGGACGATGTCGGTGGTGTTTGGCACCCATGTGTGTCTGCGCGAGGTCCGCGCTGAACCGATTTGGCAAGCCTTCGAGGCGCATGATGTCACGCATCTATGCGGTGCACCGCCCGTTATGTCCGTTTTGGTTAATACCGATCCGGCCGAGCGCACGGTGTTAAAGCATCCGGTTGAGTTTATGACCGCTGCGGCGCCACCGCCCAAGAGCGTGCTCGCGCAAATGGAAGCCGCTGGCTTTAATGTCACGCAGCTGTACGGTTTGACCGAGACCTACGGGCCGGCCGTGGTGAATGAATGGCATCAATCATGGGATGCCCTAGATGCGGATGCCCGAACCGCGCTTAAAGCCCGTCAGGGCGTTCGCTACACGCCGCTAGAGCGGCTTGCGGTGCTCGACCCAGAGACCATGCAGCCGGTTGCCGCAGACGGGCAGACAATCGGTGAGGTGATGTTTCGGGGTAATGTGGTAATGAAAGGCTACTTTCGTAATGCCAAGGCCACTGACGAAGCCTTTGCCGGTGGTTGGTTTCATTCGGGTGACTTGGGCGTTATGCACCCGGACGGTTATGTCGAGCTCAAAGATCGCTCCAAAGACATCATTATCTCGGGGGGCGAGAATATCTCCTCGATCGAGGTTGAAGACGCGCTCTACAAGCATCCAGCCGTGGCTGTGGCCGCTGTGGTTGCGATGCCGCATGAGAAATGGGGAGAAACGCCGTGTGCGTTTATCGAGCTTGCCGCTGGCGAATCGATTGATGCTGAGGGGTTAACCGCGCATTGCCGAGCGCATCTTGCCGGTTATAAAACCCCGCGTGCGTTTGTCTTTGAAACTATTCCGCGCACCGCCACCGGTAAAATCCAGAAACACGAGTTAAGAAAGCGGGTCAGTCAATGAAGTAGCCAATCAGTGGGGTGGTTCCCACACTGATTAGCTGGCTAGATCGACTGAAATCGTCTCATCGTTGACACTAAATTCACCGCTTGAGACTGCTCGCGCCCAAGCCGCGGTCTTTTCAAAATTACCAAACGAGTAAAAGTGAAAGCCGTTAATGTCATCGGATTGATTGACCAGTGGCGCCAGTGTGGTGACCAGTGTTTCGGTCGTCCCATTGCCTAGTGCGGTTTTCGCCAATCGCCGACCGCTTTTGCGCAGCATTGAAAAGCTTCCTGCAATGCCGCAAGCGCCGGCCATTTGCAATAAACGCTTGGTGCTCACCACACCGGGAATGCCAATCTGTAAAGCGCTACCCTGCGCCAGTCCGGTATAGGTTTTTGCATGCCAGTCGCTAATAGCGCTTGGATCGAGTGCAAATTGCGATACCACTCGGACATTAATTCCGGCCTGTCGGGCTTTGGCGATTTTCTCGCCAAGCACTTGCGCGCTGGTGTCAGTGCTCATGACCGGATGGCCGTCAGGGTGCGCTGCGATATCCACCGCTTTAATATTAAACGCCTCGAGCACGCCCGATTGCAGTAACGCACTGGCATCGGCATAGGGCCCAACCGGGGCATCTGGGTCGCCGCCCAAAAGCAGCAACCGGGTTACCCCCGCTTGCTCAACAAAATCTTTTACGACCTGCCAAAGCAACGCTTCGGATTCGATACGCCGTGCAGGAATGTGCGGAACCGGGATCATGCCTTGGCTAGCGAGTTTGCTGGCAGCAAAAACCATTTCAGCCGGGTCGCCGTTCGGCAACCATGCCACATACACCTCGGTACCGACCGGCAGGTGATCACGAAAGTCTTCGATGCGTCGCGCATCTTTGGGCACCGACTCAATCGAAAAACCCTGGGTAGACGTTTGTATGGCAGCCTTACTCACATGAACTCCTATCGCTATGCGGTAGCGGTTTAGGCAACTTCCACGTCATCCGACGCTTCGAGTGCCCGACCCCGGGGAATGTCGCCGTTGCGGTCATACAGTGGCAACGTGCTGATCATGCCCACGCGGGTTTCGCCGTCAGTGCACATCACCTCAATTTCATCACCTGGCGCGAGGTCTGGATCGTTTAAGCGCACCATGGCAATGCCCAACTGCAGTGTTGGTGAGAATGCACTACTGGTGACCCGTCCTGCTTGCTTGCCTGCGACCTGTAATGAATCGCCACGCTTAGGGGTGCCGTTGGCACAGGTGAGTCCCCAAGTGCGATTGCGCCGGTCGGCTTCAAGTAGCGCTTCACGGCCAATAAAATCGCCCTTTTCAAAGTCGACCAGGCCGCTAAAACCCACCTCAAATGGCGTAACTGAATCGTCAAAGTCCGTACCGGCGAAAAGCAATCCGCCCTCGATACGCCGCGCGTTCGTGACTTCGGCCGGGGTGGTGAGCATGTCGTAAACACGGCCGGCTTCCATAATACGATCGCCGATTGCGCGCGCATCAACATCGGGGCTTAGGTAGAACTCCCAGCCTAACTCATTGGTAAAACCGGTGCGGGTAATGGTGACCGGTTGCCCGCCGATGTGGATATGCGCGATGTCGAAATAGCGAAAGCGCTCGGGCAGGCCGTCGTCCGCAACGGCTTCAAGCACGTCGAGCGAGCGCGGGCCTTGGACTTGGCTAATCCATGCACCGGGGTAGAACACTTTGACGTTAAAGCCCTCTGCTTGGGCGCGCAGCCAGCCGTAGAACTCGCCGTCGCTTTGCACATACCAAAACCGATCGGTATCCAGGCGCATCAACACCCCGTCCATCATAATGCCACCATCGGGGTAGCAAGCGATTTGGTAGCTGCAACGACCGACTTTAACTTTGCTAATACTGCGCGTGAACACACGCTCGAGCATTGCCACCGCGTCAGGACCAGTGATTTCAGTTGCTAACTCACCGGTGTGCGACAGCATAACCTTGCGGCGTAAGCGCCAATAAAGCTCCTCCATATCACCCTTGGCATAGGACAACGCACGCAATCGCCCGTTGTATATGCCAAATTGCGGGTCATGAGGGAGTTCTTGGTAAACCAAAGGGTGGGGCAGCATGCTTTGTCGAAACTCACTGGCTCCGCCCGTGTTAGTGACCGCCTTAACGACGAACTCAATATTGGCCTGTAAATCGCTCATCGCTCCTCCTAAGGAATGCACACCGATTTGTCTCGATTTGAGCGCAGACTAGCGCTGGGAATTAGATGACACCAATGACAATTTTGTGCTGTGATTAGCAATTTCTGTCATCATTAAATTTATGCGTTTAGATACCGAATCACTTAGGGCGCTCAAGCTTGTCGCCGAGGTCGGGGGTGTTACCGAGGCGGCCGCACGCTTATCGCTCACCCAATCGGCAGTGAGCTGGAAATTGCGCCGACTCGAAGAGCGCGTGGGCCAGCCGTTATTGCGCCGAGACGGGCGTGTGTTGCGGCCGACTGCCCATGGGCAAGAGCTCATTGAATTTGCTGATCTTATTCTCTCAGCGCACGACGCGGCGGTGCAGCGCTTTCAAGGATCCACGCTAAGCGGGCTCATTCGGTTGGGCACCACGGATGATGTGGCTGCCGATCGAGCGGTGGGCATTGCCGGGCGTTTTCGCTGGGCTCACCCGGGTATTCGGCTACAAGTGCGCGTGTCCTCATCGCTTAAGGTGGCCGAATGGGTGGATGAAGGCGCGATTGATTTGGCGGTTATGCCGGTGGAACAAGCCAATGTGCGGCAAAATGACTTTACGCTGTGGTCAGAGCCACTGTGCTTTGTGCAGGCCAAAGACAGCGATTTCTCCATTCAAGACTCCTTACCGCTCGTTAGCTTTGGCAGTCGCTGTTTTTATGGGGGGATTGCCGGGGCGTTGCTTGAAGACGCTCAGGTGCGTTACGACAACGTGCTCGAGAGTGCGAGCATCGCCGGCGTGTGTGCCGCTGTGAGTGCGGGTTTTGGAGTGGCGCTGATGAACGCAAGCTTCATGAGCGATGATCAATGCGAGTGGAGCGGGGCCAGTGAGCTGCCGACACCGCCTGACATCCATTATGTATTGCGCGCCGCGCGTTTGCCATTAACGGATGCGCAGGAGTCTTTAGTCGCTGAGCTTCGCGGATCTGTCCCGCTTGAGGTGTAGAAATCAATGGCTAAGCAAACCGCCGCACCCATTTTAGTCTTCGATGTGAACGAAACACTGCTTGATCTTGGCCATCTGGAAGCGGTTTTTGTCCGCCTTTTGGGTGACCGTCGATCGATGCGGGAGTGGTTTGCCGAACTGATTTTGTATTCGCAATCACTCACGTTGGCGGGCCGTTACACGCCGTTTAACGAACTTGCCATCGCGACATTGCGAATGCGTGCCAACATTCAGGCCAAAACAATCACCCCAAGCGATGCGCAAGCCTTCGCTGAAGCGCTGGGGACAATGCCCGCGTTGCCTGATGTCGCTCCTGCACTCGCGCGCTTGAAAACCGCGGGGTATCGGCTGGTTACGTTGACGAATTCGCCCCCCGGGCCCGCGCCGAGTGCGCTTGAGAATGCCGGGATTGGCCATTATTTTGAGCAGGCATTTAGCGTACATACGCTGGGTCAATTCAAGCCCGCCCCGGCGGTTTACCACCAAGTTGCCCATGCGCTGGAAGTGCCAACCGCGGAACTTTGTCTGGTGGCTTGTCATCTGTGGGATACGCTGGGCGCGCAGGCTACTGGCATGCAGGGGGCATTTATTGAGCGCCCGGGTAATGCGGTGTTGGTCGCCCCCGAGGTGCCGCAACCCACCTTTGTGGCGAGCGACTTAATGCAGTTGGCTGATCAATTGGTGCGCGAATGACGTTAATTAATGGACTTCATCACATCACAGCGGTGGCCGCTGATCCGCAGCGTAATGTGGATTTTTATGCTGGGGTGTTGGGCTTGCGGCTGGTTAAAAAAACGGTCAATCAAGACGATCCCTACACTTACCACTTGTATTACGGTGATGCCCTAGCCCGTCCAGGTTTTATAATTGACGAGTCGTCGGCGCACTTAGGCGAGTCGCTTTTGCTTACTCAGGCCCATGAGCCCATGCGCGCTTCTATTGAAGCGGCATTGCCGGCACTCACGCTGCCTGACTCGGCGGTCAATGCAGTGGTAACCCATCTCTAACTTCTCGCGACAAAAAGGATCGATCATGCATCCGTTTTTACTTGGCGCTGGCTTGCTTGGCTTGCTATCGGTGGCGTTTGGCGCGTTTTCTGAACATGCCCTGCGGCCGAATGTGGATGCCGAGTCGTTTCGATTTCTCATGACCGCTGTGCGCTATAACCAAGTGCATGCCGTGGCTTTGCTTGCGCTGGCATTGGGTTTGGCTGCGCCACTGAGCGTAAGCACCACGGCGCGAATTCGGTTAGCCGCCTGGTTGATGCTCATTGGCACAGTGCTTTTTAGTGTCAGTATTTATTTAGCGGTTTGGTCAGGAAATCTGCAGCTCACCTACTTAACACCGGTTGGTGGTATCACCTTAATGTTGGCTTGGACGGTATTAATCTGGGCGGGTTGGAAAGCACGTAAGGACACAAAGTCATGACGGTACGGTTATTGAGTTTGCTATTGATGATATGGGTGCTGACTGGGTGCAGCGGCATCCCCCTAGTGCCCGGTATTTAGCCGCTGGTCCTAGGCATTAAACGTCACCGCGGCACATTCGCCGATGTCATAGCCACCGAGTGCGGCGGCATAGTCTGCAAATCGTTGGGTACGGCTAAAAGCCATTAATTTTTGTATGGCGGGTTGAAAAAATGTTCGCCGTTTCATTGCCAAGTCGAGTGGCTCGGTGATGAGTGGCTGAAAGGCTAAATGATGCCGTCGGGCAGCGGCCTCGATGGCAAACCCCGCATCTGCGTGGCCATTGCTAATGACAATGGCCACGGCGTCTTCGTCAAGCGCGACCGCCTCGGTGATTTTTAACTGGTTGGCGTCGATGCCGGCTTGTTCAAGCAAAAAGCTAAAAAGGGTACGAGCGCCCGCCCCGGGTTGACGTTGCACCACACGCAGTCCCGGTTGGATTAAATCGCTCAATTGGTGAATTGCCCGCGGATTACCGGCAGGCATTACCAACCCTTGTGTTCGCGTGGCCCAGCGCAGCATAACCAGATCGCGCATGCCGGCAAGCCCGCAAAAGCTGGGTTGATTAAATTGTCCGGTTTTTGGGTCGATGAGATGCAACCCCGCCAGTTGCGCACGCCCATCGAGCAAGCGAGCCACGCCATCGCTGCTGCCGTTACACAATTGCGCCAAATCGGTATCGGCCTCACCCAAGGCCCAAGCAAGCAACGGATCTGAACTGCCGGCATAAATCGAAAGGCTTTCTAGGGACGCCGCTTGATCTCCCTCGAGGTGCGATAGAACCCACCGGTCAATGGCTTGGCGCGGAAACATGAGCTTACCGGTCACGCGCGCGCACGGAATCACCCCTTGGCTAACCAAATCATAGACTTTGCGCTCTTTGAGGCGCAGATACTGGGCCACTTCGGTCGTGGTGAGTAACTCCATAGCGCATATTATTGCATAATTATGCAGCTATTCCGGATAGCGGTGTTGTTTATGCACTGCATGGCAAAGACTACGCGGCACTATAAGCGCGAGTGCTTTTCATGCTTGATGCCTTTGCTGGTGCGGCTGGCTTACTGCTAACCGGCGACCCGACGCTCACCCACATCGTTGGGCTATCGCTGCGTGTGAGTCTTTCGGCGGTGTTGGTGGCCAGTGTTTTGGCCCTGCCTGTGGGGGCAGCATTGGCATTGTTTCGTTTTCCCGGGCGTACGGGCGTTGTTGTATTGCTCAACGCACTCATGGGGTTGCCACCAGTGGTCGCCGGGTTAATCGTCTATATTTTGCTCTCGCGCGCCGGTCCGCTGGGCTCATTGGGTTTATTATTTACCCCTCAAGCCATGGTGATCGTCCAAAGCCTATTAATCTTTCCCATCGTCGCGGCGCTAACCCGGCAAATGGTTAGTGATCTGTGGGTGGAGTACCGCGAGCAGCTGACCTCATTGGGCGCTAGCCGTGTGCGAGCGATTCCCAGTTTGTTATGGGATGCCCGCTTTAGCTTGGTAACCGCTTTGCTCGCCGGGTTTGGACGGGCGGTGGCGGAGGTGGGCGCAGTATTAATTGTGGGCGGTAATATCGATGGAGTCACGCGCGTGATGACCACCGCAATCGCGCTGGAGACCAACAAAGGCAATTTGTCACTGGCCTTGGCATTGGGCGTCATTTTGATGGGGTTGACCCTGGCGGTGAATGCGGTGGCATTTGCTGTTGGTGAGTTTTCGCGCCGGCGGTATGGCGTATGAGCATAGACCGAACAATCCTTCCCATTGAATTGCAGCAAGTGGTATTCGCACCCCGAGACCAGGTGTTGCTCGGGCCGATTAATCTGACCTTGGGCGCGCATGCGCGCACGGTCATTATGGGCGCGAATGGCTCGGGGAAGAGCCTACTGTTGCGGCTTTGCCACGGCTTAATTGCGCCCACCAGCGGCGTTATTCGCTGTGGCGAGCAAGCCGGCGACCCGCAAACGGCCTGTATCCGTAAGCGACAGGCCATGGTGTTTCAGCGCCCGGTTATGATGCGCCGATCGGTTCGCGGCAATGTGTTATATGCGCTGCGCTTGCGTGGTGTGCGCGGTTCGCGTGCTGAGCAACTCACACAACAGGCGTTGGCATTGGTTGGACTCGAAGCACTCGCCAAACGCTCGGCTCGTGTGCTGTCTGGAGGCGAGCAGCAACGCTTGGCACTCGCCCGGGCGTGGGTTATTCGCCCTGAAGTTTTGTTTTTGGATGAACCCACAGCCTCACTTGATCCCGATGCAACCACAGCCGTTGAAGCGGCCGTGCAGCGGTTTGCTGAGCAGGGCACGCGCATCATTATGACCACACACAGTACATCCCAGGCGCGCCGTATTGCCGACATGGGTATATGGCTCGATCAAGGGCAAGTCACCCAACATGACCCACTCGTAAGGAGAACATTATGACGATTCGCAATTCACTAGGCTTTTGGCTAGGCGTGGCTTTGCTGGTTTTAACCAGTCACACCGTCAATGGCCAAGACCGGGGGTTCATCACCGTTGCATCGACCACCTCAACACAAAATTCGGGGTTATTTGACACCCTTATCCCCCAATTCGAGGCCGCAACGGGCATTGCCGTGCGCATAGTCGCCGTTGGCACCGGGCAAGCGTTACGAATTGGCTGTAATGGCGATGCCGACGCGGTGCTCGTGCACGCCCCCGCAGCCGAGCAGGCATTTATCGACCAGGGCTGTGGCGTTGATCGGCGCGAGGTGATGTTCAATGACTTTGTGCTGATTGGCCCGCGTGCGGATCCGGCCAATGTGGCCGCGGCCGACTCAGCCATTGATGCCTTTGCGCGCATCGCCACTGAACAAGCGGCCTTTGCCTCACGCGGGGACGATAGTGGCACGCATAAAAAAGAGCTGAGCATTTGGCAAGCGGCTGATATTGCGCCGGCGGGGGGTTGGTATCGGGCATTAGGCGCAGGCATGGGTGCGGCGCTCAACACCGCTGCGGCCATGAATGCCTATGTGATGTCAGATCGAGCCACTTGGATTAGTTTTAATAATCGCCAAGATCTTTCTATTGTTTATCAAGGCGACCCGCGGCTGTTTAATCAATATGCCAGCGTATTGGTTAACCCCGAGCGTCACCCGATTCAATATGACTTAGCCCAGGTCTGGCACAACTGGTTGGTATCGAGTGCAGGGCAGGCCGCGATCGCGGATTATCGCTTACGCGGCCAAGCGCTATTTACCCCCAATGCGCCGTAGACGGTTGCGCTCTTGGTTCGGGGGTTATGCCGAGCAACGGGCTTACCAGTGGCCAGTACCGGGTTCTCCTTTCCACGGCCCCACAAGCTCGCTGGTAACCCAACCGCCGTAATAACTGCCCGCTTGTGCTTGTACCACCTCGTCGCCGACCTTGCAGTCTAATTGCTCGGGGTAGCATGAGTAATAGCCGGCGATCGCTTCGGCACCAGCGAGTGGTTCGGGGTAAGTCCAAACGGCCGCCTTAATAACGCGTTCGGATGTCACGACGTCAAAGTACTGAGCGTACCCTTTCCACTCACAAAAACTTTGCTGTGGGTTAGGGCGAAGCAAGGCACGATCAAAGGCGCTGCTTGGTAGATAAAAAGCCGGTGGGCTCCCGGTCTCCAGTGCGCGTAGGCTGTGTGCGCTGTGGGCTATTTGGTGGTGATCGGCTGTGATAACCACTGCTCGGGAATCGGCGACATAGGCCGGGGGGCGCGGATAGTCCCAAACCGATTCTTGGTCGGCGCCAGGGGTAACCGCAAAATCCGGACGGCGTTGGCCGCGGTGTTGCCATGCTGCACGATGCGCCTCTAGCTGTCGGTCATCCATTCGTTTATCCCCTCGGGTGATCCGCAAAATTTGCCATCGGGGGTTGACTCACTAATCCGCCCATTGCCCCTGGAAGTCGGCGGGTATGCGCAAGATTTGCCGGTCGACTTGGTTAATATCACGATGCCCACACAACGCCATAGTGGTGTCGAGCTCTTTGTGCAGAATCTCAAGCGCTTTCGTCACCCCGGCTTCGCCCATCGCACCAAGCCCGTAAACCCATGAGCGCCCAATCATCACGCCGTCGGCTCCCATGGCAAGCGCCTTAAGCGCATCTTGACCCGAGCGAATGCCGCTGTCGAAGTACACTTCCATGCGCTCGCCAACGGCATCAATAATCTCAGGCAGCATGCGAATTGCGCTGAGCGCACAATCGAGTTGGCGGCCGCCATGGTTAGAAACAACAATGGCATCAGCGCCTAAGTCGGCCGCTCGGCGGGCATCCTCAGGGTCCATAATGCCCTTGAGCACGACCTTACCGCCCCACATGTCCATGAGTTCTTTGACGCGGTCCCAATCGAGCGCGTGATCAAAGGCCTCAGCGGTCCAAGAAGACAATGAACCTGGGTCGGTAACCCCTTTGGCGTGGCCAACGACATTGCCAAACGTGCGCCGTTTGGTTTGCAACATGCCCAGTCCCCAAGAGACTTTGGTCATCATGTCAGCAATCGAGCTAAGCGTTAGCTTGGGCGGGGCACTGAGCCCATTTTTTAGGTCCTTATGGCGTTGGCCTTGCACCTGCAAATCAAGCGTAATGACGATGGCAGAGCAGCCTGCCTTGCGCGCACGCGCCATTAAGCGCTCCATAAAGTCATCGTCTTTGAGTGTATAGACCTGGAACCAAAAGGGTTTGCTCGTTGCCGCAGCAACATCTTCTATTGAACAAATCGACAGCGTCGATAGGGTAAAGGGCACACCAAATTTTTCGGCAGCGCGAGCGGCATGAATTTCGCCATCAGCGTGCTGCATGCCGGTCAGTCCAACGGGTGATAGTGCCATCGGAACACTCACCGGTTCGCCCAAAAGGGTGCTTTGTGTGGTGCGGTTGGTCATATCCACCGCAACACGCTGGCGAAAGTAGATTGAGTTAAAATCGCTGGTATTTTCGTGAAAGGTTTGCTCTGACCAGCTGCCCGTTTCGCAGTAGTCGTAGAACATCTTCGGAACGCGCCGTTGATAGATTTTTTTCAGGTCATCAATACAGGTAATAACGGCCACGAACCATCCTCCTTTAATAATTTGCTCTAAGATGCCATTAACGTCGCTGAGTATGAAGTCTTCGGGTTGTTGTGTGGCATGATTTTTCGCGCGACGATGGGGCCGTTGGGACATAAGGATTGGTCAATGACAACGCATTCCAGCGCTCGCTCACGGGCTCAACCGCTTTCTGTGATCAGTTTGTTGTTCGCTATGATCGTGGGCGGAGCGCTCGACTCAAAAACGGTGGCGAGCGCGCAGAGCGAACCCGCGGGCGTTCAAACGTTTACCTTGGGTGTTACTGGCAATTTATCAAATTTGCCCTGGATTATTGGACAGCGTCGCGGTGCGTTAGATCGGCTGGAGCGCAAGCATGGTGTTCGCCTCGACATCTTGCGTTTTGCTGGTGAAGACGATGCCATTGAAGCTTTCGCGCGCGGTCATGTCGACGCAGTAACCAGCTCTTTTCCTGCAATGATTGAATCGGTACACCGCAGTCAGCGAAATGCTGACCTTATCTTGCTCACGGGAATTTCGCGCGGCGGCTACGGGGTGGTGAGCCGGTCGATCACCAACCCTAATGCCTTACGTAATCAACCGATCCATCTAGCGCTTGGATCAAGCAGCCATTATTTGCTGTTTCGCATTCTTGAACGGGCCAATATGGAACTGGTGGATGTGGACTTAATCAATCGCCCAGAGCGTGTTTTGACTCGTTCAATTGCCCGTGGCGAGGTGGATACCGCTGTGGTTGGTGGAATGAGCCTAGCGAACTTAGCGGGGATGGAAGAATTAACCCTAATCTCGGATAGCCGCTCATTAGGCGGCGAGCTTATTAACGGCACGATTATTGACAGCGCGGTGGCAAGAGAAAATCCGAGCATCGGGCGCATGTTAACGGAAGCCTGGTTTTCGATTATGGCCTCCTTGGATGACGGTAATGGCGGTATTTCGGTCCAGGCACGGGATGCCGTCATGCAACTATCTGGCCTGCCGGCTGGGGCGTTGGCGAATTACTTAAGTTTTGTTGACTTCCTGACGCAGCCCAATCAAGTCAAAAACCTAATGACGCGCGAAAATTTACGCTTAGTAACCGCGGCTGTCGCGCGATTTCGCAGCGCTGCCAAGCTCTATGCGTGTCCTAAAGTCACGACTGAGAATTGTGTTGTATTCCGATCAGACCGCGTGATCGCCACGATCGATGGGGTTGAGTTACGCCTCAACCCGAGTTTTATCCAGGCATTGATTGACGCAGCACACGATGATGCAAGCTGAGGATGCGGCGCTGTTAGCCAAGATCCGGGCGCGGGGTTTGGTGCAGCCTGATCTGCGGGCAGTCGCGAGTCAGTTGTATGAAAGCCAAGCACGGGCCGATCATCTCTGGCGACTGGTGGATCAGGACTGGGTTATTGCCGAGCCAATGCTGCGTGCAACGCGTTGCCCGGCCTGCCAAAGCCACGAGATGCTCGCCCATGAGCGCTGCCCTAATTGTCGCTGTGCCAACTTGCTGACTCAGCCGCTTTATCATCACATTCCGTGCGCGGGCATTTTTGAGTTTCAAGGACAGATTGAGGACCTCGCACAGTGCCCCAAGTGCAAGTCAGCACTCAATCAAGAGCAAGATCGGATCGAGCTGGCCGGGCAGATCTACCATTGCTTAGACTGCGCACAGCGCTTTCCAGAGCCTGTCATTGAGTTTTGGTGTTTGCCTTGCAACCAATCGCACCGCCTCGAGGCAGTGAGTTTTCACCGGCTATACGCCTTTCGGCTCAGTGAGGCCGGTGAATTAGCGCTGCGCAGACACCATAGTGAATAGTGTCTTGGCTGCGCTAACCGTGTTTTTGGGTGCCAATCCGTTGGCCACTGTGGTGACGATCTTTATTTTTGATATTCCCCGAGACCTCCTGTCGTTGGTCAGCCTATCTTTTGGGCGATTGCGTGCAAACACCACGCTGCCGCAAGACCCAGTCAATGCCGCTGGCACTGGCAATGTGGCCGTTATTATTCCCAGTTACAACGATGTTGAAGGCATATTAGTGAGCTTAAAAAGCCTTCGAGAACAAACACAAAAGCCTGCCAAGATAATTGTTGTTAGCGATGGCTGTACCGATGAGACGGTGCCGGTTATGAACAATCTTTGGATGAGTGGGACGATTGATCAATTGATTGTGAATGACCAGCGCATGGGCCGAGCTACTTGCGGCAATATCGCGCTGCAGTATGTTGATGAGCCGTTAGTGTTGTTTATTGACTGCGACACGCGACTCGATCCCCACGCAATAGCCCGGTTGTGCCAGCGAATGAGCGAACGCCCCCAAGCGGCTGCTTGCTCCGGGAACATTATTGCTGGTAACAGTAACGCGAGTATTTGGACGGCCATGCAACAACTCGAGTATATGATCGCAATCGACTTTGGCCGTGAATTTGCGGATAGCTTTAACGCCATTGCTTGCTGCTCAGGTGCGCTCACCATGTATCGTCGCGACATACTCAGCGATTTAGGGGGTGTCTCACCGGGCTCGGGTGAGGATTTGGCAACAACCTTACGGCTGCGACGGGCCGGTTATGAGGTGCATTTTGAAGCCACCGCATGGGCGTATACGCAGGTTCCCGAGACACTGGTTGGACTGATCAAGCAACGCCTTCGCTGGGATCGCGACGCGTTTCGGATTCAAATTTTGCAATTTGAGCAGTTTCACAAACAAAGCAAAGATGAGTCACTAGGCAATACGCTGCAACGCTATGACTATATTTTGTTTACCTTTGTCCCCACATTGCTGATGCCCTTTTTACTACCAATTCTCACTCAGGTGCCAAGCCAAGAACTCCCGGCCTTTCTTGTCGGTGGATATCTATTTTTGTTATCGATTTCGCTGCTCATATTAGCGCCGGTATTTATGACCTACCGAGGGCCGGTGTCGCCATTTTTGCTGCTGATCTGGCCAATCTTTCCGCTTTACCAGGGTGTTGTCATGAAAGCGGTTAGGCTCTACGCCTATTTAAGTGAGGCGATTTGGCACTCATCGATTCATGATGGCTATTTGCCTAGGCGTATTCGGCAACGACTCAATGGACGGCATTAATGCAAGTGATGCACTCAGGCGATGATATGGACACGAGCGATCAGCGTTATCGCACCTCGGGGCGTATAGCGCGCACGATTTATTCGGTTGTTATCTTAGCTGTCATTGGCTACGCACTGTATTTTTTTGGCCGCCCTTATTTAGTGCTCGAGGGAGTTGGCCACGTGGTGGCACCCGTCCAAGCGGTATCATTGCCCTATGCCGCTAATGTTCGAGTGGTTAATGTTGACCCCGGTCAGTTGGTCTATCCCGGGGCTTTGTTGGCAACGGTGGACCGCCCGGACCGTTCAGCAGCCTTGCGCGTGATCGATGGGGCTATGGGCGACGCAGCCAAAGACATTGAGCAGGCGCGCGAAACGCTGCAAGTCGAGCAGGAAATCCAAACAGCGCTTAAAAGTCGGCTCGATGAGCTTACCGACGCGCTAGAGCGAACGGACCAGAACCCCGATGCCGTGGATATGCTGACTCGGGCGGCAATGCAACGAGAATATACGCAAGCGCTTGATCGCTGGCAGACCAATCAAGCCCGTTTGCAGCGGTTACCGGGCCTGATTACAGTTTTAGAAGATAACCGTGAACGACTGCGGCGTCAGCACGCCGACATTCGTACCAGCTGGGAGAACTTTCAAGTGCTCGCGACTGAGGCCGGCACCGTTGGAGTTGAAGTGGTTCGAGAGGGGGCTTCGCTGCAACCGGGGGAGCCGATTGTCGAGATACTCGATCAAACGCAGCGCTTTGTTCGCTGGGAGCTACCACAAAGGCTTTTGCGCTTGCCCCAGGCTGGCGAGGCAGTGACTGTGATTGCTGCCAACACCGAGGTGCAGGGCATCGTTGATCGAGTGCTGCCACTCGCCCAACCCAACGGCGATAACCAGGTCACTACGAATCGTTTGGTCGATGTATCACTGGGTGACTCTGCTGACGAATTAACGTTAGAGAGCAGCGTGACAGTGAGAATGCGCTATTTTTAGCCTGTCACGCGCGCTAATGGCTGTCATGTTGGTCGGTAGCGTAGGCAGCGGGGTCGGGGCGTCGGGTTCACTCGACTGCCTACCCAGCCCGGCTGAGACCGCCGCATTGGGGCAACGCGCCGGTGCGTTTGAAAATCTACGGACTTTGCACTTAGGGGTTAATGGCGATTTAGTGGTTGAACAGGCATTTAACGGTGCCTCAGTGCAATCGGCTGCCAATATTAAATCGGCTTCTAAAACCCTTATGGCTGCGATCACGGGAGCTGCCATCCAGCGTGGGATTATCAGCGATGTTAACGAGCGCATTGCCGGTAGTTTTGCTGCGCTGTTGCCGCGGGATCCAGACCCAAGGCTAGGGCAGATCACAGTAGACCATTTGTTATCGATGCGCGCGGGTCTGGCCCGGACATCGGGCGCAAATTACGGCGCGTGGGTGGCCAGTGATCACTGGGTGCGCTCGGCTTTAGCCCAGCCGGTCCAAGCCGCGCCGGGTCAGGGCATGCGTTATTCGACCGGCAATACCCATTTGTTGTCAGCTCTGCTTGAAAAGCGCACGGGGCAGCCCAGTTATGCCCTTGGCAATACATGGTTTGCACCGGCCGGTATTCGGGTGATGAGTTGGATGGACGACCCACAAGGGATCGCCTTTGGGGGCAATCAAGTTGCTATGCGGCCGCGATCCCTGTTTGCACTGGGTGAGCTCTATCGTCGCGATGGGGTAACAGCCGATGGCCAACGCTTGTTGCCGCCGGGTTGGGTGGCAGCCAGCTGGCAGATTCGTGGACGATCGCGGTGGACGGGCGATGGCTATGGTTATGGCTGGTTTATTCGTGAGTTTGCCGGTTACGCTGGTTATTATGGCTGGGGCTATGGCGGTCAAATGTTGTATGTGATTCCAGCGCTTGAGCTGACCGCTGTGATCACCTCAAATCCCAATAACCCATCGGGGCGTACAGGGTATCGCGATCAGTTACATGGCTATCTCACCCAATGGGCAAGACGCATTGGCGCAGCACAAAAAAACTGTACATTGGCGCGCCATTAGCGATGATAGGGGAATACTAAAAACTCGCATCGAGGAGAGTGGCTATGCGCGATGAATCCACAGCGCAATGGGCGGGTGAATACGACTATATTGTGATTGGTGCCGGCACAGCCGGTTGCTTGCTGGCCAATCGTCTAAGCGCCAACCCAAATCACCGTGTTTTGTTACTCGAAGCCGGCGGGCCTGATCGCTATCCCTGGATCCATATTCCTGTGGGGTATCTGTATACCCTCAACAACCCACGCACGGACTGGTGCTTAAAAACGCAGGCGGATGCAGGCCTCAATGGTCGCGCGCTGACTTATCCTCGTGGGCGTGTGCTCGGGGGGAGTAGTTCGATAAACGGTATGATTTATATGCGCGGGCAAGCCGCCGATTACGAGCAGTGGGTTGCAGCAGGAAACCCCGGTTGGGGTTGGTCTGAGGCCCTTGATTATTTTCGTCAGCACGAAGACCACGGCTTTATAACCAATCAATGGCATAGCCAAGGCGGGGAGTGGCGCATTGAGCGCCAGCGATTGTCTTGGCCAATTCTTGAGGCTTTTCAGCGTGCTGCGGCCGAGCAGGGTATTGCGTCAGTTGATGACTTTAATACCGGTGATAACGAAGGCTGTGGTTACTTTCATGTCAATCAACGCAAAGGGTTGCGCGTAAGTGCAGCCAAAGCCTTTTTAAAGCCTATCCGCCAGCGTAAAAACCTCACCGTATTAACCCACGCCGAAGTGCAGACACTGCAACGAATTGATGGGCGTCTATGCGCGGTAGGGTTTACGCATCGCGGGCAGTCGATGCGCGCTCAAGCTGGAAATGAATTAATTCTCGCCGCCGGTGCGGTCCACAGCCCGGTGCTTTTGCAGCGCGCGGGAATTGGGCCGGCCAAGGCGCTCAATGCGCTCGGGATTACAGTGGATAATGACTTGTCGGGTGTTGGCGAAAATCTGCAAGATCATCTGCAGCTGCGCACGGTCTACCGAGTGCAGGGCGCCAAAACCCTGAACGAGCGGGTTAATCGATTATCCGGACGGATGTTAATGGGGCTTGAGTACGCGCTGCGGCGCACCGGTCCGCTGTCGATGGCGCCCAGTCAGCTTGGATGCTTTGCCCGCAGTAGCCCGGCGCAGCCGCGCGCGAATCTGCAATATCATGTCCAGCCTTTGAGCACTGATCGTCTGGGCGACCCGTTGCATCCATTCCCAGCGATTACCGCCTCGGTTTGTAACCTACGCCCAGAAAGCCGCGGTCGGGTGAGCTTGCGCGATAGCAATCCAGCCTCTGCGCCTTGTATTGAACCGCGCTATTTGTCCACGCAGACAGATCGGGATGTGGCTGTTGAGGCCATTAAGTTAACGCGGCGTATCATGGGCAGTGCTGCGTTGGCCGCGCATCAGCCGGTTGAGCTGCTGCCGGGGGCAGAGATTACCTCGGATGAGGCCTTAGCCGCGGCGGCTGGTGATGTGGGTACAACGATCTTTCACCCGGTGGGTACCTGCGCGATGGGCCCAGAACCGAGCCAGGGTGCTGTAGTTGATGCGCGGCTACGCGTCCACGGTGAGCCGGGGTTACGCGTTGTTGATGCCTCAGTGATGCCAACTATCACCTCAGGCAACACCAACTCACCCACGTTAATGATTGCAGAAAAAGCCGCGGCCATGATTTTGGCCGATGCGTCGGCTTAATCGGGTAAGTAGTCCTGCGACCAGTGCTCGGCGATAACGCCATTGGCAAGCAGCGCTTGTTGTGTGGCCTGATCGATCGAGATCTCGTTCAAAATAGCCCGTGTGGATGCCCCATAGGCCTCACCCGGTGGGGTTGCATAAATCACCGCGCGTGTCGGTCGTACGGCGCACGGGTCAGCTTGAGTGACGGTGTAGCCACTTGGGTGGTCAACATACTGGGTAAAAGCATAACTGCCTTGAGGCTCAATCGTGGGCTGGGTGGTGGGCGGATGGCTATGATAGGCCCTTAATGTCTCCAATGTTTCGCACACGGCAGCGCCTAACCCGGCGGCCTGCAACCGCTCAACCCAGTCCTCAGCCCGTGCACGCGGGAAAATCGCGGCTAGGAAAGCTGCCCGTTCCGATGGATCACAATCAACAATGCCGTGAAAATCTGGTAAGTCGTTGAGCTTGGGTAGATCACGCTCGTAGAGGCTAATCAGCACAAATCCATCGGATGCTTGATAAAAACGCGCAAGCGCATCAAATCCCAGCGCCTGTGGGCCCGAGGGCTCATCAAATAGCGCGCGACGTGGGTAGTCATAGCAGTAGGGCATTTGTAGTAGCCCACTTAATGCAGCCAAGGATGTGCGTGGGCGCAGCGCCTCACCCGTGCGGTGGCGATGGAACAGTGCGGTTGCCATTGCCATTGCCGCGGCAAAGCCACACATCACATCGATCGTGCCAACATGGGCATGTTCTTCAGGGGTTTGCATGCCGCCCCCAAAGCGCAGCATTACTCCGGTACACGCCTGCACCAAGTCATCATAACCTGGGTAATTGCTGCGAGGGCCTTGGCGCACGCCGCCAAAGCAGTCTAGCTGGCAGAAAATGGCGTTGGGGTTAATCGACTGAAGGCTATCGGCGTCGAGGCGCATGCCCTGGACTTGTTGATCGGTTGCATTCCACACCACAACATCCGCGCGCTCAATCAGTGCCTCGAGGACTTTGCGCCCGTCCGGTTGACGGATATCAAGTAGTGCCGAGCGCTTGCCACGCATGTGCGTTAAACCATAGATGACTGTGTTGGTCGGGTCATAGATTGGTTTGGCCGGGTCGATTTTGGTGACCTCTGCGCCAAAGCGCGCCAAAAAATTGGTTGAATGCGGGCCGGCAATTACATTGCACAAATCTAAAACCTTCACACCATCAAGCCAGCTGGACGGCGTTTTACTCCGACGGCGGGGCAATCGCGTGGGATGACTGCGTAGGCGTTTCAGCGCCTGATCGGCGCTCACCCATTGCCGCGGTTGAGGGCTGAGCATGGCCTCACCGCACTCACGCATCCACAGCAACGGGCCGGGTTGGGTCATTAGCCCATATTCGGGGTCGGTGAGCTCGATAATCAGTCCTGCACTTTCTGCATGATCGTCGTTAAGCCATTCTTGTAGCCACCGCTGTGGCGCGCCGGGAAAGCGGCCACGGCCAAATATTCGCTCCCACTCTTTGGTGGTACGGGTAATGAAAACCGCTTTCATACGCTCTGCGATGTGCGCGGCCCAATCAGCTGGCAATGGATAAAGACCGGGCGTGACGCTGCTTTCCCAATCACGGCTGGAGCGATAAACATCAATGACTTGCGTAAACCCCTCAGCCGCGAGTTCGTCGTAGAGTCCCAAAGTCTCTAAACAGCGCTGGACATGATCGCGGTGGCTTGGGCATACGACATAGAACATGCGGCCGTCTTTGCATAAGTAATTGCGAAAAAACGGATCGAGCAGTTCTTGGAGATCGTCATAGCCAACATCCATGGGGAGGCCTTCAATGCGCCGGCGCTCAATTTCTTTTTGACGAAGGGTTTTATAACGCTCGGGTTCGGCGTCGATATGCAATGAGTTATAACCCAGGCCTTCCATGAGGGCGCTTGCTAACGGCACCTCAATTTGATCGCCAAACCCGGTGTTCTCGCGTGACTGCAAGGCAAGCATGACCGCCGCACCGGCAATGACACTGGCATAAGCCGAGGCTAATGGCAGCGGCGAAAATGAGGGGTTTACGCCCATTAAAATGCGATTGAGCCCCATGTCAGAGAATACACCGGAGGTGGCGGCGATAATGCTTTCAAAGGCCCGCCAATCGCAGTGTTTTTCGTCATCACTGGCAAACCCAGGCATCGACAGGGCGATTAGCTCAGGGCGCTCTTGGCAAAGGGCATCAAAATCGATGCCCATCGATTGCATGGCCCCGGGGGCAAAGCCTTCGATCACAATGTCGGCTTCTTCAATCAGTAACAGCGCATGTTCGCGGTCTGTAGCGTCTTTTAAATTAAGCTCAACGATGCACTTATTACGCTGGAGTGTTGCGTTAGCGGGTGTGTCCCAGAGCGGACCGCCAGGCGGGTCAACGTGGATAACCGTGGCGCCAAAATCCGCCAACATCATTGCGACAGCCGGGGCGGCCATATACTGGCCGAAGTCAACGACTTTTACGCCAGTTAGGGGCAGCGCATCAGCACGCCTGCGTTGATTAATTGGTTGGGCGTTCAAAATCTCATCCACCGATATAGGACATTTCAATTTTCTGCGTATTGATCGGCTTAGTCTGGTGCGAGCGGATCTGTGAATAGCGATCGCTGCGTTTTTGCCAAATGCCAGCCAAGTAGTCATACAACGCGACATCGCTGGCGCCGCGGCGCAGCTCATCGCGAACAGGATGCCCGTCGCTGGCAAATAAACAAGTAAACAGTTTGCCCTCGGCGGATAACCGCGCACGGCTGCAATCACCGCAAAATGGCTGTGAGACAGAACTAATCAAGCCAATTTCGCCACGGCCGTCAGTATACCGATAGCGCTTAGCGACCTCGCCAAGATAATTGGGACTGACCGGCTCAATCGGCCAATGCGCGTCGATCAATGTGGCCACTTCCTTGGACGGCATAACTTGGTCAAGCCGCCAGCCATTGCTGTTGCCAACGTCCATATATTCAATAAAGCGCACAATATGATCGGTGCCACGAAAGTGATTCGCCATATTAATGATGTCGTGATCGTTGACGCCGCGCTGAACCACCATGTTGATTTTAATCGGTGCTAATCCCGCACGCTCTGCGTTGGCAATGCCATTGAGCACCTTGCCGACGGGAAAGCCCACATCATTCATGGTTTGGAAGGTAGCCTCATCGATTCCATCTAGGCTCACGGTAATTCTGTTGAGTCCGGCGGCTTTGAGCGCCTGCGCTTTTTCGAGCGAGAGTAATGAGGCATTGGTGGTGAGACTGATATCGTCTATGTCGTCGATTGCCGCAAGCATGGCAACCAATTTGTCGATATCGCGCCGAATGAGTGGCTCACCGCCGGTTAAGCGCAATTTGCGCACGCCTAACTGGGTAAACACACCGGCAAGACGGGTAATTTCTTCAAATGTCAGCAATTCAGCGCGCGGCATAAAGGCATGGTTAGTACCAAAAAGTGCCTTGGGCATGCAGTAGCCACAACGAAAGTTGCAGCGATCGGTCAGCGAGATGCGCAGATCACGCAATGGCCGGTTAAGTTGGTCAGACACCGGGGCTGACATAAAAACTATTCGCCTGCGCCAGGCAATGTCTCGCCTTGCAAATACACTTCGGTGCCATCGCTATAAGCTTCGCGCTTCCATATCGGCGCAGTCTTTTTAAGCGTGTCGATAGCAAAGCGCCCAGCAGCGAAGGCATCAGCACGATGGGCTGCACGCACAACCACAACAACGCTAAGCTCTCCGACTTCCAGGCGATCCACCCGATGTCGAATGACGCAGGATAGGATGTCGAATTGTTCCATTGCGTGGGCTTCGACTTCAGCCAGCGCTTTTTCGGCAAGCGGTTCATAAGCAGAGTATTCAATGGCGGTGACGGTTTTGCCGTCGTGATGGCGACGCACGGTGCCACCAAACACGACGAAAGCGCCAGCATCCGGTGAATCAGTCTGCGTGAGCAGTTGATTAAGATCGATAGCGCTCCGATCAACGTGTGCCGACATCCGCTGCACTCCGATTGAATGATGAAACGGCAAAATGCCGTTTTTTACTAGGGGCTGTCCAGTGTTGTATGCGGGGGTGTCGTCGTAACATGCGTAAAGAGGCCTAGGCAGCGTAGGATATCGATATCTATTTTCTAATACGCTTGATGCAGGAGTGAGTATGTCTTCAATCACCCGAGATACCGTTGAACAAGCCCTCGCGGGCTGGATCGAGCCCTGTCTAGGCACTGATTTAGTCAGCGCCGGTGGGGTTGAGGATATCGTGGTTGATGATCAGGCCGTGCGCGTTAAGCTCAAACTGGGCTTTCCGGTGCAGCGCTATCAACAAGCCCTTAAAGACGCACTCGCCGAGCAGGTGAAAACGGTGACCGGGGCGACTGCGGTGAGCGTTGAGGTGGCTTGGCAAATTAGCGCCCATCAGGTCCAAGACACGCTCAAGCCCTTGGATAACATTCGCAATATTATTGCGGTGGCATCCGCTAAAGGCGGTGTGGGTAAGTCAACCAGCGCGGTGAATCTCGCGCTGGCACTGGCTGATGAAGGCGCTCGCGTGGGTCTGCTCGATGCCGATATTTATGGCCCAAGCCAACCGCGCATGATGGGTGTTGCTGGCGCTAAACCCGATAGCCCCGATGGCAAGCGTATTACTCCGCTTGAGAATTACGGCGTCCAAGTGATGTCGATTGGGTTTTTAATCGAAGAAGACACGCCCATGGTGTGGCGCGGGCCAATGGTGACCCAAGCCTTAACCCAGTTGCTCAACGATACGCGCTGGGATTCGCTTGATTATCTTATTATCGATCTGCCGCCAGGCACGGGCGATATTCAGCTCACGCTGTCGCAAAAAGTCCCGGTAGCCGGCGCGGTCGTTGTGACCACGCCGCAAGACATTGCCACGCTGGATGCGCGCAAAGGCGTGAAAATGTTTGAAAAGGTGAAAGTCCCGGTGCTGGGCATCCTTGAGAACATGAGCCTGCATATATGCTCGCAATGTGGCCACGAAGAGCACATCTTTGGCGCCTATGGCGGTCAACGGCTAGCAGATCAAGAGGGCGTGGAGCTACTCGGCTCA
>CAJXMZ010000002.1 GCA_913056315.1 uncultured Ectothiorhodospiraceae bacterium
ACCCCCAAAGGCCCGCGAGATCCGGTCGATTTCAATCACGTTGTTGCCTCCGATTCGCGATATTATTCGTGTACGTGACCGTGCTCGATTTCTTCGCTCGAGGCCTCACGCACCTCGGACACCTTAACCTTGAAGTTTAGGGTCTGACCGGCAAGCGGGTGATTAGCATCCACGGTGATGTTATCGCCGCTGACTGCAGCCACGGTCACCACCTGGGTGCCCGATTGAGTTTGCGCTTGAAAACGCATACCCGCTTCCACATTGTCCACGCCTTCAAACATACTCAGTGGCACGTCTTGCTGAAGGCGGTCATCACGCTCGCCGTACGCTTCTTCGGGCGGAATGTTGACATCAATATCTTCGCCTGCCGTTTTGCCTTCAAGGGCTTTTTCAAGGCCGGGAATGATGTTGCCGGCGCCATGCAGATACTGCAGTGGCTGGCCTTCCGGGGATGCATCGATAACCTCCCCATCGGTGTCGCGCAAGGTGTAGTCGATCGCTACGACCGCGTTATCTGCAATCTGCATGAGAACCTCTAAGCAAAAATGTTTGATCGCGTAGTGTAAACGCCTGTTTTCTCGCCGACAAACCGCGATGCGCTGGCCACTTGGCTGTCGAGTCGATAGGCTCATCAGCCAATTGACTAGCGCTGCACGATACAAAGGTTAAAAAATGTCCACTCCCACTGCGAATCGCGCTTGGTCTGGCTTGGCTGATCACCGCCGCGGGTTGCTCATTGCCTTTGGGGCGGTGTTGCTGATTAGTTTTGATGCGCTATTGGTGCGCCTTGCCGCGGCCGATCACTGGGATATTGTCTTTTGGCGTGGGTGGCTTATTTGCCTAACGTTGGGCGCCTGGATGTTGATCAATCGGCAACGCCTTATCCTGCCCATGGGGCGGCGGGCACGCTGGCTAATTGCCGCCGCGGTGGTCATGCTCAGCGGTAATGTCATTTTGTTTGTATTGTCCGTTTCGCATACGGCGGCGGCCAACACCGTGGTGATTCTGGCAGCCGCGCCATTTTTTGCTGCCCTTTTTTCATGGATTTTCTTGCGCGAAAGAGTCGCGCTACGCACTTGGGTAGCCATTGTCGCGGCAATGACCGGAGTGTTCATTGTCTTTAGCGGCGCGTTGCAAGGCGGCACGGCGTTGGGTGATGGGTTTGCCTTTTTGCTGGCTATTTGCGTGGGTGGGCAGCTGACGATTTTGCGACACTTCCCCAGCTTGCCGCGGCTACCGTTGATCTGTGCCAGCGGGGCGTTGGCCGGATTAATCGCAATACCCTTTGCCGCGCCCTTTTCGCTGGATGCACAAACCTACGCGGTGGTTGCGGTGATGGGGGTTGCGCAGATGCCACTGGCTACCTTGATGCTCACAGTGGCAACGCGCTACTTACCCGCGCCTGAGGTGAGCTTGTTTTTGTTGCTTGAAACCGTACTCGCGCCGATCTGGGTGTGGTGGGTGCTCAATGAGCAAGTTCCAGCGCTTACCTTTGTCGGTGGTGGGCTGATTATGTTGACTGTCGCAACGCATGCTTGGTTAGCGCTACGAGAGGAGCGCGCTTAATGTCGTTATTGCCCGATGATTTACCTCACCCACCCATTGCTGATCGGCAACCAGTGGCCAGCACGCACCACGGGCAGACGCGGCACGACCCCTATGCGTGGTTGCGAGACCCGCAGTGGCGCGATGCAATGGCTGATCCAGATCGCTTGGATCCAGCGATTACCGCGTATTTAGAAGCGGAAAATCGCTACGCGGATGCCCTCATGCGTCCGCTTGAGCCCTTGCGTCAGGCGCTTGTGAGTGAATTGCGCGGGCGCATTCGTGAAGATGACCAAACCGTGCCAGCGGCTGATGGGCCGTGGTGTTATTACAGTCGTTATCGGCAGGGCGGGCAGCATGCGTTGATATGCCGTCAGCCGCGTGCTGGGGGTGATGAGCAGGTTATCTTTGATGGCGATGCCGAAGCCAAAGACTGCGAATATTTTCGCTTGGGCGGTGCGGTGCATAGCCCGGATCATGCGTATTTGGCCTATGCCGTGGATCGCTCGGGCGCGGAGTCGTTTACGTTGCGTATTCGCCGGCTTGCTGATGGGGTTGATCTGAATGAGCACATTGTCACCGCGCGTGGCGATTTGGCCTGGAGCGCCAATAGCCAAGCTTTTATTTACACGGTTTTAGACGAAGAACTGCGTCCGCGCTGGGTATATTGCCATTGGCTTGGGCAAGATCCAGCCAGTGATCGCTTGGTTTATGAGGAAACCGATCCGGGTTTTTTTCTGGGCGTTGAGCGCAGCGATAGTGGGCGTTATTTGTTAATTGATAGTCATGATCACACCACCTCTGAGGTGCGTTGGTTGCCGGCGGATCAGCCCGAAAGCGAGCCACAGCTCATCGCTGCGCGACAACGCGATATTGAGTACAGCGTAAGCGATCATGGCGGTCATTGGCTGATTTTGACCAACGCCGATGGCGCCGAAGACTTTTGTATTTGCCAAACGCCCATCGATGCCACGACACCTGCGGCGATTGAGGATTGGGAAGTCCTTATTCGTGAGCGCCCCGGCCGGCTCATTGAGGGGATGCAGGTCTTTGCGCGTTGGCTGGTGCGTGAAGAGCTCGAAGATGCCGAGTCGCGCATTGTCGTTCGCGATTTGGTCAGCGGCGCGGAGACGGTGATTGATCAGCCCGACCCGTGTGTTGAGGTGGGTGTGATTGCTGGGTTGGAATATGACACCAATACCCTGCGGTTTGGCTTGAGTGGATTGACCCAGCCTGCGCAAATTTTTGATTACGACATGCATAGCGGCGAGCGTACGCTGCGCAAAACCCAAGTCGTGCCCAGCGGCCATGACCCCAGTGCCTACCTCACACAGCGATTAATGGCGGTGGCCGAAGATGGCGAAGCCGTGCCGATTTCATTGTTCTATCACCGCGATACAACGCTTGGCGACGAGACGCCGTTACTGCTCTATGGTTACGGCGCCTATGGTATTAGCGAGCTGCCCGGGTTTAGTCCGCACCGTTTGTCATTGGTGGATCGGGGGTTTGTGTATGCCATTGCGCATGTGCGCGGTGGGCGTGAGCGTGGTTACCGCTGGTACCGAGACGGCCGCGAGGCAGCTAAGCAAAATACCTTTAGTGACTTTATTGCCTGTGCCGAGCATTTAATTGCCAGCGGCTACACCGGGGCGGGAAAAATCGCCGTGCATGGCGGCAGTGCGGGCGGCATGCTCGTGGGCGCGGTGCTCAATCAGCGTCCAGCGCTGTTTCATGCCGCCATTGCGGATGTGCCCTTTGTCGATGTGCTCAATACAATGCTTGATCCGAGTCTGCCGTTGACTCCGCCGGAGTGGCCAGAGTGGGGCAACCCGCTTGAGGATGCCCAGGCCTATGCGCATATTGCCGCGTATTCGCCCTACGATAATATTGCCCCGCGGCCCTATCCCCACTTGCTGGTCACCGCTGGGGTGTCCGATCCGCGAGTCACCTATTGGGAGCCGGCTAAGTGGGTCGCGCGACTGCGCGCTGAGGCCAAGCCTACTGCCCCCATTATTTTGCGCACCAATATGAGCGCCGGTCACGGTGGGCCGGGGGGGCGATTTGAGTATTTAGAAGAAGTCGCTTACCGCTATGCGTTTTTGTTGGCCGCTTACCAAATCAAGTCATCGGGCACGGGGTGATCGGGGTAGTCGTCGCTTTCATCCTGGGTTGCCCCATCGGCGGCAGTCCAAGCAATTAAAAAGGCCGCTTTCGCTTGGATTTTGACGACTAACTCATTCGGGATTAACCGGTAGCGCCCGCGCGTGCGGGCAATGGCGATCTTACCTGCGGCCAAGTCTCGGCGTTGGGCGGCACTCACATGAATGGGCCGAATTTGGCCATTGTGGCTAAATTGAAAGCGCTCTTGGCCATCGTGGGCAATTTCATTGTCGATAACCATTTGCCGAGCGGATTGCTCCGCGGCTTGGCGTTCACGCTCATCTTGGCGACGACGATTAAGGGTTCGATCGCGCGCGCGACGATCAGCTTCGCGCTTGGCTGCTGCCTCGCTGGTCGCTGCTTGCTCTTCATCGCGCTCACCCCGTCGGCGCTTTTTGCGCTTTTGGGTTTTGGCTTGGCGCAGCGTTTGTTCGTCCGCTAGGCCGGCTTTGCGCAGTTGGTCTCGTAGGCTATCGCTCATAGCCCGCAGGATAAGCACCCTAGCGCGCGCTGACTAGCCCTTTGCTGTTGCTGGCACATCGCCACGCGCGACCAGTGCCACGCCGGCAACAACAACGCCAAGGCCCACTAACGCCATGGCTGAGAGCGTTTCGTCAAACAACAACCAAGCCGTTATGACCGTCAGCGGCGGTGCCAAATAGAACACCGAGGCCACCCGCGCGGCCGCACCATGGCGAATTAACAAAAATAATAGCCCCACAGCGCCCACCGATAAGACCAGCACCAACCAAGCAAAAGCAAAAATCAGTTCACCCGTCCAAATGATGGTTTGTTCTTCTGTCATGAGCGCGAGTGCACCCAAGACCACCGCACACACTGCATATTGAATGCTGCCGCCCGTGCGTAAATCACTCAGCGGGCAAAAGCGCTTTTGATAAAGCGTGCCGCAGGTAATGCCGATAAGTGCGATGGCGGTGGCAAAAACGCTGGCAGCGCTGAGTTGCCCGCCGTCCATGCCTGAGGCAATTACCAGTGAGACACCGCCAAAACCCAGTAGCAGGCCAGTCCATTGCCATTTGCCCACGCGCTCGTGCAGCAATGGCCCTGCCAGCGTGGCCGTCAACAGCGGTTGTAGGGCTACCATGATGGCGGTAACGCCGGCTGACTGGCCACGGTCAATAGCCCAAAACACGCCACCTAAATAGGCTGCATGAACCAGCAATCCAGCCACCGCGGTATGCGCAATTGCCCCACGTTGCTTAGGCCAGGGTGCTTGGGTGAGCACTGCAATACCGGTGAGCAGGGTTGCGGCCAGCAGCATGCGAATGGCAAGGAAGGTGAGCGGCTCGATATAGGGCAGGCCGAGCTGCGCGCCGATAAAACCCGTGCTCCACAGCATGACAAATCCGCCGGGCAGGGCCAGCGTCCATAATCGGCTCGGATTGTTGTTCACCTAGCCCGCCGATTAGTACGCGTCGTTTAAAACCTGTTCGCGCAGTTGCTGATATTCACTATCAGTGATCAAGCCACGGGTGCGCAGGCTATCGAGCTCTTCGAGCCGGGTGGTGAGCGAGTCGGCGCTGTTGGCGCCGGAGTTGGTGGCGGTATTGGGCTGGATGTTCTCTTCGCGAAAGGCCACGCCCGTCAGCTGGAACATATCGTTATTACACAGTCCGCGACTCTCCAGCGCACCGGTGCCGAGCACCCGCACCGCATCCGCACCATCATCGGCCGCTTTGGCCTGAAGTTTTTCTAGCGTGGCTGCAAACGCTTCGCGGCGTTCTGATTCACGGTTACAGCTGGTTCGCTCATAGACGGTGTAGCGGCCGAGCTGGCGCGAGAATTGCTCAGGGCTGGAGGTAATCACTTCAACGCCAGGAAAGCGATTACCCACTGGCTCAGCCTGGCTAGTGGCCGCAGATTCGGTGTTGTCGGCTGCGGTGGAGCCACTGTTGGGCATCAGGCCGCAAGCGGTTAAAAATAAACCTGCGATCGCGACCAGCAAAAGCTTAGGCGTAGACATAAAAAAGGCTCCGTGAATCAAGCGCTGATAAAATAGTCAGATCATGCAGGAGTATCGCCGATTCACTCGGTCGTTGACTAGTCCGCTATGGTCAAAACCGGACTGAACGAGTACGGTTTAGCTCAGTTATGCCGCGCCACGATAATCGTGGTTATTTAACACTTGCCAACACAAGGAGATCCTCATGGCCTTTACGCTGCCGGATTTACCCTATGACTACGATGCGCTTGATCGCTCGATTGATGCGCGCACCATGGAAATACATCACACCAAGCATCACAACACCTATGTGACCAAACTCAATGATGCGATTAGCGGCAGTGATCAAGAAGGCGCTGACCTAGAGTCAATGTTTAGCCAGGTGTCGACCCTGTCAGTCGCTGTGCGAAACAATGGCGGCGGGCACTACAACCATTCGCTGTTTTGGAAAATGCTCTCACCCAACGGCGGCGGTCAGCCTAGTGGTGATGTGGCTGAGGCCATTAACGCAGCCTTTGGCTCGTTTGATGCCTTTCGTGAGGCATTCACCACGGAAGCGCTGGGTCGGTTTGGCTCGGGCTGGGCGTGGTTGATCAGCACCCCGGATGGCCTGCAAATCACCTCAACCCCAAACCAAGACAACCCGCTAATGGATGTCGCACCCACGCAAGGCACCCCGGTGCTGGGCTTGGATGTATGGGAGCATGCGTATTATTTACGTTATCAAAACCGCCGGCCTGATTACGTCGAAGCGTTTTGGGACGTCGTCAATTGGGACGAGGTGAATCGTCTGC
The DNA here is from genome assembly GCA_913056315.1 of uncultured Ectothiorhodospiraceae bacterium. Taxonomy (GTDB): domain Bacteria; phylum Pseudomonadota; class Gammaproteobacteria; order Nitrococcales; family Nitrococcaceae; genus Spiribacter. The sequence goes on from CAJXMZ010000002.1 coordinate 6,463, forward strand.
TTAGTGCGGCGGGCTAAAGCGCCTTAAGTCAGCCCATAGCGCATCGGCAAGCGGGAGCTGTGCATCATCGGGGTGAAGCCCAATGCGCAGTCCCGTGCGCTGAGCGCGTTGGCGATTAACCGCATTACTCACACGCAGTGCGTAGTGCTGCAACCGATTGCCCGCCTCATAACCCAGTAGTGCGCCATGACTCCATTGGCCGCTGGCAACGTGAATAATCCCACGCAAGGTTTCTACCTCAGCGAAGGGCTGTTGTTTTAAATCCTTAATGCTGACCGGCCCAAGTGCCCAAGCAGGCGGTACATAGCGGGTGGGGGTGGCTAAGTCCTGCTCACCAAACCAAGCATAGCAGCGCTGCATGAGCGCAATAATGGCATTGGCGTTAAGGCTTAGATGCTCGGCAACTTGGCGTGATAGGAAGGCCGCATGTAGGCGATGTTTTAACCCGCCGTAGCCGCTAATGCGATGAAACCAACCATGACCGGCGAGTTCATGGCCCTCTGCCTGCCAGCGGTGAAGTTGTCTTATGCCGGCGGCATCCCAGTCTAACCCGGGCACAACGAGTAAAAGCGGCGGTGGCCAGCCGAGTGCTTGGCTTTGGTTAATCAGTGATTGCACCGCGGTTAGACGGTTTGGCATTACATCGTGAATACTTAATTCAACGCTAGGCCGATGCATTGGCTGGCGCCTCGTCGGTAATTAGCCCTGCCCAGTGATCAACACAGTCAGCGGCCATTTGATGGGCTTGATAGCGACCTTGGTCAGCGCGTTGCGCGAGTTGTTCGGGGGCTTGATTTATCAGCCGCTCAATCGCCCCGGTTAGGGGTTCATCGTTGTGCATGACTTCGAGTCCATCGGCAAAAGCGGGCCAATCGGCAATGCCGCAGCCTGCTGATACAAGCGTTATCCGGCCTCGTGCCATGGCTTCTAGGGCAACGGTGCCAAAGGCTTCGACCTGTGAGGGCAAAACCAATAAGTCAGTCGCATCCAGGGCATCTCGAATGCCGTCGCGCGTGAGCCAGCCGGCATAAGTCAAGTTGGGTAGTGCCTGGGCGGCGGACTCCACCTGCTCGCGCAATGGCCCTTCGCCGGCAATGACAAATGCCAAAGTGGGATGATTTTTTGCCGCCTCAAGCACAGCTTCAACGCGTTTTTCAGCGGCTAGGCGACCCACAAACAACACCCGTTGGGGTGGGGTGTTTAAGGCGGTCACCGGGGTGTCGATAAAGGCTCGCGGTATCGGCGTTTGGACGCGTTTTGCTTGGCGGGCGCCTTTGCGCTTGGCCAGCGCATGCATGGGCTGGGAGTTACTTACCACCAAAGCCGCTTGATAAAACAACACCCGGTTGACCATCGCCATGCCCAGACGGTTAATCAGGCCAAACGTTCGGCGCCAATACAATCCAGCCAGGGCTTCATAATCGGTATGCAGCCCAAAAATAATCCGCGCGCCATAGCGTCGAGCGGCCATACCAGCAAGGATTCCATAGGGGCCTGGCGTAGCGATAATCACCACATGGGGTTGATGTTTAACAAGGGTTTGGTTGAACGCCCACGGTGAGGGAATCACTAGGGATTGCGTACGATCGCCGGGCAGGGCGATAGCCCCCCATTGTGGAATCTTATTGTCGCCATGCGTGGGAGCAATCAGCGTGAGACTGGCAAAGCGATCAGTAAGATGTTCGATAAGATCAGCATAGTAGCTACCCACACCATTACGCTCGGGCGCTGCGTCTGAGACCACCACGACGCGGGTTTGCTTGCGGGGCAACGCCGCGACTTGATCAGCGGCGATGGGGCTAGGGTGGGTCATATCGATGGCTGCGTTGACATCGCTAAAGGCATGCGCGATATCCGCATGGCTTAAGCCATAATCACTGAGTTGATGCGCATGTCCGGATTGATGGCTACGCGCTTGTTGGTCCAAATGCGCAAGCTGGGCATCAAAGGCCGGGCGTCGGGGTAAGTGAAAGCGGTGATAGATAGCGCGAACGGCCTGGGCAAGATGACCGCGTTGGGCGGCGAGTGGCAAAAATACCGCACGCGTTGCCAGTCTATTGGGCAATACGCGCAACAGCTCGCGGTAGGCGGTGTGCAGTTGTTCGATCATGCGCTGGGTTAAGGCGTCTCGATCAACCCCGCCATGCAGTGCATTAAGCGCGGGTTCGATGCTTGCGATTTGCGATGAGACAACCCGCTCAGGCTCACGCAGGCAGGCGATGATGCGGGCATCAGGAAAGCGCCCGGCCAGTGACTCAGCCAATACCGCAAAGCTGGCGTTTTTAGCCAAATAGGTCCGGCTTTGACCATGATAGTAAAGGTGGCGCTGAATGCTGGCGCGATACTGGCGCATCAGTCGATCCCGGGCGGGTGGCGATAAGGCCGTATCGCCGCGACCAAGCCGCCACAATCGCGCTGAGTGAGGGAAAATCACCACCAAAATAAACGCTGATAAATACGGTAACAGCGCAAGATAGTCCTCTTCGGGGGCAGTCGCCTTGAGTGGGTGCGCTTGCGTAAGCGATGCCAACCAACGCCGGTTAACCCAACCGGCGCAGCGGCGCAGCGGCGCACCGAGCCGTTGATCTGCCTGGGCTAGGGCATGCCAACACCAGCGATGGGTAATGGATGGGGCCAGCAGGCATTCCCAAGTGCGTTGGGTAGTGAACTGGGTATCCTGGGCGAGTGCTTCATGCAGGGCAGTGGTGCCGCTTCGTGGCACGCCGAGAATAAACACCGGTTGTTTGATGGCAACGCGTCGATAGCCGCGAAAGAAAATCTCATCAAGGCCCAAGCCAAGCCAGTAGTAGGCCAGCACAATCGGCAGCGCCAAGCCAGCGCCCACCGTCACCAACCCATGCCGCAGTCGGCGTTGGATGAGCGGCTGGGCAGTGGGGGTGAGTCCCGAGGCAATCAGACCTAGTGCGTCGACAAGCAGTCTGAGCATGCGCTGAGGTTGCCTTGGTTCAATGACAGTTTAGTGACGCCGGCCCACTGCGTGTTCGATCGGTGGGCTCATTGGTTGGCTGAAGCTTGTACATCGCTCAGCGCGGCAGAAAAGCCGAGCAGTGACAAAGGCAACTGAATCTCTTGTCCTTGCGGATCGGCGATAGTCAGTTGGGCTTGACTGCCCGCGCGCAGCTGGCGGGTCAGATCGTCGCTGAGCGCAATATTAGCCCGGCAGCCACCGCGCAAGCAGATTTGGATAGGAAAGTTGATCGGCTCATTGTTATCGACGCGCAGCGCAACACCCGGGGGTAAACGCATACCCAGCGGTAAGTTAAATAAGGCGATCGGCTGATCCGCGCCTTGCGGATAGCCAATCACCACTTCAAGTACCGTTTGTTGGCTATTTTGCTCGCTAACTTGCTGGTACATCTCACAAAGCTCACCGGCGCCAAACGCGTCTTCTGGCGCGGGTTGACAGCGCACTACCCAGTCCTGGTGCTCGGCGCGAATTTCAGCCTGCGCTGGTTGTGGTGCCGCTTGATCATCCGCTGATTGCGCCCAGCTCACTGTGCTAGCGATCGCGAAAACAAGGGCGATGAGAAAGACAGGGTATTGGGGTTTGTACTGTGTCATGGGTGAGCAATCCTTTATGTTCTTTGCGCGCCGAGTGTGCCCGAGGTCGGCGTGCTATGCCAATTCGCGCTCTTCAGGTTCATAACCCAAGTTTGGCGACAGCCAGCGCTCAATTTCGCGAACGGGCAGGCCTTTGCGCTTGGCATAGTCCTCGACTTGATCGCGGTAAATGCGCCCTAAACCAAAGTAGCGAGCGTCTGGGTGGCCGAAATACCATCCGGACACCGCCGCCGTTGGGTACATGGCTCGACTTTCGGTCAACCTAAGCCCAATGGCTGCCTCGACGTCGAGCAACTCCCAAAGCCGATCTTTTTCGGTGTGATCCGGGCAGGCGGGATAGCCCGGTGCCGGACGAATACCTTCGTAACGCTCAGCAATAAGTGCTGCGTTATCGAGGGTTTCATCGGCCCGGTAACCCCAGTATTCGCGTCGGACTTTTTGGTGGAGCATTTCGGCAAATGCCTCGGCAAGCCGATCCGCGAGGGCTTTGACCATAATGGCGCTATAGTCATCGTTATCGGCTTCAAATCGGGCTACCGGTTCATCAATGCCAATGCCGGTTGTCACGGCAAAGGCCCCCATCCAATCGGGTTGTGCCGTATCGGCCGGCGCCAGAAAATCAGCGAGTGACTGGTTTGGGCGACCGGCGGGCTTTTCGTTTTGCTGGCGCAGATGATGCAAGGTCATGCGCACGCTTGAGCGGCTTTCGTCGGTATAAATTGGCGTATCATCGCCAACCGCATTAGCCGGGAATAGGCCAAAGACACCGCGAGCGGTGAGCCATTTCTCAGCCACTAATTGCTCGAGCATGTCGCGGGCATCGGCGAGCAGCTTGCGCGCTTCTTCTCCCACCACGGCATCGTCAAGAATTTTTGGATACGACCCGGCCAGCTCCCAAGCATGAAAAAACGGCGTCCAATCGATGTACGCCAGCAATTCATCCAGGCTGGGCTCAATAATCTGAACACCGGGCGTTTTGGGTTGGATGGGCTGCCAATCAGACCAATCAATCGCAGTACGATTGGCGCGAGCGGCCTCGAGGCTGATCCATTTTTGCCGCTTTTGCCGGCCCGCGTGTTGCTCGCGCACCTGTTCGTACTCGCGCCGCAGATCATCGGCAAAGGCTTGGTAGCGGGTGTCGCTGACCAGGTTGCTGGCTACGCCCACGGCACGCGAGGCGTCTTTGACGTAAATCACATCTCCGTCGTAGCGCGGTGCAATTTTCACCGCGGTGTGCACCCGCGAGGTGGTCGCTCCACCAATGAGCAGCGGGATCTTAAGCCCGCGGCGTTGCATTTCTTTGGCGACATTCACCATTTCATCGAGCGAGGGCGTAATGAGGCCCGACAAGCCAATAATGTCGACTTTATTTTCAATGGCGGTATCGATAATTTTTTCGGCAGCAACCATTACGCCTAAGTCGGTGACCGCAAAGTTATTGCACTGAAGCACTACACCGACAATGTTTTTGCCAATGTCGTGAACATCGCCTTTGACCGTTGCCATCAGGATACGGCCGGCGGGCTCATCGTCGACAACGCCATTGGCGGCTTTTTCTTCTTCGATATACGGCAGTAAATACGCCACGGCTTTTTTCATGACCCGGGCTGATTTCACCACTTGGGGTAAAAACATTTTGCCCTCGCCAAACAAATCACCAACGACATTCATACCATCCATGAGCGGGCCTTCAATCACCTCAATGGGGCGATTAACCTGTTGCCGCGCTTGTTCGACATCATCGTCGGTGTAATCAGCAATGCCCTTGACCAACGCATGCTCAAGGCGCTTCGTCACGGGCTGTTCTCGCCAACTTAAGTCAGCGACTTTTTGCTTGCCGCCTTGGTTTTTGTAGCGCTCGGCTAAATCGAGCAAGCGCTCGGTGGCATCGTCGCGCCGGGCCAACACAACATCTTCGACATGCTCACGCAGCTCGGGGTCGATGTCGTCGTACACTTCTAGCTGGCCGGCATTAACGATGGCCATATCAAGGCCTTCGCGAATGGCATGGTAGAGAAATACCGAGTGCATGGCTTCGCGCACGGCGTTATTGCCACGAAATGAGAACGAGAGGTTCGACAGCCCACCGCTGACTTTGGCGTGCGGTAGGTTTTGTTTTATCCAGCGTGTTGCGTCAATAAAGTCAATTGCATAGCGATCATGCTCAGCAATGCCGGTGGCAACCGGGAAAATATTGGGGTCAAAAATAATATCTTCAGGCGGAAAGTCGAGGCGCTCAATCAACAGGTTATAGGCGCGTTGGCAAATTTGAATGCGCCGCTCGTAGGTATCGGCTTGGCCGTCTTCGTCAAACGCCATAATGACCACCGCTGCACCGTGACGGCGCAACTCAGCAGCTTGCGCTAAAAACCCGCGCTCGCCTTCTTTAAGCGAAATCGAATTAACGACTGATTTGCCTTGGATGCACTTAATGCCGGCGATCATCGCGTCCCATTTCGATGAATCGACCATCACCGGTACCCGCGAGATGTCCGGCTCTGAGGCGACTAGCTTGAGGTAGCTTTGCATTGCGGCCGTGGCATCGAGCATGCCCTCGTCCATATTGACGTCGATAATTTGCGCGCCGCCATCCACTTGATCACGCGCGACTTCCAGCGCGGTGTCGTAGTCCTCTTCCATGATTAGGCGCTTAAAGCGTGCTGAGCCGGTTACGTTAGTGCGCTCACCGATATTAACGAACAGCGAATCGGCCCCGATGTTGCAAGGTTCAAGCCCCGATAGCCGCATCGCCGGTTTGGGCGCGGGAATTGGCCGCGGTGGCAAACCCTCGACGGCATCAGCAAGGGCGCGAATGTGCGCAGGTGTCGTGCCGCAGCAGCCCCCGATAATGTTGACAAAGCCGCTTTGCGCGAACTCTTTCATAATCCCCGCCATAAACTCTGCCGAATGGTCGTATTCACCAAACTCGTTGGGCAGGCCGGCGTTGGGATAGATCGTGACAAAGGTATCGGCAACCCGGCTGAGCTCTTGGACAAACGGGCGCATGAGATCGGCGCCTAATGCGCAGTTGAGTCCAACGCTAAAGGGCCGAGCATGGCGAATGGCGTTCCAAAAGGCTTCGGTGGTTTGTCCAGATAGTGTGCGCCCAGAGGCATCAGTGATGGTGCCGGAGATCATCACAGGCATGCGCGAACCGTGCTCATCGAACAGTTGCTCGAGGGCGTAAATGGCGGCCTTGGCGTTGAGCGTGTCAAAAATGGTTTCGATTAATAGTAGATCGGCGCCGCCCTCAATTAGGCCCTCGGCCGCCTCGCGATAGGCGATCACCAATTCATCAAAGCTGACATTGCGCTTGCCCGGGTCATTGACGTCGGGCGAAATCGAGGCGGTGCGGTTGGTCGGGCCGATGGCGCCGGCCACTAACCGTGGCGTGCTAGGGTCTTTGGCTTCAAATTCGTCGCACGCCTCGCGGGCAAGGCGAGCCGCAGCGACGTTAATTTCGCGCGCGGTTTGCTCAAGGCCGTAGTCGGCTTGCGCAATCGTAGTCGCCGAAAAGGTGTTGGTCTCGAGAATATGCGCGCCTGCGGCCAAATTGTCGCGGTGAATCTCAGAAATTATGTCAGGCTGGGTGAGGACTAATAAGTCATTGTTGCCGTTGAGGTCTTTGCTATGGTGCGCAAAGCGTTCGCCGCGAAAATCGGCTTCTTCTAGTTCATAAGACTGAATCATCGTGCCCATGGCACAGTCGAGCAATAAAATGCGCTCAGCAAGGGCATCGCGCAGCCGATCGAGGCGATCAGACATTAGGCGTTCACTCCAAAACAGGTGGTATACCCCATCATACGTAGAACACGGGGTTCTCGCAGGCGCATTCTAGGCTCATACTCAAACGATGAAAACGCTAATTGAACGATTAATGGCTTATTGGTTTGCGTTATGGCATCTACGTCAAACCCCGCTGCGTGATGCGTCTAAAAGCGAACGTGCGGCCTGGATACGCGATCATAGTGGGCAGTTTGCGGCGCGCTGGTTTGCCGTCGGGGCGGGGCTTTGGTTGTTGTTTATGACGCCGTTTGTGAGTTTTTGGCCGATCGCGGTGGTTGGGTTATTTGGCTTGGTCATGGGCATGTGGCACATCAGTTGGCAGATCGTGGCGCAAAAGCAGGCAGGCCCGCCTCCCATTGAGCCACCGGTTGAGTTTCGCGATGTTAAGCCGTCGTCAAAAGACCATGACGCTGATGCCCACTAATTGGCCTAAACGCTGGGCACGCGCACTCACTGCGCTTAGCGCGGTGGCATTGCTGAGTGCCTGTGCGACTTCGCCAACCGGGCGCACCCAGCTGCAGTTTTTTCCTGACTCACAAATGCAGCGAATGGGCATCGAGGCCTATGGCCAAATGAAAGACCAAGAGCCGGTGATCACCACCGGAGGGGTCGTTGATTATGTGCAATGTGTCACCGATGCCATTGTTGAGCACGTGCCGCGCGAATATGCCGATGCGCAGTGGGAAGTGAGCGTTTTTGACAGCGAAGCGGTGAACGCCTTTGCGCTGCCCGGCGGCAAGATGGGTGTTTATACCGGGCTGCTGGATGTTGCGCAAAACGCCAATCAGCTGGCGGCGGTAATTGGTCATGAAATTGCCCATGTGATGGCGGAGCATGCCAATGAGCGGATGTCGACGCAGTTTGCAACGGCAGTGGGTTTGGGCGCGTTACAGGTGGCGGCGGGTGACGATCGTGATCGTCAGCGGGTATTGGCCGCACTGGGTGTAGGTGCCCAAGTGGGCATCATCTTACCGTTTAGCCGGTTGCATGAATCCGAAGCCGACGTGATTGGCCTTGAGCTCATGGCGCACGCGGGGTTTGATCCGCAGGCCAGCGTTGCGTTGTGGCGCAATATGGCCAAAGCCAATGGCGACGGGCCGCCGGAATTTCTCTCGACTCACCCGTCAAAAGATCGGCGGATCAGCGATCTGCAAGCGGCCATGCCACGCGCGTTATATTTGTATGAACAGGCGCTTGAGATGGCGCCGGCACCTGACTGCCAGCGCCCGGCCGAGCTATCTGGCGCTAGCTAAAGACAATTGTGCGGTTTTGGTAGACCAAAGTTTTGTGGCGCAAATGCGCCAAAATGCCGCGGGCGAGAATGACCTTTTCTAAATCCTGACCCTTACGCACAAGCTCTTCAATGGAATCGCGGTGCGAAATGCGCGCGACATCCTGTTCAATAATCGGTCCAGCATCCAACGACTCCGTAACGTAGTGACAGGTCGCGCCAATGGTTTTAACACCGCGTGCATGCGCGGCGTGGTAGGGCTTGGCCCCAGCGAATGCCGGCAGTGAGGAGTGATGAATATTAATTATGCGGTGGGGGAAGGTCTCGATGAGTTGAGGGCTAACCACCTGCATGTACCGAGCCAGCACCACAAAGTCGACTTCGTGCTGTTTCAGCAGCGCAAGCTCTTTGGCCTCTTGCTCAGCTTTGTTCTCTGGGGTAATCGGAAAATAGTGGTAAGGCAGGCCAAATTGCTCAACCACCGGCCGCAGTGTCTCGTGATTACTAATCACCAGCGGAATATCAACCCGCCACTCGCCGGCTTGCCAGCGTGAGAGCAGGTCATACAGGCAGTGTGAAATCTTGGATACAAACAACGCCATGCGCTGCGGGCGAGGGTCATAGTGCAGCTGCCAAACCATATCAAAGCGCTTGGCGAGCTTTTGCTCAAATGCCTCATTGAGCGCCTCAGCGCTCATAGTAAAGCCCTCGAGCTCCCAGTTCACGCGCATAAAGAACACGCCCTGAGCCCGATCGACGTGCTGTTCAAGGTCGATGATGTTAGCGCCAAAGCCACTGAGAAAGTCGGTGACATTGGCAATAAGCCCCGGCTGGTCGGGGCAATGCATTAACAGTGTGGCCGTTCGGATCGAGCTCATAATGGTTTAACCCGCTAAGCGTTTGTATTTAATTCGATGCGGATTCAGTGCTTCATCGCCAAAGCGCTTGCGCCGATCCTCTTCATATTCCTGATAATTGCCCTCAAACCAAGTCACTTGGCTATCGCCCTCAAAGGCAAGAATGTGGGTGGCAATGCGGTCTAAAAACCACCGATCATGGGAAATCACCATGGCCGAACCCGGAAACACCAGCAAGGCCTCTTCTAGCGCGCGCAGGGTTTCGACATCGAGGTCGTTGGTCGGCTCGTCGAGCAGCAGTAAATTACCGCCACGCTGTAATAGTTTGGCCAGATGCACGCGATTGCGCTCACCACCGGACAGATCGCCAATGCGTTTTTGTTGGTCTTGGCCTTTAAAGTTAAAGCGCCCGACATAGGCACGTGAGCTGACTTCGTACTTGCCGACTTGCAAAATGTCGTGGCCGTCGGAGATTTCTTCCCAAACTGTTTTGCCGCCATCGAGATGATCACGGCTTTGGTCAACATAGGCCAAGTCAACGGTCTCGCCTAAGCGAACGGCACCCTCATCAGGCTGCTCTTGGCCAACGAGCATGCGAAATAGCGTGGTTTTACCGGCACCATTGGGTCCGATGATGCCGACGATGCCGCCGGGTGGCAGGGCAAACGACAAGCCATCCACCAGCAAGGTATCGGCAAAGCCTTTGCGCACGGTATCGGCCTCGACCACCACGTTGCCTAAGCGAGGGCCCGGGGGGATATAAATTTCGTTGGTCTCGTTACGGGCTTGAAATTCGCGTGACTGCAAATCGTCAAACTGCTTAAGCCGTGCTTTGCTTTTTGACTGCCGGCCTTTCGGGTTAGATCGCACCCACTCAAGCTCGGCTTGCATGGCTTTTTGGTGGGCCGCTTGTTCGCGGGCTTCTTGGGCAAGCCGTTGTTCTTTTTGCTCAAGCCATGACGAGTAGTTGCCTTGCCATGGAATGCCATGGCCGCGATCGAGCTCTAAAATCCAGCCGGCGACGTTATCGAGAAAGTAGCGATCATGAGTGACCGCGACGACAGTGCCGTCGAACTCAGCTAAGAAGCGCTCAAGCCAAGCGACCGACTCGGCATCCAAGTGGTTGGTTGGCTCATCGAGTAGCAACATGTCGGGGTTGGATAATAGCAATCGGCACAGGGCCACACGGCGTTTTTCACCACCCGATAGCGTGTTGACGTCTGCTTCCCAGGCCGGCAAGCGCAAGGCGTCGGCGGCTTGCTCGAGTTTGCGTTCCAAATCCCACGCATCCGCGGCGTCGATTTTATCTTGCAGCTTACCCTGTTGAGCCATGAGCGCTTCAAAGTCAGCGTCCGGGTCGGCGAATTGCGCGGACACCGCATTAAACTCGTCGATTAGGGCTTTGGTCTCGGCAACGCCTTCTTCGACGTTGCCGCGAACATCTTTGCTGGTATTGAGCTCAGGCTCTTGGGCGAGGTAGCCAATATTAATGCCCGCCTGCGGCCGCGCTTCGCCCTCAATGTCGGTATCAATGCCCGCCATGATGCGCAGTAGCGTTGATTTTCCCGAGCCATTGAGCCCAAGAACGCCAATTTTGGCGCCGGGGAAAAACGACAACGAAATGTCTTTGAGGATGTGTTTTTTGGGCGGGACAACTTTGCCCACCTGATTCATTGTGTAGATGTACTGTGCCATTGGCGTAGTCTACGAATTATCGAGCGGGTAGAGAAGCGTAAATCGACCGCGCACACAGACATGAGCATGCACTTCGAAGCGCTATCCTTTACCATGAGCCAATTCAATACCTCAGTAAGAAAAAAGAGGATGTGCCATGTATTCGAGCGATATGACGGTGGCTGGGTTCGACCCTGAGCTTGCCGAGGCAATTAACAATGAGCGCCGACGCCAAGAGCAGCACATTGAGCTAATTGCTTCGGAAAACTATGCAAGCCCGCGTGTGCTTGAAATGCAGGGCAGTGTGCTGACCAATAAGTATGCTGAGGGTTATCCGGGTAAGCGCTATTATGGTGGTTGCGAGTTTGTTGACGTTGCCGAGGACTTGGCGATCGAACGGGCTAAAGCGCTGTTTGGTGCGGCCTATGCCAATGTTCAGCCGCATTCTGGTTCGGGCGCGAATTTAGCCGTCTTTATGGCGCTGGCTAAGCCTGGCGATACGCTGCTGGGGCTAAGTCTTGATCATGGTGGGCATTTGACGCACGGCGCCAAGCCCAATTTTTCAGGCAAAATCTACAACCCGGTGCAATACGGCGTGCAAGCCGACAACGGCGAGATTGATTACGCCGAAGTCGAACGGCTGGCCCATGAGCACAAGCCAAAAATTATCGTCGCCGGCTTTTCTGCCTACTCGCGCATCATCCATTGGGCGCGTTTTCGCGCGATTGCCGATGACGTGGGCGCCTATTTGGTGGCCGATATGGCGCATGTTGCGGGTTTGGTGGCCGCCGGTGTCTACCCAAGTCCCGTACCGTATGCGGATGTGGTGACCACCACGACCCATAAGAGCTTGCGCGGACCGCGCGGTGGTTTGATTTTGGCCCGCGAAAACCCTGACTTAACCAAAAAGTTTCAATCGCTGATTTTCCCGGGTACGCAAGGTGGCCCGCTGATGCACGCGATTGCCGGTAAAGCGGTGGCTTTTCGCGAAGCCCAAGACCCAGCCTTTCGGGTTTATCAAGAAAAGGTCATCGCAAACGCCAAAGCAATGGCCAATGCGGTGATGGAGCGCGGCTACTCGGTGGTCTCGGGCGGAACGGATAACCACCTCTTTTTAATGGACCTAGTGAACAAGGGCCTGACCGGTAAAGCCGGTGATGCCGCCCTGGGCGATGCCCATATTACCGTGAACAAAAACACCGTACCCAACGACCCGCAGTCGCCGTTTGTGACCTCTGGTCTGCGCATTGGCACCCCTGCCATTACCACACGTGGGTTTGGCGAGACCGAAAGCCATGATTTGGGTAATTGGATTTGCGATGTGCTGGATGACATCGACAATGAGGCGGTTCGAGCTCAAGTGCGCGATCGCGTCACCGAGGTTTGCGCGCGCTTCCCGGTCTACGAGTCGTTGCAGGGAGTGTAGTTAACCGGCATGCGCTGTCCGTTTTGCCATACCCAAGACACCCGCGTAATCGACTCGCGTTTGGCGACCGAGGGCGATCAGGTTCGTCGTCGGCGTGAGTGCGTGGGCTGTGCCGAGCGATTCACCACCTATGAATCAGCAGAGTTGGTTATGCCGCGGGTGGTTAAGCGCGACGGCACTCGGGTTGTGTTTGATGAAGCCCGATTGCGCAGTGGGATGATGCGCGCATTAGAAAAACGCCCGGTGGCAACCGAAGCCGTTGAGGCCGCGCTCAATCGCATTCGTCAACGCATTCAATCGCTGGGTGAAGGTGAAGTGGCCGCCAGCGCAATTGGTGATTGGGTAATGGAAGAGCTGCGCGAGCTCGATCAAGTGGCTTACGTGCGCTTTGCCTCGGTTTATCGCAGCTTTCAGGACGTCAGCGCCTTTCGCGAGGTGATTGAGGGCCTAGAAGGCAATCCGGAGAGCGTTGGCGATATCGGCCGTCAATCGTGAGCGAGTTTAACGCCGCTGACCACGCCTGGATGGCGCGGGCGCTGCGCTTAGCTCAGCGCGGGCAGTGGACGGCCGATCCCAACCCACGGGTGGGCTGTGTTTTGGTGCGTGATGGCGTGTGTGTAGGGGAGGCTTGGCACGAACGCGCTGGCGAAGCGCATGCCGAAATTCTTGCCCTGCGCGCGGCGGGCGACCAAAGCACTGGAGCCACGGCCTACGTCACGCTCGAGCCGTGCAGTCATTATGGACGCACGCCCCCGTGTGCCGATTCGCTCATAGAGGCAGGCGTTGCGCGCGTGGTGGCTGGCGCTACCGATCCCAATCCTCGAGTTTCAGGACAAGGCTTAGAGCGGCTGCGCCAAGCCGGGGTGGCGGTAGCAGCTGGGTTAATGGCCGAACAAAGCGAGCGCCTCAACCCCGGGTTCTTTCGGCGTATGCGCGCTGGCTTGCCCTATGTGCGCGCCAAAATCGCCGCCAGTCTCGATGGTCGAACGGCGATGGCCTCGGGTGAGAGTCAGTGGATTACTGGCGCACCGGCCCGACGCGATGTTCACCGACTGCGCGCTGGCAGCAGCGCGATTGTGACCGGCGTGGATACGCTCATTGCGGATAACCCGCAGCTGACTGCGCGTGATGTTGAGGCAGATTTTATCGCCCCGCGTCGGGTCATTATCGACACCGATTTACGCACCCCCACTGATGCGGGCGTGCTCAGTGACGAGCGCGGCGTCGTCGTGATTCATGGTGGTGCTATGCCTAGCCGCGAAAACGACTTAGTCCATGCAGGCGCCGAGCTCTGGCAAGCCATGCCGGGCGATGATGGTCATATCAGCCCGAGCAGCGCGCTCGAGGCAATGGCCGCAGCCGAGCTCAATGAAGTGTTATTAGAAGCCGGCCCTCGGCTGACCGGTGCGTGGTTACAAGCTGGCGTTGTGGATGAGTTGATCGTGTATTTCGCCCCCCATTTGATGGGCCACGAGGGCCGACCCTTGCTTGCGCTCAATGGTTTAGAGTCGCTGGCACAACGACTGCCCTTAACCCTGCTGGATGAGCGCCGAGTGGGTGATGACCTACGCTTGCGCTGGCGGGTGGGTGAAGGTGAGGAGGTATAGATGTTTACGGGCGTTATTGAAGCCACTGGGCAGTTGGCCGAGAGCCTTGCTACCGGATCTGATCGGCGCTTACGCATCGACACGCAGGGCGTTGATTTAAGCCATGTTCAACTAGGCGATAGCATTGCGGTGAATGGCTGTTGCTTAACCGCGGTTGATCTGGATGGCAATAGCTTTGCCGCGGATGTCTCTATCGAAAGCCTCGAGCGCACGACCTTAGGTGGGCTGTCGATTGGCGATCGGGTCAACTTAGAGCGTGCGCTCACGCTGGCCACTCCGCTGGGTGGGCATTTGGTTAGTGGCCATGTTGATGGGGTGGGTGAAGTCGTTAGTCGAACACCTGCCGGGCGCTCTGAAGTATGGCGGTTTCGGGCACCCGATTCGCTTGCCCACTACATCGCTGAAAAAGGCTCGGTTGCCATTGACGGGATTAGCCTAACGGTCAACGAAGTGGCGGGGGGTGAGTTTGCGGTAAATATTGTGCCGCACACCGCTGCAGTTACCACCTTGGGTGATTATCAGCCCGGTCATTTGATTAATATTGAAGTGGATTTGGTGGCGCGCTATCTCGAGCGTTTGTTGCAAGGCAATGCCGCGACAGCAACCGGCGGCGTGAGTGAGGCGTTGCTGCGGCGAAACGGATTTTTGAAGGACTGATTATGGAATTTGATGCCATTGAGTCAATCGTAAGTGACATCCGTGAGGGCAAGATGGTGCTCATGCTCGACGATGAAGATCGCGAGAATGAGGGTGACTTGGTTATGGCCGCTTCCATGGTGCGGCCTGATGACATTAACTTTATGGCGCGCTACGGGCGTGGCTTAATTTGTCTCACACTCACCCGCGAGCGCTGCGAGCAGCTGCGTTTGCCATTAATGGTCAGCGGCTCGAGTGACCACCAAGGCACGCGCTTTACCGTGAGTATTGAGGCAGCGCAAGGCGTGACAACGGGCATTTCCGCGGCCGATCGAGCACGAACGATTCAAACCGCAGTGGCTCCGGAAGCCCAACCGGACGATCTGCTACAGCCTGGGCATGTGTTCCCGTTAATGGCGCAGCCTGGCGGTGTGCTCACCCGGGCCGGACACACCGAGGCAGGTTGTGACTTAGCGCGCATGGCAGGCTTCGAGCCATCGGCAGCGATTGTCGAGATCTTAAATGAAGACGGCACCATGGCGCGCCGCGATGACCTATTGGCCTTTGCCCGCGAGCACGGCCTGCGGATTGGCACGGTTGCCGATTTAATCGCCTATCGAATTCGCAACGAACGCACCGTTGAGCGGGTTGCCGACTGTGAGTTGCCCACTGAGTATGGTTTGTTTCACTTATACGCCTACCAAGACACGGTGAATGATGCGCTGCACTTTGCGTTGCTGCGTGGTCAGACGCACCCTG
Organism: uncultured Ectothiorhodospiraceae bacterium; assembly: GCA_913056315.1. Classification (GTDB taxonomy): domain Bacteria; phylum Pseudomonadota; class Gammaproteobacteria; order Nitrococcales; family Nitrococcaceae; genus Spiribacter. The sequence goes on from CAJXMZ010000002.1 coordinate 22,021, forward strand.
ACAAACCCGCGGTAGTGCGAGTGCAAATTGAAAATACGCTGGCCGATCTTTTTGCTGCTACGGCACCCGATCAAACCTGGTCGTTGCGCGAAGCGCTAAGCGAAATTGCCGATACACCCAGTGAGCCGGTGTGTTTGGTGATGCTGCGGCGGGCCAATGATCAGCATGAGGTGCTTACCCGCATGCGGGAATTTCAAAAGCTCGCGCTCAATGGCGAACTCACGCCAGAGCCGCGCGAGGCCAGTGAGCAGGCCGAGGCGCTGCGCACCTATGGCATTGGCGCGCAAATACTAACGGATCTGGGTATTCGGCGGATGCGCGTTCTGTCGACTCCTAAAATTATGGTCGGCTTGTCAGGCTTTGGTATGGAAGTGGTTGACTACATTCAGGCTGCCCCCGAATAGCCAATACCCGAGTGACAGGCGCTTTTGGCGTCGATTGTGGTTCCAACTTGAGGCTGCGCAGTTTACCCTTGCATCTATCTTTGATGAGAACACGGTAAGACCATGAAAACGCTCGAAGGCGATCTAACGGCAAGCAACGCGCGTATTGCGATCATCGCAACGCGCTTTAACGACTTTATTGTTGACTCTCTCGTCGGTGGCGCAAGCGATACCTTGCGCCGGCACGGTGTCGCTGATGAGGCGCTCACCCTTATTCGTGTGCCAGGGGCGTGGGAGCTGCCGATGGTGGCTGATCGCGCAGCGGCCAGTGGACATTACGACGGTATTGTCGCGCTTGGCTGTGTTATTCGCGGTGGTACGCCACATTTTGAATACGTGGCCGGCGAGTGCGCCAAGGGCTTGGGCATGATCGGCCAGCAGCGCGGTATTCCCGTGGCTTTTGGGGTGCTCACAACCGATAGCATTGAGCAGGCCATCGAGCGAGCTGGCACCAAAGCCGGCAACAAAGGCGCTGATGCGGCGATGTCGATGCTTGAGATGATCAGCTTATTGCGCCAACTGTGAGGCAAAGCGAGGCGAATCAAAGCCGTGCTCGGGCGCGGCGGCGCATTTTGCAAGCGCTGTATCAGTGGCAGCTAACTGATCAAGACCCCAACGATATTGCCCGCCAGTTTTATAATGATCATCGCCTTGGGCGAACCGACCTGGCCTACTTTTCGGAAGTGTTTCAGGGCGTTTGCACTGAAGTCACAGCGCTTGACGCGAGCTTTGATGGCTATTTGGATCGGCCTGCACGCACGCTCGACCCCGTTGAGCTGTCCTTACTGCGGCTAGGCACCTACGAATTACAAAATCGCTTCGAAGTGCCTTATCGCGTTTGTATTGATCAGGCGATTGAATTAGCCAAATCATTTGGGGCGGAGCAAAGCCATCGCTTTATTAACGGCATACTCGATCGCGTGGGACGCGATGTTGCCCTGCGAAAAGCCGAACTCGCAAAGCGCTAAACGCAAACAACAAAGTGGGTGGCATGGCCGAATGTTCTGAGTTTGAACTCATTGCGCGTTATTTGACTGGTCTTGGGGCTGCGCGCGCCGATGTCGAACTCGGGGTGGGTGATGATGCCGCCATCGTGCGCGGTGATCATGGCCGCTGTGTTTTCGCTCTGGATACCTTAATTGAAGGGGTACACTTTCCAGCCGATTTACCTGCAGCTGCTGTGGGTTACCGGGCGCTGGCGGTTAACCTCAGTGATATGGCGGCGATGGGCGCTAGCCCGTTGTGGGCGCTCATGGGTTTAACGCTACCGTGGGTTGACGAGGATTGGGTGGCGGCATTTGCCAAGGGTATTGATGGCATTGCTCGCGCCCATGGTGTGGCTATCATTGGGGGCGATGTCACCCGCGGGCCGCTGGGCGTGAGCCTACAAATTACCGGTTCAGTGGACTCACCCTTGCGCCGTGATGGCGCGCAAGCCGGTGATCAGTTGTGGGTGTCTGGCCGCCCAGGCGAGGCTGCAGCCGGATTGGCCTTATGGCAAGCCAATCAGCGTCACCAGCCGGCAAGCCAGGGCCTGGTTCAGGCGTTTTGTTATCCGCGACCAAAAATTGCACTGGGGCAATCACTCGCCGGCATCGCCACCGCCGCGATCGATGTGTCTGACGGGCTGGCCGCAGACGCCGGGCATATTGCCGAGCAAAGCCATTTGGCGGTGGTTTTTGAGCGTGCGGCCTGTCGAGCGTCAGCGCGATTAATTGCCCAGGTTGGCCTGAATCAAGCCCAAGCCTATTGGTTGGGTGGCGGTGATGACTACGAGCTTTGCTTTAGCGCCTCAGCCGCCGCTCGACCCGCGGTTGAAGCGGCGGCGCGTCAGGCACGTACCGCCGTGCGGCCTATAGGTTGGCTACGCGAGGGGCAGGGGGTGTGGTTAGACGATCAGCGTTTGGCGCCGGGTCAGCAGGCCGGCTACCAGCATTTCGGTCAGGCATAACCGCCTAAGGCTACATCATCCCCGTTTGTAGTTTTGCCGCCTCTGACATCATTTCAATGCCCCAAGGCGGGTCAAAAACAATTTCCACGCTCGCTTCATTAACCGTGGGCACTTGTTTGACCTTTTCTTTGACGTCGTAGGCCAGAATATCGCCCATGCCGCAGCCTGGTGCGGTTAGAGTCATATCGATATCAACCCGGCGAGAGCCATCGTCTAAGACGTTTATATCGCAGCGGTAGACAAGCCCGAGCTCCACGACGTTAATTGGAATTTCCGGGTCGTAGCAGCGGCGCATTTGGTCCCAGACCAACTGCTCTACATCACTTTCTGAGGCGTTTTCAGGCAGCTCAGGCGTTGGCTCGGGCTCTTTGCCAATGGCATCAGCGTCTTTGCCGTCAATACGAAACAAATTGCCTTGGATATACACCGTGTAGCTGCCGCCCAAGGCTTGCGTAATCATGCCTTCGGCGCCCTTGGGAATGGTGCCGGTGTCACCGGCTGGAATCAGGGCGGCCTCGCAGTCGCGCTCAAACGTTACCGGCTCGTTGCTTTGCATCGCCATAATCTGCCTCGTCGTCCAAAATCATCTTAGGTTATAGGATAGCATTGCGGTGTTAGTGGTCAGAAATTATGACCGCGCCGTACGGGAAGAAATCGCCGGCAGGATCTAGTATCCTTTTAGACACATTCGTATTAGCCAGGAGGCTATGGCATGAGTGACAACGTTCACCATCTCTCGCCGCTATTGCGCCAGTCCAGTGATGTGCTGGTCGATCACGCCCAAGGCATGTATGTCTATGCCGAAGACGGGCGTAAGTACATGGACTTTGCTTCAGGCATTGGCGTGTTGAGCACAGGGCATTGCCACCCCCGGGTGGTTGAGGCAGCCAAAGCCCAAATTGATCGCGTTGTGCACGCGCAGTACGCGATTATGAAACATCAACCGATTTTGGATTTATCCGATCGGCTGGTTGAGCTACTGCCCGACGCCATTGACAGTGTGTTTTTCTCAAACGCAGGCACTGAAGCGGTTGAGGCGTCCATTCGGTTAGCGCGTCAGGCCACCGGCAAACCCAATATTATTGCGTTTCGTGGTTGTTTCCACGGCCGCACCATGGGCTCGCTGGCGACAACCAGCTCTAGCGCGGCGGTGCGCCAAGGCGTGCAGCCCCTGATGGGTGGTGTGGTCACCGCCCCCTTCCCCGATACCAATTGGTACAACATGAGTGAGGATGAGGCGGCAGATTTTTGTTTGCGCGAGCTCGACTACATCCTTCAGGTACAAAGCGTGCCGATGGAAACCGCTGCGATGCTCATTGAGCCCATTCAAGGCGAAGCCGGGTATATTCCCGCCAACACCAAGTTTATGCAGGGCCTCCAAGAGCGCTGCAATAAGCATGGCATTTTGTTGATTATGGACGAGGTCCAGTCCGGCAACGGGCGCTCAGGGTTGCAGTGGGGTTATGAGCATTTTCAGGTTGAACCGGATGTCGTGGTGTCAGCCAAAGGCGTGGCCAGTGGCTTTCAGCTGTCATTCATGGCGGCGCCTGCCGAACTGATGAGTCGGGCCTTGCCGGGCTCGCAGGGCGGTACCTACGGCGGTAACGCAGTGGCCTGTGCCGCCGGGCTTGCCACGCTAGATGTCATGCGCGACGAAAACTTAGTCGAAAACGCGGCTAAGCTTGGCGAGCATTTGCGCGCTCGCCTCGAAGATGTCCAAAGCCGTCATCCTGAAATTGGCAACATCACCGGCAAAGGCCTGATGATTGGCACACACTTGGTTGATGGTCACGGCAAACCGGACGGTGATCGCGGCATGAAAATGCTCAAAGCCTGTGAACATCGCGGGCTGCTGATGATTCGTTGCGGGCCCTGGGGCGGTAACGTCGTGCGTTGGATTCCACCGCTGATTGTGACCGCTGAAGAAATCGACTGGGCAGTTGATCAATTTGAAGATGCCCTGCGTGAGACCGGCGACGGCAGCCAGCGCACGAGCAAAATGCGTAGCACGGGCTAAATCGCTCTGTCGGTTGTTATGCCACACTCGAAGGCCCGGCCCGTCCGGGCCTTTTCTTTTTTCGCTTCAGTATCACCCAGGATCTATCGATCGGTATGAAAGCCCTTTGGCGCGAACTTCGTGCGCACCGCTTTTTGCTTAGCTTTGGCTTTTTAATGGTGTTCCTATCAGGGCACGGGCAGACATTCTTGCTTTCGCTGTATGGCGGAGTCCTTCGCGAGACCTTTACTTTGAGTCATTCAGGCTATGGTGGGCTCTACTCATTGGCAACGTTAATGAGCGGGCTGCTGGTTATTTGGCTCGGTCGGGCAATCGACCGCATCCCACTGGCGCGCTTTACCACAGCGGTGATTGTTGGCGCGGCGTGTGGGGCGGTGTTGCTGGCGACTGCCTCGGTGGCTTGGATGTTAATTCCTGCGTTTTTACTTTTGCGCTTATGTGGCCAAGGGCTCATGGCGCATACCGCGCAAACAACCATTGCTCGGCGCATTGAGCGGCGTCGAGGTACCGCCTTGAGCGCGATTAATTTAGGTTTTCCACTGGCCGAGGCGCTGATGCCGATTACGGTCGTGGCGCTAATGCTGGCAGTGGGTTGGCGTACCAGCTGGTGGGTTCTTGCCGGTGGGCTCTTATTGCTGGCTTTGCCGCTGGCACTTTGGCTGCTGCGTGCTCAGGCAAGGGTTAGTGCGCCCACGCTGGCAGATCAATCCACGGAATCGGTTCAGACGGATGACACTCAGGTCTCAGACTTAGAGGCGATGAGTTGGACGCGGGCCGACGTGCTTCAAGACCGGCGGTTTTATCAAATCCTGCCCGCACTGCTGGCGCCGCCGATTTTAATTACCGCGTTATTTTTTCATCAGGTGCCGATCGCCCAAGCTAAAGGCTGGAGTTTAGCGTTGGTTTCGAGCGCTTTTAGCGTTTTTGCAGCCAGTCATATCGCCGCGCTGGTCTTTGTTGGGCCCTTAATTGATCGCGTTGGTGCACGACGCCTGCTGGGCGTGTATTTGCTGCCCTTGGTGGTCGCACTCGGCGTGGTGGGGTATTGGCCGGGGGCGATTGCCGCTCCGATTTATTTGGGGCTGGCCGGGCTGTGTGTCGGCACATCGGGTACGCTGATGGGCGCGTTGTGGCCCGAGCTTTATGGTATCCGCCACTTGGGCGGTATTCGCGCCATGGTTCATGGCGCCATGGTTTTAGGCACTGCCGCCGGGCCGGTGCTAATCGGGCTATTGCTGGACGCTGGTTTAACGGTGGCGGAGTTATCGCTGGTAATGGCGACCTACTTGGTGGTCGCCATTGTGTTGGTTTGGCCAGTGGCGCTTGCTAGCCCACCGGCACCGTCTGCGCCTCGGTAAACTCCAGTAGGCCCTCAAGCCCACCCTCACGGCCGTAGCCCGATTGCTTCATGCCACCAAAGGGTGCCTCGGGGGTTGGCCCGCTGCCGGTATTTAAGGCGGCGTGACCAAAGCGTAGCCGTTCGATCACTTTTTGCCCGCGCGCTTCGTCGGCGGTAAAGACATAGCAAGCCAGCCCAAAGTCGGTGTCATTGGCCATGCGCACCACCTCGGGTTCATCGGCAAAGGTAATGATGGGCACTAGCGGGCCAAAGGTTTCTTCGCGATAGCACGCGGCGTTCGCAGGCACATCTAATAAAACCGTTGGCGGGTGGAAGGTGCCCGCCAAACCACTGGCATCGCCTTGATAGATAAGCTTGGCGCCCTTGTTAATTGCATCATCCACATGGCGAGCCACTTTTTTGACTGCATTTTCGTCGATCAGTGGCCCCAGGGTGGTGCCGGGTTGCATACCATCACCGATTTGTAAGGCCTCTACCCGCTGAGCCAGTTTCTCGGCAAAGACTGGTGCAACATCGGCGTGGACAAAGATGCGGTTGGCGCACACGCAGGTTTGGCCGCCACCACGAAATTTATTGGCCATCAGCTGATCGGCAGCCCGATCTAAATCGGCATCGGCAAATATAATGTAGGGCGCGTTGCCGCCCAGCTCGAGCGTTAAGCGTTTGACACCTGGTGCGGCTTGGCGAATCAGCTCACGGCCAACTTCGGTAGAACCGGTAAAGCTAATAACCCGAACCGATGGCGCGGCAAACAGTGCCTCGGTGATGGGTCCGGCTGAGCCCATGACGAGGTTGGCCTTGCCCGCGGGCAACTTGACCTCGCGCTCGAGCAAAGTGAATAGCGCAATCATGGTCAGTGGGGTTTTCGACGAGGGTTTGATCACACTCGAGCAATCGGCGGCGATGGCGGATGAAAGCTTTTTCGCAATCATGCCGATCGGAAAATTCCAGGGGGTGATGAGTCCAACCACACCCGCCGGGCGGTGGTGGATGGTCCAGCGACAATCTCGCGGCTGCTCATCGAGCGTGCGCGGCGCTAGGACATCGATATGGTTGGCCGCATAGCGGAAAAAGCCCGCGGCATAATCGACTTCGCCCTGCGCTTCAGCCAGCGGTTTACCGTGCTCTAAGCACAGCAGGCGGCCGATTTCTTCGCGGTTTTGAGTCAATGCATCGGCGATGGCGTTTAACCAATCCCGGCGTTGCTCAAGACTGGCTGGCCGTTCTAGGGCTTGCTCAGCTGCGGCAATGGCGCGCTCGGTTTCTGGCTGGCCCATAGCGGCCACGTCGGCAAGCTCACTGTGATCGACGGGGTTGGTGACGGTGAGGGTTTTGCCGCTATCGGCCATCACCCATTCGCCGTTGATGTAGCCGCCAAGCGTTGGAAGGAGCGCAGAATCAATCATGGCGTTGGCCTCGAAGTTTGAAATTTAGGTGTTATTGGTGACAAAGCCGTGTGCCTTGTCGACGACGTTATGCAGTGCTTCGCCGGCTGCCCAGCGATGGAAGTTGTCAATAAATTGCATGGACAGCGAGCGCTTCCAGCCAATGTAATCCCCCGCCATATGAGCCGAGATACGCACACTGGGTATATCCCATAGCGGGTGATCGGCCGGCAGGGGCTCTTGCTCAAATACATCGAGGGCTGCGCCGTTAATTTGGCCTGTTTGCAAGGCATAAACGAGGGCATCGGTTTGTACGATTGGGCCACGCCCAATGTTAATGAATCGCGCGCTGGGTTGCATCGCGGCGAATTCCGCTGCCCCGAACAAGCCTTGCGTATCGGGTGTGAGCGGCGCGGCAATCACCACAAAGTCATAGTCCGGCAAAATAGAAAGTAAGTCGGTCTGCGCATAAATGGCGCCAAAGTCTTCATCACCCGGGCGCGCGCGCCGACCCACGCCATCAACCTCCATGCCCACTGCACCACACAAGCGCGCGGTTTGCCGGCCAATTGATCCCGCGCCAACCACTAATACGCGACGATCGGCAACGGGTTCGGTCTCGCGATGCTGCCATTGATGGGCCTGTTGTAAGCGCTCGTTGCCAATGAAGTCTTTGCAAAACGCAATGATTTGCCCAAGCACATACTCCGCAATGCACTGATCGAAAATGCCCCGCGCGTTGGTCACGGGGATGTCGCTCGCGCGAACATCTTTGGTCAAAATGGCATCAACGCCGGCGCTTGTGGCATGAATCCACTCAAGCGCATTGGCTGCTGGCCAGGCTGGGGTGATGGCGTCGGTGCGAAAATCGGTAACGCAAAGCACCTGAGCGTCAGGAATGGCCTCACGTAGGCTTTCACCATCGTGAGCAAGGGCTAGCTCGGCATGCGGTTTTAATGCCTCCATACCCTGCGGAAAACCCTCGCCCGGTGGGGTGAGAACCACAATTTTCGGCTGCGTTTGGGCCATCGTGCCAGCTCCGCTTGCAATGATTGAATGCTGCGGAAGGTACCGACCTCGATGACATCCCGTCAACTGCATGAGAATGCGCTTTTTGGGGCTTGACCCTGGGTGCTTCGAGGTCTAGCTTCAGCGCTTTGGTTCGGCGTATTACATCACTGCAACATTTAGGGGTAGCTCTCATGGTGAATCCGGTCGAGATGGATCAGGGCGATCAAGCCGAAGGCCCACTCTTTAGCCCATCGCTGCAAGCCATTCCAATGCCCGGCATTCGGCGGATGATTAATACCGCGGCGGGCATTGATGATGTGATTCATTTGTCCATCGGACAGCCGGATTTTCCGACGCCTAAACATATTATTGACGCCCATGTGGAGGCGCTGCACTCGGGTATGACCGGCTACACCATGGATGCCGGGCTGCCCGAGCTGCTGACCGAGCTGGCAAGCTATTACAGCAAGCGCTACGAGCGGGAGTTGACCGAAGATAACTTTTTGGTCACCACCGGCGCGACCGAGGCCATGTACCTGGCGCTAACCGCAACCGCCGCGCCTGGGCGGCAATTTATCGTGACCGACCCAACGTTTTTGCTCTACGCCCCGTTAATTCGTATGAACGGCGGTGAGGTTAAACTAATTCCCACCCGCCCAGAGCATGGTCACCAAATCGACCCGCAAGAGGTGATCGATGCCATTGGTATGCGCACGTTTGCCATTGTGCTCAACTCACCGAGTAACCCCAGCGGCGCGGTCTACCCGCGTGAAACCATTGAAGCCATCGTCCAAGAGGCCGCTTATCGTGGCGTCTACGTCTTTGCTGATGAGGTCTATGACCACATTTTGTTAGAAGAGGGGATGGAGTTTCCGAGCGTGATTAACTGCACCTCGGATCTCGATCATGTGATGTCCATTTCTAGCTTTTCTAAAACCTTTAGCATGGCCGGCTTTCGCATTGGCTGGATGATCTCGTCTCAGGGCGCGATTAAAAAGCTTCGTCGCTATCACATGTTCACAACAACGGTGGCTAGCACGCCGGCGCAGTGGGCCGGGGTGGCCGCGTTGCGCGGCAGTATGGACTGTGTCGATGAGATGAATGCGGAGTACCGCCGACGGCGTGATCGGGTGGTTGAGCTCGTGAGCGAGACGCCGCATTTGACCGGTTATGTCCCGCAGGGGGCGTTTTATATCTTCCCCTCGCTACCGCCGCGCACCGATGGCAGCGATCTGGCATTGCGTATGCTGGAGGACACCGGCGTGTGTGTTATCCCGGGGGATGCGTTTGGCGATACCTGTGGTAATGCGATTCGCATTAGCTTTTCCAATTCTATGGAAAATATCGAAGCCGCATTTGAGCGTATGCAACCGTGGCTTGCTCAACAAAAGTTCTAGTCTTCGAGCCAATGCACCCGGTAGAGGTCAAGACGCCGGTCTTTGGCGTTTTGAACCGAGCCTTCGGCGCGTAGCTGCTTGAGCTTGTCCATATCGAGGTCGACCACCAAGGTCATTTCGGTATTGGGGGTCGACTCGCTCACGATGCCATCGTGAGGGAAGGCAAAATCCGAGGGCGAGAACACCGCGGCTTGGGCGTATTGAATTTCGATGTTTTCCACCCGGGGTAAGTTGCCAACACTGCCGGTGATGGCGACATAGCATTCGTTTTCAATGGCGCGCGCTTGCGCACATCGGCGAACCCGTAGGTAGGCGTTTTTGGTATCGGTCCAAAAGGGCACAAACAAAATTTGCATGCCTTGGTCAGCGAGCAGCCGGCAGGCCTCGGGAAATTCGACGTCGTAGCAAACCAAGATGCCAATTTTGCCCACATCGGTATCGAAAGCTTTGAGCGCATCTCCCCCTTGTACGCCCCAATAAAACCGCTCATCGGGTGTGGCATGGAGTTTGTAGTGGTGATCAACGGTGCCATCACGACGACATAAATAGGCCACGTTATACAACACGTTGTCGTCGTAGACCGGCATCGAACCGGCAATAATATTAATGTTGTAAGTCACCGCCATGCGGCTCATCGAGTCAGTGATTTCGCTGGTGTACTGCGCGAGTCCGCGCATCGCCTCCGCCGGGTCTTCTTGGTTGAACTGCGCGAGCAGCGGGGCGTTAAACAGCTCAGGAAAGAGAATAAAGTCGCAGTTGTAACCGGCCATGGCATCGACGAAGAACTCAATGTTGCTCATTAAATCTTCGAAGTTGGTTACCCGGCGCATTTGCCACTGAACCGTGCCCACGCGAACGGTCGACTTTTGCCCCCCAATGAGTGGCGATTCGGCTCGTTCGTAGAAAATATTGTCCCATTGCAAGAGCGTGGCGTAGGCCATCGACTCCTCGTCTTCGGGTAAATAGGCGGTGATGACGCGGCGGACGTGAAAATCATTTGCCAGTTGAAAGGAAAGGATCGGGTCGTAGAGCTCGCGGCGTTTGACCAGATCAATATATTCCTCAGGCTTCATTTCAGCCGCGTGTTGCTGGTAATTGGGCATTCGCCCACCGGCAACAATGGCGCGTAAATTTAAGCTACGGCAGAGCTCTTTGCGCGCGTCGTATAAACGCCGTCCCAGGCGCATGCCCCGGTACTCCGGGTCAACAAAAATATCCACACCGTAGAGCACGTCGCCGTTGGGGTCGTGGTTGCTGAGGTAGCCATTGCTGGTGATTTGATTGTACTTGTGGCGATCACCATAGCGATCGTAGTCAACGATCATGGCGATGGCCCCCGCGACCACCCGTCCGTTGTCTTCGATGCAAATTTGCCCATCGGAAAAGCGGTTGATTTGGGCGCTAAATTGTTTGCGCGTCCACGCACCGCCAAGGTCGGGGTAGACCTGATCCATGATGTGTTTGACATCGGCATAGTCGGTTAGCCGCAGGTGCCGTAATTGCAGCCGATGTTCGTCGCTATTGGTGTCCTGTTCGCTCATGCAATGAGGATATCACGCGGTGCTTTAACTGCGCCGCCCACCGCGGTTACCACCACCGGCTGGCGGCCGGCGGTTGTTCATGCGCGCGGCCGGTTTGATATCGGTCGCGACGAGGTCTGCTGGCGCCATTTGCGAAGGAATTTTCTGATCAATGTACTTTTCAATGTCGGGCAGCGAATACACATAGCTCTCGCAGGCAAAGCTAATGGCTTCTCCTGCCTCACCCGCGCGAGCGGTTCGGCCGATGCGGTGGACGTAGTCTTCGGCATCTTGCGGTAGGTCATAGTTAATGACGTGACTGACATCAGGAATATGCAGTCCGCGTGCTGCGACATCGGTGGCAACCAAAATCGGCAGCTCGCCGTCTTGGAATTTACCCAAAAGCTGCTCGCGTTTATTTTGCGGGATATCCCCGGAGATCACCGCGGCTTTAATGTCGTTGCCAAGTAAATACCCGGTCACCCGATCAGCATCGCGTTTGGTGTTCACAAAAATTAGCGTCCGAACCGGGTCTTGCTGCTTGAGTACGCCCAGCAATAAGCCAATTTTTTGGTTGTTTTCGACGTGGTACAACGTTTGCCGTACGCGATCCGCGGTGATCGACTCAGACTCAATCTTCACAGACTCAGGCTCGTTCATATGCTCGTAGGCCAGCTCGCGCACACGCTCTGAGAGTGTTGCTGAGAACAGCATGTTGAGTCGCTGATCGGGGGCGGGCATGCGCCGTAGCAAATAACGAATATCGGCAATAAAGCCCATATCGAACATGCGGTCGGCCTCATCGAGAATGCAGACTTCGATGTTATCGAGGGTAAACACGCCTTGTTTGAAAAAGTCGATGATGCGCCCTGGGGTGCCGATTAAAATGTCGGTGCCGCGCTCGAGTGATTTGCGCTGGCTTTCATAACCGGTCCCGCCGTAAATGCAGGCAAAGTCCATGCCCGTAAACCAGCCCAAGCGCTCGGCGTCTTTGTGAATTTGCAACGCCAGCTCGCGGGTAGGTGCCAAAATGATCGCCCATGGCCCGGTCTTGTCCGCGGCCACCGGCGTGGTCATTAGCCGGTGCATGCAGGCCAGCAAAAACGCCGCTGACTTACCGGTGCCGGTTTGTGCCTGACCCGCGACATCACGGCCCTTGAGCGCGATGGGCAATGCCGCGGCTTGGATTGGCGTGCACTGGGTAAAGCCGGCTTCTTGCAGCCCGGTCAAAAGTGATTCGTGGAGTTCGAGTGTCTCGAAGCGAGTATCGGATAAGTGATTTTGTTCCATGGGCGCGGAGGATACCGTATTGGCGAGCGTTTTGCCCTCGCCGATGACAAATTCAATCCGTACAATGTGGGTACAGATTTACTAGGGAGCCATTATGAGCGACGTACAAGAGACTATTCGCGGCCAAGTCCAAGGCAATCCGGTCATTCTTTATATGAAAGGATCACCGCAATTTCCGCAATGTGGTTTTTCGATGCGGGCGGCCCAAGCCCTTGCCGGCTGCGGGGTTGAGTTTGCGTATGTGAATGTTTTGGATGATGAGGATATTCGCCAAGGCGTCAAAGAATACGGCGACTGGCCAACCATTCCTCAGCTGTATGTCGGCGGTGAACTGCTGGGTGGTTGCGACATCATCATGGAAATGTATGAAAGCGGTGATTTAGAAAAAGCCGTTAAAGCCGCCGGTGCGAACGAGCCGAGCTAACTAGACCGGGTTGCTGTAGTCGGGGTGCCCGTTCAGGGCATCCCACTGATTAACGATCGTGCAAAACAACGCCGCGGTTTTCTCAGCGTCGTAAATGGCCGAATGCGCCTCGCGCGCGTCCCACCCAATGCCGGCTGCGGCCACACCCCGCGCCAAAACGGTTTGGCCAAAAGCCAAGCCCGACAAGGTGGCGGTGTCAAAGCATGAAAAAGGATGGAACGGATTGCGCTTAACGGCGCAGCGTTGTGCCGCGGCATTAAGAAATCCCAAATCAAACCAAGCGTTGTGGCCCACTAGCACGGCTCGGGTGCAGTCGGTCTCTCGAATCGCTGCGCGAATGGGCTGAAAAATTTGTCGCAAAGCCTCGTCTTCGGGCACCGCCATTCTTAACGGATGGTCCGGATCAATACCGTTAAACTCTAGCGACTTGGGATCGAGGTTGGCGCCCGCAAACGGCTCGACATGCGTGGTGTAAGTCTCGCCGGGGTGCAGGGTGCCCTGCTCGTCCATATCCACCATCACGGCGGCGATTTGCAGCACAGCGTCGGTCTTGGCCACCACGCCGCCGGTTTCGATATCCACCACCACCGGCAAAAATCCCCGAAAGCGCTGATTGATCTGTCGTGCGGTCATTCTTGGCTCCGTTACGCTGAGTGGGGGTTGGGTGTAGCCACTCGCCAGGCAATGTCGTGGCCACCATGCAACGGCACAATGGTGCTATCACCGTAGGGCAAGCTCGCCGGGATCGCTTGGGCGGCGCGCTCAAGCGTGATGGTTTGCGTGTTTCGTGGCAGGCCATAGAAATCGGCACCAAAGTGACTGGCAAACCCTTCTAAGCGCTCCAGTGCGCCGGCTTGGTCAAATGCCTGGGCATAAAGCTCCAAGGCGATTGGTGCGGTGAAAATGCCAGCACAACCACACCCGGTTTCTTTGGCTTCTAGGGCATGGGGCGCGCTATCAGTCCCTAAGAAAAAGCGCGGATGCCCCGAAGTTGCCGCGGCAATAAGCGCCTCGCGATCGCGCTCACGCTTTAAAATGGGCAAACAGTAGTGATGCGGGCGAATGCCGCCTGCCAGCAAGTCATTACGATTCATGAGCAAATGCTGCGGGGTGATCGTCGCGCCTAATCGACTGGGACCTTCGCGAACAAAGTCGACCGCTGCCTTGGTTGTTAAATGCTCAAGCACCACGCGTAGCGTTGGGTGCTGGTCAAGCAACGGCGCAAGGCGTTGTTCAAGAAACAGCGCCTCACGATCAAAAATATCGGTATGCGGGTGGGTGACTTCACCATGAATGCACAAAGTCAGGTCATGCGCGGCAATGGCCTCGAGGGCCTCGGCGCAATGGGCAATATCGGTCACGCCGGAATCTGAATTGGTCGTTGCACCCGCTGGGTAGAGTTTTATTGCCTGAATAACGCCACTGGCGGCGGCGCGAGCGATTTCCTCAGCGGGTGTGTTATCCGTGAGATAAAGCGTCATTAAGGGGTCAAAATCACTGCCCGGTGGCAGTGCAGCCATAATGCGCTCACGATAGGCAATAGCCGCCTGCGTGGTTGTTACGGGTGGCACAAGGTTGGGCATAATAATGGCGCGGCCAAAGCGTGCAGCGCTCCAGTGCACAACGTCTTTGAGCACGGCGCCATCGCGCACGTGCAGATGCCAATCATCGGGCCGGGTCAGCGTTATTGTGTCCATCTGGCTATTGTAGCAGTCGAGCCGCCTTGATTATCGCGACTGGGCCGTCGATCATTGCAAGCTGAATAACCTCTGGCTGTTTGTGAATTAAAGAGTGCATTTGATGAGTGATATTAAAAAGGTCGTTCTTGCCTACTCGGGCGGATTAGATACATCGGTTATTTTGCAGTGGCTGCGCGATCACTACCACTGTGAGGTCGTTACCTTTACCGCTGATTTGGGGCAAGGCGAAGAGCTTGAGCCGGCGCGGGCCAAAGCCCAGGCACTTGGCGTTGAGGAAATCTACATCGACGATCTGCGCGAGCCCTTTGTGCGCGATTATGTGTTTCCGATGTTTCGGGCCAATACCCTTTATGAGGGCGAATATCTGCTGGGCACGTCAATTGCTCGGCCACTCATCGCCAAACGCCAAATTGAGATTGCTCGTCAGACGGGAGCCGACGCGGTATGCCATGGGGCAACCGGTAAGGGCAACGATCAGGTGCGCTTTGAGCTGGGCTATTATGGCTTGGAGCCAGGCATTCAGGTGATCGCGCCCTGGCGCGAGTGGGATTTAAACTCACGCGAGCGCTTGCTTGCGTATGCGCAAGAGCGCGGCATTCCCATCGAGGGTAAAAAACCCGGCGGCGGATCGCCGTATTCAATGGATGCCAATTTGCTGCATATCTCTTATGAAGGCGGCGTGCTTGAAGATACTTGGACGCCGGCTGAAGATGATATGTGGCGCTGGAGCGTTGCGCCTGAACAAGCACCCGATACGCCGGTGACGCTTGATATTGAATATCGCAGCGGTGATCCGGTCGCAATCGATGGGCAGGCGATGGCGCCCCATGAGCTGCTCGCGCGGCTTAATCAAATGGGCGGCGATAACGGCATTGGCCGGATTGATATTGTTGAAAACCGTTATGTGGGCATGAAGTCACGTGGTTGTTACGAAACCCCCGGTGGCACGATTTTGCTGCGCGCCCACCGCGCGATTGAATCCATTACGCTAGATCGGGAGTCGGCGCACTTAAAAGATGAGCTCATGCCGCGCTATGCCGAGCTGATTTATAATGGCTATTGGTGGAGCCCTGAGCGCGAGGCGTTGCAAGCGCTTATCGATCACACCCAAACCCGCGTTAATGGTGTGGTGCGGCTAAAACTCTACAAAGGCAACGTTATTGTCGTGGGCCGACGCTCCGAGTCGGATAGTTTGTTTGATGACAACATTGCGACGTTTGAAGACGATGCTGGCGCCTATGACCAAAAAGACGCTGAAGGCTTTATTAAGCTCAATGCCCTGCGACTGCGGCTGGGCGCAAGGCGTGCCAAGCCATGATGGGTTGCGGTTGACCGCATCGGCTTTAAACCATAGTTTGGAAGTTTTCCAAACTAGAGGATCGGCCGTGGTTTCAAAACTCGCCGGATTGTTGTTGGTCATGGGCTTGTCATTGACTAGTGCGCTGGCCAGCGCAACAACGTCACCGCCACCGGTGTTGGCGACAACGGGCATGATTGCCGACCTAGCCGAGCGTGTGGGTGGCGAGTGTATTGCGGTGACTGGGTTAATGGGACCAGGTGTTGACCCGCATCTTTATCAACCGTCGGCCGCTGATGTGCGGCGTTTTCAGCATGCCGAGCTGGTGCTCTACAACGGATTGGGTTTGGAGGGTCAGCTCGATCCGGTGCTCAAGCGCTTTGGGCAGCGTCGGGTGACCTTGGCGGTGGCAGAGGCAGCCGCTACGAATGGTCCACGACAAACCCTGCCCAGTGCCGATGGCCGCAGCGTTGATCCGCATGTATGGATGGATGCGCGGTTTTGGGCACAAGCAATCACCCCGGTGAGCCAGGCGCTAGCTGACGTTGCCCCCGACTGCGCTCAGGCGATCGAGGCCCGCGCGCAGCGCTACCGCCGCGAGCTATTGGCCCTTGATCAATGGATGGCCGAGTCGATTGCCACCATCCCGTCTGCTCAGCGTATTTTAATGACCGCTCACGATGCATTTGGCTATTTTGGCCGGGCCTATGACATTGAAGTGCGCGGTATCCAGGGTATTAGCACCTCGGCTGAAGCGGGCGTGGGCGATATTCAAGCCATGGCAACGTTAATTCTCGAGCGCCAAGTACCGGCGGTGTTTGTTGAGAGCACGATTAATCCCCGCACGATCGAAGCCGTGATTGAAGCGGTGCGCGAGCGGGGCTTTCGGGTTAAAAAAGGCGGCATGCTCTACGGGGATGCCCTAGGCCAGCCCGGCACACCCGTGGATACCTTGGTGGGTATGCTCAGTTATAACGTGCAAACAATCACTCAAGCCCTGGGGGGTACCCCTAGACCTTTGCCAGCGATAGTCCTGCCATGAGTCATTCCCCGAGTGATCCGGATGTTCATCACGACCCCTCGATTGCGCTGCATTTAGAGGATCTCACCGTGAGCTACGGTGAGCGCCCGGCGTTATGGGATATTGATCTCGACGTTCCCGCCGGGGTGATGGCTGGCATTATTGGCCCGAATGGCGCGGGTAAAAGCACATTAATTAAAGCCATCTTGGGTCTTGTGCCGGTGTCAGCGGGTCACATCCGCCTATTTGGCGAGCCCTATGGGCAACAACGCCGGCGGGTGGGGTATGTACCACAGCGCTCGAGTGTGGATTGGGAGTTTCCCACGACCGCGGTTGATGTGGTGACGATGGGTTTATATGGCCAGCTTAGTTGGTGGCGTTGGCCGGGCCGTGGTGAGCGTGATCAAGCTTTGCGTGCGCTCGAGCAGGTCTCAATGGAGTCACTCGCTGATCGTCAGATTAGCGAGCTGTCTGGCGGCCAGCAGCAGCGCGTGTTTATTGCCCGGGCGTTGGTTCAAAACCCCGACATTCTGTTGCTCGATGAACCCATGGCCGGTGTGGATGCAACCACAGAGCGGCAAATTATTGATTTATTGCGCCGCTTACGCGATGACGGGCGCACGGTGATTGTGGTTCACCATGATTTACAAACGGTGCAGCGCTATTTTGATTGGTTGGCGTTTTTAAACGTGCGCATCATTGCTGCGGGCGCGCTGGAGCATGTCTACACCGCCAATAACCTACGCCGGGCGTATGGCGGTCAAGTTGCTCTTTTAGACGAGGCGCAAAACCGCCCGAACGCGCCCAGCGATGCTTAGCTTTTTAACTGACTACACGTTGCAAAATGTCATGATCGGGGCAGCCCTGATTGGCATTATTAGCGGCGTGCTGGGTTGCTTTGCAGTGCTTCGTCGACAAAGCCTGCTGGGCGATACGCTCTCGCATGCTGCCCTTCCCGGGGTGTGCTTGGGCTTTTTATGGGCGGGCAGTCGGTCTATGGAAAGCCTCATGGCCGGGGCTTTATTCAGTGGCGCTGTGGCCACCGTGATAATGCTTACGCTGACGCGGCGCACCCGATTAAAAATGGATGCCGCGCTCGCGGTAACGCTAAGCCTGGGCTTTGCTTTGGGTGTGGTGTTGCTTACCTTTATTCAAAATCGGGGTGGAGCTGCTCAAGCCGGGCTCGATAGCTTCTTATTTGGTCAGGCCGCCGCGACGGTGCGTGGCGATCTCTATCCCATGGCGGTCATTGTCTTAATCGGGTTGAGTTTGGTCGTGGTGTTTTGGAAGCCACTCAAACTTATGACCTTTGATCCAGAGTATGCCGCGGTAAGTGGCTTGCCCGTGCGCCTGCTTGAGCTTTTTCTCACCGGCATGATCGCCTTGGCCGTGGTGGTGGGGCTGCAAATGGTGGGGGTGATTTTAATGACCGCCATGGTCATTGCCCCGGGGGCGGCGGCGCGGCAGTGGTCGGGTAGTTTGTTAGGGATGTTGTTATTAGCGGCATTTTTTGGCGCGACGGCCGGGATCAGTGGCGGGGTGATTAGTGCGCTGGCGCCGGGGCTTTCAACGGGTCCGGTGGTGGTTTTGGTTGCTAGCGCGATTGCCTTATTTTCCTTGTTGTTTGCCCCGCAGCGTGGCCTGATTCCAAGCCGCTGGCGGCGTCGCCATAAGCGCAGTCATACCTCCAGTGATCGTATTTTGCTTACCGTCTACGAACTGGCTCGCGAACATGGGGATTGGTCCTATCGCGTCGAACAAGGCGCGGTTGATGCCTATTACGGTATGGTTACTGAGCCGCTGTTACAGGCGTTGGCGCAACGTGATTTGCTCAAGGCCGCTGATCACATGCCGGATGAAGGCCCGCATTGGCAACTGACCCAAAGCGGGTGTGAATACGCCGCGGCGCGCTCGCGCGACCAAAGCCGCACGCGCCGCCTGCGCCAAGTCGAACGTCCGGCATGAGTTTAGTCGACCCCACCATTGCGATTTTAATCACCGGCGCGTTGGTCGGCATGACCGGGGCGTTGCTGGGGAGCTTTTTGGTCTTGCGTGGCAACAGTATGTTGGCCGATGCCATTAGTCATTCGATTCTTTTTGGCATTGCGGTGGCTTGGCTTTTAACCGGGCAAACCAGTGGCCCGGTGCAAATCATTGGCGCGGCACTCAGCGGGGTGTTGGCGGTCTTTTTAATTGAGTTGCTCACGCGCACACGGCGCTTACGTGACGATGCGGCCATCGGTTTGGTGTTTCCGGCACTGTTTTCTGCTGGCGTGGTGTTAATTAACGTCTACGCCCGCGATGTGCATTTAGATGAACACACCGTGTTGCTAGGTGAAATTGGCTTTGTTTGGCTCGACACACTCACCATTGCAGGCATGGAAATACCGCGAGCCATGCTCACCCTGAGCGTGATGTTATTGGTTGATGCGCTGTTTGTGTTGGCGTTTTTTAAGACACTCAAGCTTGCCACGTTTGATGCCGACTTAGCGCGGGTCCTTGGGCTGATGCCAGGCCTGATTTTTTATGCGCATTTATCCTTACTCAGTGGCACGGCAGTCGCGGCATTTGATGCGGTCGGCGTGGTGCTATTTATTAGTTTTGTGGTGGTGCCGCCGGCTGCGGCGTATTTGGTCACGCAACGATTGGTGAGTTTAATTGCACTGGCCATGTTGATTGCCGCCGCCAGCGCGCCGATTGGTTATTGGATGGCGGTGTGGCTGGATGTCTCAATCGGTGGAATGATGGCGCTGAGTACGGGGGGTTTTCTACTGCTGGCTTATTGTTGGCGGCGGTTGAGGGATCACCGCCATTATCGCTCGCGCTCACTTGAACCACCCCCCGCCTCATCGGCGTAGCGATGACGATCGGCAAACTCGCATAGATCATAAATTGGGCAGGCCCCGCAACGCGGCCGGCGTGCAACGCAAATGTAGCGTCCATGCAAAATAAGCCAGTGATGGGCGTTATATAAAAACGCCTTTGGCACCCAACGCAGCAGCCGATCCTCAACCTCGCGTACCGTTTTACCCCGAGCAATTCCGGTACGGTTAGCCACCCGATCAATGTGCGTATCGACGGCCATGGTGGGCTCACCAAACGCGGTGTTCAGCACGACATTGGCGGTTTTTCGCCCTACGCCGGGTAGCGCTTCGAGGGCTTGGCGCTGGGCGGGTACCTCGCCATCGTGCTCGTCCACCAATGCCTGACAAGTCGCCATAATGTTTTTGGCTTTGCTGTTGAATAGACCAATTGTGCGGATGTGTTGCTTAACCTGGGCTTCGCCCAGCGCCAAGATGGCGGCAGGCGTATTGGCCCGCGCGAACAAAGGCGCAGTGGCTTTGTTAACGCTTCGGTCCGTGGCTTGGGCGGATAAAATTACCGCGATGAGTAATTCAAATGCCGAGTTGTAGGCCAGTTCGGTGGTTGGGTTGGGATTCGCCTCGGCAAGCCGGGCGAAGATTGCGTGGCGCTTAGCGGCATTCATGGTCAGTTAGGCGAATTTTTGGCTTTGCGCCGCTCGCGAGCGCGCTCGAGTGCGGCTTGAGCTACCGCACGGCGTTGCTCACGATTGGGCAGTGCGCTGGCATCGGCTGACGTGGGGTTTTGTCGCGCGTGGCGATCGGCGCGGCGTTGTCGGCGACGCTCGGCCTGCGCGGCTTTGCGTTTTGCCAAGCGTTGGTTACGGTTTTGATAGGCCCTGCGCGCTTGATCGCGACGGGCTTGTTGCTGCGCTACAGGCTCAACGTCACGCTGTGTGGGGTGCATTTCAATGCAGTCGACTGGGCAAGGCGCTAGGCACAAATCACAACCCGTGCAGGCCTCGGTGATTACCGTGTGCATGAGCTGCCGGGCGCCGACAATGGCGTCCACTGGGCAGGCCTGAATACATTTGGTACAGCCAATACAAACCGTTTCATCAATCCAAGCCACTCGGGCGGGTAAGGTCTCGCCATGGGCCCGGTTAAGCGGCTTGCTTGGCTGGTTGAGCAGCGCGGCAAGGGCATCGACACCGCTTTGTCCACCGGGGGGGCATTGATTGATGTCAGCCTCGCCGTTAGCGATGGCTTGCGCATACGGAAAACACCCGGGGTAGCCGCATTGCTCGCAGTGGGTTTGCGGCAGCAAAGCATCAATTTGCCAGGTGGTCTCGTCGGTCGTGCTCATGTGGGTTTTAGATTGTCGCGTGACTCACTCACCATGGCTTCGATGGCAGCTGGGTCAACGCGGGTGACCAGTGGTTTAAATGCATTGAGCTGGTGATCAAGCAACGGCTGCCCGGCATCGCTCCAATCCATAGGCGCTGTGTTGAGAAACTCCTCAGCGGCTGCGGCGGTGTCTGGCAGTACCGGTTTGAGATACAGCATGAGCAGTCGAAACAGGTTAATCCCGGTGGTGCACACCGTGTGCACTGCGTCGGCCTGATCGGGGTCTTTGGCTAGCACCCAAGGCTTTTTCTCATCGATGTATTGATTGGCTTCATCCGCCAGCGCCATGACTTCCCGAATGACGCGCGCATATTCGCGCTGCTCATACAGTAGGGCAATGCTTTGGGCATGCGCGCTGGTGTGGCGGAATAAATCCGGCGCATCGAGCCGCGGGCCGAGTTGGCCATCAAAGCGCTTGTGGATAAAGCCCGCACAGCGGCTAGCAATGTTGACTAACTTACCGACGAGGTCGGCGTTAACCCGTTGGGTGAAGTCTTCAAGGCTTAGATCGATGTCGTGGACACCGTTACCGAGTTTGGCTGCAAAGTAATAGCGTAGATATTCGGGGTTGAGATGACGCAGGTAGGTATCGGCCATAATAAATGTGCCGCGCGATTTTGACATTTTGGCGCCATCGACAGTTAAAAAGCCGTGCGCGCAAACCCGCGTGGGCGTGCGAAAGCCTGCGCCACTGAGCATGGCCGGCCAAAACAGCGCATGAAAGTAAACGATGTCTTTGCCGATGAAGTGGTAGAGCTCGGCAGTGGAGTCTTGTCCCCACCACTGATCAAAGTCCATGCCCTGCCGATTGCAGAGGTCTTTAAAGCTGGCCATGTAACCAATCGGCGCATCCAGCCAGACATAAAAGTATTTACCGGGGGCGTCGGGTATTTCAAAGCCAAAATACGGTGCGTCACGCGAGATATCCCAGGCCCTGAGCCCAGCATCAAACCACTCTTGGAGTTTGTTGGCGACTTCGTCTTGTAGCCCCTCGCTAGCGGCCCACTCACGTAGCATGGGCTCAAAGTCTTGCAAGCGAAAAAAGTAATGTTCTGAGGCTTTTTCGACTGGCGCTTCGCCAGAGATAACAGACACCGGGTTAACCAGCTCATCGGGTGAGTAGCTTGCTCCGCAGGCCTCGCAGTTATCGCCATATTGATCGCTGGCATGGCAGCGCGGGCAGGTACCCTTGATGTAGCGATCGGGTAAGAACATGCCCTCATGGGCGTCGTAGGCTTGGGTAATGGTTTGCCGGTCAATCCAGCCGCCATCACGCAAGCGGGTATAGATAAGTTCTGCGAACTCGCGGTTTTCGCTCGAGTGGGTTGTGTAGTAGTTATCAAACCCAATATTAAAACCAGCAAAATCTTGTCGATGCGCCTTTCCCACTTGCTCGATTAACGCTTCGGGCGTTATGCCCAGCTCGCGCGCTTTGAGCATAATCGGGGTGCCGTGCGCATCGTCAGCGCAAACATACCAACACGCATTGCCCTGCAGGCGCTGAAAGCGCACCCAGATGTCAGTTTGGATGTACTCAACCAAGTGGCCTAGGTGAATCGGGCCATTGGCATAGGGCAGGGCACTGGTTACCAGTATCTTGCGGGTCATGGACGCTCCGCGCAGTCGCTTCTAGAAACCGCCTAGTATGCCAGAGCTGGCGGCAAGAGATGGGCCGCACTCAGCGCCTGTTCGATGGCGGTGGTGGCTTGTTCTTCATTGGCTTGGCTTACATCAACGCTAATCTCAGCGTACTGCCGATACAAAGCGTCGCGCTCGGCATAGAGCTCAGCCATGCTCTGGCCAGCTGCCCGGGCAATGCCGCGGGTATTAAAGTTATGTACGCGTGCAGCAATGACCGCAAGCTCGACATATAAATGCACGATAACGCCGTGCGCTTGCAGCGCGGCCATGGCCTTTGCGCTATAGACTGCGCTGCCGCCAGTGGCAATCACATGACGATCACAGACTAGGTCTGCTAGCAATTCGGCTTCGATTTCACGTAACGCTTGATGGCCTTGGTGGTCAACAATGGTCTGCAAAGACACACCTTGATCGGTTTCAATGAGCGTGTCGGTATCGGTAAAACCCAGACCTAAACGTTGGGCCAGACGCTGGCCAACCGTGCTTTTGCCAGCGCCGGGCATGCCAATTAAAACGATGTTGTTGCGCGCTGTTGTCATGGGTGCAATGTGCCGCAGGCGCGGGGTGCCGGCAACCCTTAGCGTGGCCATCGACCATGCAGTGTATTTCGCGCCTCGCGCCCGCCGGGTAGACTAGCGGTTTTATTCAACGGACCAAGACTTATGGCAATTAAATCTGATCGCTGGATTCGTGAGATGGCCGCTGGCGGCATGATTGAGCCTTTTGAGGCCGGTCAGGTGCGCGACAATGCTGCCGGTGATCGCATGATTTCCTATGGCACCTCAAGCTATGGCTACGATGTGCGGTGTGCTGATCACTTTAAAATCTTTACCAACATCAACTCAGCAGTTGTCGACCCGAAGGGGTTTGATGAAGGCAGTTTTGTTGATGTGCGCTCAGATGTTTGCATCATCCCGCCCAACAGCTTTGCTCTGGCCAGTACCGTTGAGTACTTTCGTATTCCGCGCAACGTGCTAACCATTTGCTTAGGCAAATCCACTTACGCTCGTTGCGGAATCATCGTTAACGTCACGCCGCTCGAACCCGAATGGGAAGGGCATGTGACGTTGGAGTTTTCAAACACCACGACCTTGCCGGCGAAAATCTATGCCAATGAGGGCGTCGCGCAAATGTTGTTTTTGGAGTCTGACGAGGTCTGCGAGCAATCCTATAAAGACCGCGCCGGCAAATATATGGGGCAGCGCGGGGTTACTTTGCCTCGGCCGTAGTGATGTCCATACCCTCAACCCCGGTGAGGGCAAGGCGAAAGTTCAACCCGCCGTCCTCCCACTGCTCGACCTGAACGGCTAGGTAGTCCAGTTCGGGCGCACACCACAAGTGGGTCTCGCGATCGCTGTCTGTATCGCGCCGGCGTATGTGTAGGGCACGAAAGCGGCCCGCCGGCGTTTCAATGGTCTGCTCGCCTTCAATGGTGAGTAAATAGGTCTTGAGTCGCCCGCCATCGGCAATGCGATAGGTCAAACGCGCTTGGCCTGGGTCGCGGTTGGCGAGGTCATGCATGAGTTGCAGCGGGCTAATCACCCGATCGATGGTGTCGGGGGTAATGTCCATACGCCACGGATAGGCGGCCACATCATTTAGCACTTCAAGGGCTTGCCAATCAAAGCGCAGTTCTGCGCGGCGGGCTTTGTCATCACCCCGGCGCTCGTAGTGATAGGTCGTTGGTTGAAAGCCCGTGTCAACAATTTTGCCGCGGCTACGCTCAATGACTTCGCTTGATACCATTAATCGAGCAACGCCGACGGCGGTGGTGCGCAAGCGATAGTCATAGTATCCAGGAACAGGTTGCCGAAAACGCAGGGTGGCGCGACCCATGGTGAGCCCGGCTTTTTCAACACCGTAATAGGCATCGAAATCGGGCGGCGGTTGGGCAAACGCGCTGCAGGCTAGCAACGCGCTGCTCAACAGTAATCCCAAGCCTAGGCATCCCCTGTTCATTGGCATCAATCCATTGATAAGCGACGCGGTGATGGCTGAACCACACGGTCGAATAAGACTTGATCGTCGTGCAGCGCCACTCGGCCAGCGGTCATCCAGCTAATGACGGCGGGGTAGAGCTGGTGTTCTAGGGCTTGAACGCGATTGGCGAGTTGCTCAGCGTCCTCGCTTGGCTGCACGGTGAGCATGGCCTGAGCAATGACCGGGCCGGCATCTAAATCGGGGGTGACGTAATGCACGCTGCAACCATGCTGTTGATCACCCGCTGCAAGCACGCGGGCGTGCGTGTCGCGGCCACGGTAGGCCGGCAGCAGTGAGGGGTGGATATTAATCAGCTGCCCACGAAAGCGCTCGACAAACGCAGCGCTTAAAATGCGCATAAAGCCGGCTAAGACGATAATCGTGGGGTTGAGCGCTTCAAGCCGATCCGCCAAAGCCTGATCAAACGCTGCGCGCTCGGCATAGGCTTGATGGTCGATGACGTCGGTTGCAATGCCGGCAGCTTGGGCACGCTGTAATCCATAGGCATTGGGGCGATTGCTTATTACCCGAACAATGCGCGCTGATGTATCGCTTTGGTCCAAGTGATCGATAATGGCTTGTAAGTTGCTGCCATTACCTGAGATAAGGACGACGATATCAACGGCAGGCTGGTTCACAGTGTGTCTCGATACACTACGCTAGTGGTGTCTTGCGCTGCGACCACATCGCCCATAACCCAGGCTTGCTCGCCGGCGGCGTGCATCGCTGTTAAAACCGCTTGGGCATGGTCGGCTGCCACGACCAGCACCATGCCCACGCCGCAATTAAAGGTGCGTCGCATTTCAGCGGTGTCGACATTGCCGGTTTGTTGCAACCAATCAAACAGCGCCGGCCACTGCCAGCTGTTGATATCAACGCGGGCATTTACGCCTGGCGGGAGGATGCGCGGCAAATTCTCAGTCAGCCCGCCGCCGGTAATGTGGCAAATCCCGTTGATGCGGGTTTGCGCTAGAACATGGGCGATTGAGCGGGCGTAAATGCGGGTTGGTGCGAGTAGCCATTCGCCGAGATCGCGACCATCGATTTGGCGCTGCAGGGCATCGGGATCGCGCTCGAGAATAGAGCGCACTAACGAGTATCCGTTGGCATGCACGCCACTACTGGCTAAGCCAATCAGTTGGTCACCGGGCTGAATGTTTTGACCATCAATGAGTTGATCGCGCTCGACAACGCCGACACAAAAGCCGGCCAAGTCATAATCGCCGGCTTGATACATGCCGGGCATTTCGGCGGTTTCGCCACCAACTAAACCCGCACCGGCTTCGCGGCAACCGGCGGCAATGCCGCGAATAACGCGCTCGGCAACGTCAACATCCAGCTGCCCGGTGGCGTAGTAGTCCAAGAAAAACAGCGGTTCGGCACCCGTGACAATCACGTCATTAACGCACATAGCCACCAAATCAATGCCAATTCCATCGTGTTGATTGGTCTGCAAAGCGAGTTTTAGTTTGGTGCCCACGCCATCGGTACCGGATACCAAAACGGGTTTTTGATAGCGATCGACGGGCAGTTCAAACAACCCACCAAAGCCGCCCAGGCTGCCTAGCATGCCCGGGCGTTGCGTGGTCGCAACATCATCGCGAATGCGTTCAACCAGCTCAGCGCCTGCGTCAATATCAACGCCGGCTTGTCGGTAACTCAGGCCTTTGGATGGGTCAGATGCGCTCAAAACGTTGCACTCCAAGCTAGCAATTGATCGTTCCTATTAGGCCATCATGGTACCTTAAAAGGCCTTTTGTGACGGCCAGTTTTATGCCGATGAAGATGATGCATCGTTGGGGTTGCGTGGTGTTGCTGATCGCGGCGTTGGCCGTGAGCGCACCGGCGTGGGCCATGACCGAGTCTGGGCAAATTGAAGTGCCCGTTGCTGATGAATCCCCGAGCGCGCGGCCACCGGCTGTGGCCAAGGCGATCGGCGCGTTATTGGTGCGCTTAACCGGGCGGCCTGATGTGGTGGACTTGCCCGTTGGTGAGCGCATTCGTGCCCAAGCCTCGAGTTACCTGCAAGGTTTTTCTTATCGCCAAGGCCCGGCGGCGACAGACCAAACCAACGCGGATTCTGCCGAGCAGACATGGCTAAACACCCGGTTTGATGCCAGCCGCTTGCGCGACATTTTGGTCCGCCGTGGCATTGAAGTATGGCCTGAGCGACCACCACGGTTATTGGTGTGGATTGCAATTGAAGATGGAGCGCAGCGGCGTTTTAGTCATGCCGAAATGGATGCCCCATTGCAGCGCGCTTTGCGCGAACAAGCCCAGGCGTTGGGCGTGCAGGTGATGTTTCCACTGCTCGATTTAGAAGATCTGCGCGCGCTGCGCCCGGCTGATGTTGCCGCGGGTTTTGCGCAACCGATTCAAGCCGCGTCGGCGCGCTATGCGCCAGATCGCATTATGAGCGTGCGGCTTAACGACTTAAATGCGCAGCGGGTGACCGGCCGCTGGACGCTTATGAGTGACGAGGCGGTGTTGCAGCGTTGGCGTACCGCTGACGCTGCGCTCGATACCAGCGTTGAGCACAGTACCCAGCGCGTTGTGGCTCAGCTACGTCAAGCCCTGGCTTATTTACCGGATCTTTTTGCCAGTGGCCGGCTGCAGATTGTGGTGGCTGGCATTGATGGACTCATGACGCACGATCGCATCGCCCAGCGGCTGGAATCGCTGGCCGGGGTAGAGCGCGTGACGACCTTAGCCATCGAGGGCGATGCCGTGCGCTATGGGCTAGCAATCACAACGCCTGAGGCTGGCGTGCGTGAAGCCATCGAACGCGATAGCCGATTGCTTGCCGATGGCGAGCAATACCGCTGGCAATAAACGCAATGACCGAGCACAGCGAGCAGTTAGCGCTGAACTTTCGTTGGAACCATGCGGCCGATTTTGCCGGTTTTGTGGCCGATGATAACGAACAGGTGATCGCCGCATTGCGCACCTTGCCTGCTGCGCAGTCAGAGTCGATGTATTTAGCCGGGCCGGCCGGCAGTGGCAAAAGCCATCTGCTGCAAGCGGCTTGTTCCCAGGTTAGTGCCAATGGCGGCACCGCGGTGTATATCCCGTTGGCGCAGCATATCCATGGCGCAGCCGAGCAACTGGATGGGCTTGAGGCGCTAACGCTGGTTGCGATCGATGACCTTAATGAGCTTGCCGGCAATGCGCGGTGGCAAGAAAGCCTTTTTTATTGCTACAACCGCATTCGCGATCGCGGCGGCCGGCTGTTGGTTGCCGCGCGCTCGGCGCCACCTGCCCTGGGCCTAGATCTGGATGACTTAACCTCGCGCTTACAAGCATTGCTGCGCTGGCGCTTAAGCCCACCCGATGATGCTCGTCGGCGTAAAATTTTGGCGCATTTAGTCGCACGTCGTGGCTTGGATTTGCCCGATCGTAGTGCAAATTACCTGCTGCGTTATCAAGCCCGCGATAGCACGAATTTGCTGAGCGTGGTGGAGCGCCTAGATCAGGCGTCCTTGCAAACAGGCCGGCGGCTAACCGTTCCGTTTATTAAGCAAGTCTTAAGTGACTAAGCCTGGTTTTTGCTCGCTTTGTGGGCGCGCTTGCCGTCACGTAACACCAGCATAATGAGCCCGAAATAACCCAGCGTTAGAACCGTCTCAGCCACCCCAAGCCAACGCTGGGGGGAAGGCCCGGTGGAGGCAATGAGCCCGTGGACGAAGTACACCAGCACTAACATGCCAGTCCACTGCAAGGTGTAGCGCCGGCCATGCAACACGCCACGCACACCCAGTAAAAGCGGGAGCAAAAAGGCAATTAACAACGGGCTGCGTAATGCCGCCGGCGGTGGGTCAAGCCAAATCATCCAAGCAATGAGCAATAAAATAAGGCCGATGTAGCAGCTGACCGCCACCCAAAAGCGGGTTGAAGGCGCTACATGGGTCAGCGACTCACCGGTATTCATGCATCCCCCGGGTTGGCTTTTAAGCGCTTGGCGGCCGTGGCGACTCGGGCGCCCAAGGCTCGACACAGCGCGGATTCGTTGTCATCGAGTGGGCGATCGGCATCGGCGCCGGCCAAATGACTCGCGCCATAGGGCGTGCCGCCCGATTGGGTTTGCATAAGCTCGGTTTGGGTATACGGCAGACCCACCAAAAACATCCCGTGATGGAGTAGCGGCAGCATCATTGATAGCAAGGTGCTTTCTTGGCCGCCGTGCAGGCTGCCGGTTGAGGTAAACAGTGCGCCAGGTTTGCCATCGAGCGCACCGTTGAGCCACAGCCCGGCGGTTTGATCGAGGTAGTGCTTTAGCGCAGCCGCCATATTGCCAAAGCGCGTTGGACTGCCCAGGATCAGGCCATCGCATTGGCTCAGGTCATCCAGACTGGCATAAGGCGGGCCTTGTTCGGGCACCGCGGGGGCGCTGGCCTCGCTGACCTCAGATACCGCGGGGACGGTGCGTAACACCGCGCTGACTTCGTTCACGCTCTCAACGCCATGGGCAATTTGCCGAGCCATTTCGTGGGTGGCGCCGTGACGGCTGTAGTAAACAATCAGTATTTCGTAGGTCATGGACTAAATCATTCATGGTTGCTTGGTTGAGTGCAAGCGCGGTGAAACACGCTTTCTGACTTTACCGTCATCGCGATCCGTGGAACTATATGCGCGGTAATCGGGAAGAGGATCACGATGAAAGCTTTGCGTCTATTTGCGTTGGCCGCTGGCCTAACCCTGTTTCTAACGCCCGCGCTTAGTATGGCGCAGGGTGATATCGAGGCGGGTCGGGCTAAAGCCTACACTTGCCTTGGCTGTCATGGGGTTGATGGGTATCGCAATGCCTACCCCTCTTTTCGTGTGCCCAAGCTTGGTGGCCAGCATGCCGCTTACATTGTCTCCGCGCTAAAGGCGTATAAAGCCGGTGATCGTGAGCACACGACCATGCAGGCGCTAGCCGGAACGCTCAGCGAACAAGATATGCAGGATATCGCGGCCTATTTTGAAGCCGCCGGTCGGGGGAATCAGTAATGCGACGTTGGTTATTGATTGGCTGTTTACTGATGGTCGCGGGTTTGAGTCTGCCTGCATTGGCACAACCGATTGGTGATATTGAAGCTGGGCGTGAAAAATCGCAAAGCTGCGTGGCATGCCACGGCGCCAAAGGCGCAGCGGATAACCCAGCCTTTCCGATGCTCGCCGGCCAGCATGCGGATTATTTGCTGCATGCGCTTAAGGCTTATCGCAGCGGTGATCGCAATAACGCCATTATGAACGGCCAAGCCGCCGCACTCAGTGATGAGGATATGCGCGACTTGGCGGCTTATTACTCGGCTCAAGACTCAGCGGTTTACGGATTACGCCGCGGCACAGCCAACAACGACTGATAACCGCTGATAAAACTCGGATAGCGCAGCGTATAACCACTTGCCTTGAGTCGGGCATTGTCGCAGCGCCGACCCGCGTTTTCCCCGCCATCTCGGGGCGGGCGTTCTACCTTGAGTGCCTTGGCAAGCCAGTCCATGACTTCGCACTGCGGACAGGGGTAGTCATCAACCCCAATGTAGAGCGGGTCGGGATTATCCAACCCCCCGATATGCGCCAACATTCCCACACAGTCATCGCTATGTATACGGTTGGTATAGCGTGTTGGCTGGTTTTGGCAGGGTTTGCCGGCCTTCACCCGGCGAATGAGCGCCTCGCGTCCAGGCCCGTAAATGCCCGCAAACCGCAACCGAATCGAGCGCCCTGGGTATTGAGTTAGCCGGTGTTCAGCCTCGAGCAAGCACTGGCCATTAAAGCCAGTCGGTTGGGTTGGGCTGTGTTCATCCACCCAGTCGCCGGCGTTTTGTCCATAGACGGCAGTGCTTGAGACAAAAATAAGCCGCGGCGCTTGGCTTGGCTGACGTTCTAGCGCCGCCATCAAATGACTCAGGCCATGGATGTAGGCATCGCGATAACCGGCTTCGTCGCGTTGGCTGGGGGTGAGAATGTAATAGACGCGGTCAAGCGAGCTGGGTAGGTTGGCGGTCAGCTGCGCGGGTTGAAGTAAGTCCGCCCGAAGCCCGATTACGCCCGGGTCGAGCTTGCTGGCACTGCGGCGCAGGCCATAGACGGTGTGGCCGGCATTGGTTAGCACGCGGCTTAATTGACGACCGAGTTGGCCATAGCCAGCAATGAGTATGCGTTCGCCTGCCATCGCACTAGAATACCGATTCACAAGTTGTTGAGGATATTGTTTTGAGCGCGCATCGCTTAGCTCGGTTTCGTGAAACACTAAATCGCCGCCAGCCTGACTTGCGAGTCCTGCTCGATGGCGTGCACAAGCCACACAATTTAAGCGCTATTTTGCGCACTTGCGATGCGGTAGGCGTTGCCAAGGCCCATGCCGTAAGCGCCGCCATGCAGCTGCCTATTCATCGGCATTGCGCCTCAGGCGCCGGTCAGTATGTAGAAACCCAGTTTCATTCCACCACCGCCGAGGCGATTGAGTCACTGCAAGCGCAAGGTTTGCGGGTTTATGCCGCGCACTATAGTGCCAGCGCCATCGATTTTCGTGACATCGACTACACCGTACCCAGCGCGGTGCTGATGGGTGCCGAGCTTTGGGGGGTGAGTACAGCCGGTGAACAGCTGGCGGATGCGTGTATTTATATTCCCATGATGGGGCTTGTTGAATCGCTTAATGTGTCCGTGGCAACGGCCATCATTTTGTTTGAAGCCCAACGCCAGCGCCAAGCTGCTGGGCTTTATGACAGTCCGCGCCTTGAGGCTGAGCGCTACGAGCGCACGCTATTTGAGTGGTTGCATCCGCGCATTGCCGCTGATTGTCGTGAGCGCGGTCAGCCTTATCCGGCGATTGACGACGAGGGTGATCCCATTCGCTCGATAAGTTGAGATACAACAGAGTCGATCGCTAGGTCTTCATTGTGCTCAGCATGCCGCGCTCGGTATTCAACCGTGCCATTGGCTAGCCCGCGCTCGCCCACAACAATGCGATGGGGGATGCCAATGAGTTCCATATCCGCGAATTTCACTCCGGGTCGGGCTTCACGGTCATCAAGCAGTGGTTCTACGCCAGCCGTTTGCAAGGCGGTGTAGAGCTGCTCAGCGGCTTGCGCCACCGCTTCTGAGCGCTCGGCGCCAATGCTAACAATGGCAACATCAAAGGGCGCGAGCGGTTGTGGCCATTGGATGCCTTGATCGTCGTGGTTTTGTTCAATGGCCGCGGCAACAATGCGCGAAATACCGATGCCGTAGCAGCCCATGAGCAGCGCCTGTTGCTCGCCTTGCTCATCGAGTACCCGAGCGTTCATGGCTTGGCTGTATTTGCTGCCAAGCTGGAAGATGTGGCCAACCTCGATGCCGCGCTGAATTTCGATCACTCCTTGATCACAGTGTGGACAGCCTTCGCCCGCCTGAGCCGTGCGCAAATCAGCCACTGCCGGTAGCGGCATGTCGCGCTCCCAGTTGAGGTTAATCCAATGCCAGTCGGCGCGTCCCGCGCCGCTAGAGAAGTTCATCAGTTGCGCGGCGCGCTTATCCACGTATTGCGTTAGGCCCTCGGGTAGGCCTTTGGGGCCGATAAAACCATTGGGCATGCCAGTGGCCGCCACGGCTTCGTTGGCTTCGGCCATGCGTAAATGATCAACCCCAAGGGCATGCGCGGCTTTCACTTCGTTGAGTTCATCATCACCGCAGACAAACAACACCGCGGGCTGCTCATCGGCCATCACCACTAGCGTCTTGACCACTTGCGCGGGGCTAATGTCTAACAGGGCCGATTGCTCCGCCACAGTGGTAATACCCGGGGTGTGACGTTCTTCGAGTGCGGCCAGTGGCGCGTCATTGGCTAGGTTTGGCCGGCTTTGGGCCAGCTCGGTGTTGGCGGCGTAGTCACAGGCGCTGCAGCTGGCAATGGCGTCTTCACCCGAATCGGCAAGCACCATAAACTCCTCAGAAACGCTGCCACCAATCGCGCCACTATCGGCGCCTACCGACCGTGCCTTTAAGCCTAAGCGGGCAAAGATCCGCGTATACGCTTGATGCATATCGGCATAGGTTTGCGCCAACGAGGCCTGATCTAGGTGGAAGGAATAGGCATCTTTCATGACAAATTCCCGCGCGCGCATCACGCCAAAGCGCGGGCGGATTTCATCGCGAAATTTTGTTTGGATTTGGTAATAAGTCAGCGGCAGTTGGCGATAGCTGCGCAGTTCGCGGCGCAGGTAGTCGGTGATGACCTCTTCATGCGTGGGGCCAATGCAAAAGTCACGCTCGTGACGGTCTGTCAGGCGCAGCAGCTCAGCGCCGTAGATGTCCCAGCGACCGGACTCTTGCCATAGTTCGGCGGGCTGAACCGCGGGCATTAACACCTCAAGGCCGCCTAGGCGGTCCATTTCTTCGCGCACAATACGCTCAACGCGCCGTAGCACACGTAACCCAAGTGGCTGCCAGGTGTAGAGACCGGCGCCGAGCTTTTCTATCAGCCCAGCGCGCAGCATGAGCTGATGGCTCACTATCTCGGCATCAGCCGGCGTTTGTTTGCTTGTGAATAGCGGAAAACGGCTTGCGCGCATGCCTAAGGTGCCTTTTGCGTCGGTCAAAGTTGCCAATAGGTTAGCCGACCGTAAGCAAGCCGCCCACCCCTATTCGTACGTGCGCCTTGACGCCCACCGCCGCGCGCCGTAACTTTAAAGGCTTTCGCCGTACATTAACTCGGGGACAGCCGGGCGCCGGTCATTCGCTATGCGACATATTATTTCCATACTCGTTGAAAACGAGTTCGGTGCGCTCGGTCGCATCGCCGGCCTGTTCACTGCGCGCGGCTATAATATTGACTCGTTAACGGTCGCACCCACCGATGACCCAACGCTATCGCGTATGACGCTGGTTACCCAAGGGGATGAGCGCATCGTTGAGCAGATTCTCAAGCAGCTCAACAAGCTTTTGGATGTGGTGAAGGTGATGGATATCACCGAAGCAACACACATCGAGCGTGAGTTGATGTTGGTTAAAGTTCAAGCCACCTCGAGCGAAGCGCGCGAGGAGTTTAAGCGGCTGGCCGATATTTTTGATGCCTGCGTCGTCGACGTCACGGACAAGACCTACACCATCGAAGTGATTGGTCGTTCGAGCAAGCTGGATGCTTTTTTAGCGCTGCTCGATCGCAAAACACCCATGGAAGTAGTGCGATCGGGTGTGACTGGGATTGCGCGTGGCGACAAACAAATGCGTATTTAAAATCCACGTTTTCAGGGGGAGCCATGAAAGTTTATTACGATAAAGACGCCGACATTTCCATCATCAAAGGGATGAAGGTGGCCATCTTGGGTTACGGCTCACAAGGCCATGCTCATGCCAACAACCTCAAAGAGTCGGGTGTCTCGGTCGTGGTGGGTTTGCGCGCCGGATCCAGCAGTGCCGCCAAGGCGAAAGCCGCGGGCCTGGAAGTGGCTGAAGTCAACGAGGCGGTGGCTGGTGCCGATTTGGTCATGATGACCTTGCCTGATGAGCACCAAGCCGCTGTATACGCCGAGTCGGTTGCTGACAACCTGAAAAAGGGCGGCACAATCGCCTTTGCTCACGGTTTTAATATTCATTACCAGCAAATCGAACCGCGCGCCGATATGGACGTCATTATGATTGCACCCAAAGGCCCAGGGCATTTGGTGCGCTCAACCTACGTCGAAGGCAATGGCGTGCCGAGCTTAATTGCCGTGCATCAGGACGCAAGTGGTCGTGCCCGCGATGTGGCGCTCTCCTATGCTTCTGCCAATGGCGGCGGGCGCTCAGGCGTAATCGAAACCAGCTTTCAAGAAGAAACCGAGACCGATTTGTTTGGCGAGCAGGCGGTGTTGTGCGGCGGTATTACCTCGCTCATCGAAGCGGGTTTTGACACCTTGGTCGAGGCCGGTTACGCCCCGGAAATGGCCTATTTTGAAGTGCTGCACGAGACTAAGCTGATCGTCGATCTGCTCTATCAAGGCGGTATCGCCAACATGCGCTACTCGATTTCGAATACCGCGGAGTACGGTGACTTCACGCGGGGTCCTCGGGTGATTAATGAGCAGTCGCGACAAGCCATGCGCGATTTGCTCGAAGAGATTCGCAACGGCGAGTTTGCCAAAGAATTTGTGCTTGAAAACCAAGCCGGTGCACCACGGCTTAAGGCCATGCGGCGCCGGGCCCAAGAGCACCCGATTGAAGAAGTAGGCTCGAAGCTGCGTGACATGATGCCTTGGATTAAGGCCAACCAATTAGTTGATCGCGAGCGCAACTAAACGCAGCACTATGATCTGGACGGTTGCCGGCGCGTGCCGGCGACCGGCCCGTTGAGGGCGAAATGACTGACCAACCCCCTGACACCCGGCGGCGTCGCGGTATTTATTTACTGCCCAACCTGATTACCACGCTGGCGTTGTTTTTTGGCTTCTATGCGGTTGTTTCCGCGCAATCCGGCCTGTATGAAACTGCCGCCATCGCTATTTTTGTGGCCATGGTCATGGACGGGCTGGATGGCCGTGTGGCGCGTTTGACCAACACCCAGAGCGATTTTGGCGTGCAATATGACAGCATCGCCGACATGGTCTCGTTTGGCGTGGCACCGGCTATGGTGGTCTATCTGTGGGCGTTGAATGATCTTGGCGCACTAGGCGATCTGGCTGACAAGTTGGGGTGGCTCGGGGCGTTTGTTTACACCGCCTGCGCGGGGCTGCGTCTAGCGCGGTTTAACACACAGGTGGGCGTGGCGGATAAGCGCTATTTTCAAGGCCTGCCAAGTCCGGCGGCCGCCGCAGCCATTGCCGGTATGGTGTGGGCGGGGGATCGGTTGGAGTTTGGCGGCTGGCCGGCCGGTCTGCCGGCATTGGTGATTACCACGCTGGCGGGCATTTTGATGGTCAGCAATGTGCGCTACGACAGCTTTAAAGAAATTGATTTTCGCTACCGAGTGCCCTTTGTCGTGATCGTCCTGGGCGTGTTGGGCGTGGCGCTTATGTCTGTGCATCCGCCGACCGTATTATTTGGCCTTGCTTTGGCCTATATGGTGTCGGGGCCGGTGCTCACGGTGGTGCGGCGTCGACGACGCCGCCGCAAACGTCGTCATGCAGGGTAGAATGGAATAAAGCGCACAATGACCAGAGGGGAAACTGCCATGGGTGAGACGGATCGGTTGATCATCTTTGACACCACGCTTCGCGATGGTGAGCAAAGCCCAGGCGCGTCAATGACGCGCGAAGAAAAGGTTCGCATTGCTCGGGCCCTAGAGCGCCTCAAGGTCGACGTCATTGAAGCCGGTTTTCCGGCTGCCAGTCGGGGTGATTTTGAGTCGGTTCAAGCGGTTGCGCAGAGCATTAAGGATTCACGCATTTGTGGTCTAGCGCGCGCCTTTGAAGCCGACATTGAACGCGCAGGCGAGGCGATTGCACCGGCAGCGGCCGGGCGCATTCATACCTTTATTGCGACCTCGCCGGTGCATATGGAAAAAAAGCTCAACCTCAGCCCCGATGAGGTTTTGGATCGAGCGGTTGCTGCGGTTAAGCAAGCGCGTAACTTGTGCGATGACGTGGAGTTTTCGCCCGAGGATGCCGGGCGCTCCGAGGCTGATTTTCTCTGCCGCATTATTGAGGCCGCCATTGATGCAGGCGCGACCACCATTAATATTCCCGACACCGTGGGCTATAACTTGCCACGGCAGTTTGCCGGGCTTATTCACGAGCTGCGTAGCCGCGTTCCTAACGCCGATCGCGCGGTGTGGTCGGTGCATTGCCACAATGATTTAGGGTTGGCGGTAGCCAACTCATTGGCCGCTGTACGCGAAGGGGCCCGGCAAATTGAGTGCACCATCAATGGGTTGGGTGAGCGCGCGGGCAATGCTGCGCTTGAAGAAATTGTGATGGCCTTGCGTACCCGGCAAGATGACTTTCCGGTGGATACGCGTATCGAAACGCGCGAAATCTTGCCGACCTCGCGTTTAGTATCGAATGTCACGGGTTTTCAGGTTCAGCCCAACAAAGCCATTGTCGGTATCAATGCGTTTGCGCACGAGTCGGGTATCCACCAAGACGGCGTGCTCAAGCATCGTGAAACCTACGAAATTATGCGCGCTGAGGACGTGGGCTGGGGCACCAATCGCATGGTGCTTGGCAAGCACTCGGGGCGGAATGCATTTCGCAGCCGTTGCGATGAGCTTGGCATTCAGTTTGATACCGCCGGCCAACTCAATGAGGCGTTTCAGCGCTTTAAAGATTTGGCTGACAAAAAACACGAAATCTTTGATGAAGACTTACAAGCGCTGGCCACTGAAGCGGTGGCCGCGCTGGAGGATGATCAAAGCGTGAGCTTGGTTGCGTTTCGCTGCTGTTCTGAGACCGGCGAGACCCCGGTTGCCGATGTCACGCTGCTCGTCGATGGCGAGGAGCAGCGGCACTCGGCCGAGGGCGATGGCCCGGTGGACGCGGGTTTTAAAGCCATCGAGGGTATTTTGCAGGTTGATGCGCAGTTGCTGTTGTACTCAGTGAGCAACATCACCAGCGGGACTGATGCCCAAGGTGAAGTGACCGTGCGGGTTGAGCGTGGCGGGCGTACAGTCAATGGGCAGGGGTCTGATACCGATATTGTGATTGCCTCGGCCAAAGCCTACATCAACGCGCTTAACCGGCTGCGTACACGGGCGCAGCGCACGCATCCACAAAATGAGGGCGTCTAAGCCCGGCGCTATGCAATGAGCAGGCTGGATGCGCGTCGTCAGCGGTTGTTAGCCGCCATGGGTATTACCGCCTGGCAACCGCGCGTGAGTGAGCAAGAACGCGCAGCCAGCGCGCTGATGATTGTTGCGGGCGCGCCGCCGGTTGAGACCGGCCCCGTGGGTGAATTACTCAACAACATGCGGCTGGCTTTGGGTGCCCAGCATCAACAGCACGTTGTGCTCAGCGCGGCGGAGTCGGATACAGCGCAAGAAAAAACCCGCCTAGCGCAAGAAATTAAGCGAATCCAGCCAGCCATGGTCTTGGCATTAGGCCAATCGGCCGCGCAAATACTCACCGGTAACAACTTAGATGAGCTTGAGGCTTTGCGCGGACGCTGGCATGCGTTCGATGCAACCGCTACCCCGGTTTATGTGAGCTTTCACCCAGCTGACTTACTGGCTGATCCGCGGGTTAAGGCTAAAGCCTGGGAGGACCTGCTCGCCGTGCAAAGCGCACTGCCGGAGGCGGCGTGACGGCAGGCTCGGGCGATTATCTACCGGTCATTCGACCCATGCGACCCGGCGATATTGAGTCGGTGTTCGCGGTTGAAACCAGCGCCTATGATTACCCTTGGACGCTGACCATCTTTCGTGACTGCCTGCGCATGGGCTATGAATGCTGGGTGCAGTTAGCCACCGATAAAATTGTTGGTCACTTTGTTCTAGCAATGGGCCCAGGCGAGGCGCATGTGCTCAACCTTGCGGTCCATCCGCAGTGGAATAATCGCGGCCTAGGCCGGGCGTTGTTGCGTCGCGCCTTAGATCAAGCGGAGCGGCTGGGAGCTGAATCGGTGTATTTAGAGGTTAGACCAAGCAACACACCGGCGGTGCACCTGTATCGCAGCCAGGGGTTTCGACGCGTGGGTCGACGGCGTGATTACTATCCCACGATTGATGGCCGCGAGGATGCGTTTGTCATGCGTTATGACCTGCGCGAGGTGGCGCCGGCAGGGCGGCAATGAGCACCCAGCACTCACGCCGGCAGATCTGGGCGTGGGCATTCTACGATTGGGCTAACTCGGGCTTTGCCACGGTCGTGCTGGCCGGGTTTTTTCCGCTGGTCTTTCAAGACTATTGGAGTGCGGCGGTTGAACCGGCGCAGGCGAATCTTCGGCTTGGGTTGGGTAATGGCGCCGCATCGCTTTGTATTGTTTTGCTGGCCCCGCTTATCGGGGCAATGGCCGATCGAACGGGCACAAAAAAACGCGCGCTGCTGGCTTTTGCCTTGCTCGGCGCATTGTTAACGGCAGGCTTTGCGCTCGTGCCGCAAGGGCAGTGGCTTTGGGCGTTGGGCCTATTTGTGTTGGCCACGCTGGGCTTTATGGCCGCTAACTTATTTTATGACGCCCTGCTGATCAGCGTTGCTCCGCGGCAACGCTGGCATGCGGTGTCCGGGCTAGGCTTTGCGCTGGGTTACTTGGGCGGCGGCCTGCTCTACTTAGGCTGTGTGGTGGCGGTGCTGCGGCCTGAGTGGCTGGGATTTGCTGGTGCGATTCATGCCGCATTAGCTGCGTTTGTCGCCACCGGTGTGTGGTGGGCGGTGTTTAGCCTGCCCTTGGCAGTGAGTGTGTCCGAGCCACCCGCATTGCAGGCCAATCGTGCAGCGCTGGCCGGTGGGCTGCAACAAGTTTGGCAAACGCTCACGCATTTGCGCGCAAACCGCCCGGTGTGGATGTTTTTAATTGCTTACTGGCTCTACATTGACGCCCTAGGGACAACCATTCGAATGGCTGTGGCCTATGGCCGTAGCCTAGGCTTTGCCCAAGCCGATTTGATTGTCGCGCTATTAATCACCCAGTTTGTTGGCTTTCCTGCGGCATTGCTCATGGGTTGGCTGGGTCAGCGGATTGGTCCACGCCGGGGCATTTTGCTGGGCATTGGGGTGTATATCGTGATTTGTGTGTGGGCGGCGTTTATTCAAGCACCGTGGGAGTTCTATGCCATCGCGGCGTTGGTTGGCTTAGTCCAAGGGGGCGTGCAGGCGCTTAGCCGCTCACTGTATGCGGGGTTGATACCGCCGGCGCGTGCGGGTGAGTTTTTTGGTTTTTATAATTTATTAGGTAAATTCGCCGCACTCATCGGGCCGCCATTGTTTGGGCTGTTCGGCGTGTGGTTCGGGGATGTGCGCTATTCGATGTTGGCGCTTATTCTATTATTTATTGCCGGGGCGTTGATGCTGACCCGGGTCGACTTACAGGAAGCCAACAATGACGCAGGCGCAGCGCCAAACCGATGATCAGCAACCACTCACGCTGTGGCAGGTGGTCAAAAGCACGCTGGCCGCAGCGCTTGGCGTGCAAACTGAAGAGGCAAGACAGCGTGACTTTAGTCGCGGTAGCCCAGCGGTGTTTATTATTGCTGGGCTGACCTTTACCGCGATTTTTGTCGTGGTGCTGGGGGTTATC
>CAJXMZ010000003.1 GCA_913056315.1 uncultured Ectothiorhodospiraceae bacterium
GCACGCTGCTAACCCAATTAATGGCTAAGGCCATGAACCGCTCCATTGCGAATGTGTTGTTCGCTGGCTTTGGTACGCAAACCCAAGCCGCCAGTGATGGCCCAGAAGGCGAGATGAAGGACGTGTCGGCAGAAGATGCCGGTATCATGATGGCCTATGCCGAGCGCGTCATTATCGTGCCTGGTTACGGCATGGCCGTCGCCCAAGCCCAGCACAAAATCTGGGAGCTGGTCGAACTGCTGCAAGACCGCAATGTCGAGGTTAAATTCGCCATTCACCCTGTGGCCGGTCGTATGCCAGGCCATATGAATGTCTTGCTCGCCGAAGCCGGCGTGCCCTATGACATGATTCATGACATGGAAGACATTAACGAAGAATTTGCCATGACCGACGTTGCCGTTGTCATTGGGGCCAACGATGTGGTCAACCCGGCTGCACGTGACGATGAGTCCAGCCCCATTTATGGCATGCCGATTCTTAATGTCGATGAAGCCGAGAACGTGTTGGTTATTAAACGCGGTGGCGGTGCTGGCTTCTCGGGTGTCGAGAACGCGCTGTTCTTTAGTGAAAACACCCGCATGGTCTTTGGTGATGGACAGAAAGTGGCCAACGGCATGGTTCAAGCCGTTAAGAGCCTTTGAGCACGCTAGGAGCAAACATGAGCGACTCACAAACCGATCAAACCCTCGAGCAGCTGACCGTCGACGCCGATGGACTGTACCAAGAGGAGAACTTTACCGACCGGCGGGTGGGCAGCATTCAGCGGCTTAGCCCAGTCACCCGTGAAGGCAAGCCCGATGACAGCCGCCCCGTGCTGTATGTCGGAAGCACGCAGGTTATGACGCCGGTGGGCGCGCTTCCGCTGAACTTTGAGCTCGATGCCGCCAGCCTAGATGAGGCCATCGCGGCATTCCCGGCAGCAGCGAGCGCATCGCTCGAGCAAACCATGGAGCAACTCCAAGAAATGCAACGCGAGCAAGCCTCGCGCATTATGACCCCCGATCAAATGGGTGGCGGGGGTATGCCCGGTGGTGGTCCCGGTGGCGCGCCAGGGGGCGGTATTCAGCTACGCTAAACGCCCCGGTGTATGCGCTTGGCCAAACGCCTCGAGCAGTTGCGCGTAAGCTTGGCTTTGCGCAGCAGCCAAGGCGTTAATGCTGTCAAAATAGCGGCTTGCATTGAGCCCACTGTCCGCCAAGGCGTTGGCGACGTTGGCGGTGGGTTCAGCCTCGTCTAACGCGGTGTGAATAACCCGACAATAGTCGATAACCACTAGGACTTGCTGCTGACGCTCAGCCTCAATCTCATTGCCTAGCACCTGTGAGCGCAGCGCTTGAGCGCCCGCGTCAATCTCCACCGGCGCGGCGGCCTTTAATTGGTTTCGAACACCCCGCAGCGGCTCGATAACGGCGGTCTGCCACGCATTAGCGCGCGTCAAAACATCCGCCATTTCAGCCATCAACAATGCCCGATGGCCAAATAGCGGCAGCCCCATTAGCGCAAGCAGTACACTCACGCGCACACGGTAATCGCTTTGCAAAGCAAGGCAGGCGGCTTTAATTCCAGGTTGACTATAAACCGCTAGGCTTACCTGCCAAATTGCTTTTGCCAGCGGCTGTTGCTCAATTGTTGGGGTTGAATGACGCATAGCCTTTAGTCTACCAGCCGTTTAGCCAGTCGCACTTGCGCGCCGAGGGCGGTGAGCGAACAATTACCGCTATGACGCAAACCATCCAAGTCGCGGTGCCCGGCCCGTTCGCCGAGCCGCTCGATTATCTCGCGCCCACGAATGAACCCCTGCCACAGCCCGGCATGCGCGTCCAAGTGCCGTTAGGCCGGCGTCAACTCGTCGGTATGGTCGTCGAGACTCAAGCGCAAACCCACATTGAATCGCATCGGCTTAAGTCGATTATTACCACTTTAGATAGCGAGCCCCTCATTGACGCGGACTTGCTTGCGCTGATCATTTGGTCGGCGCATTACTATCACCACCCCATTGGCGAGGCGCTCATCAGTGCGCTACCGGCCCGACTACGCCAAGGGCATGCCGCCACACCCAGCGCTGAGACCCTATGGCAACTCAGCGCGCACGCTCAAGCCAGCGATCTTGATGCCTTACGTCGCCGGGCCCCGCGCCAAGCCATGCTGCTTGAGCATTTAATGCAGTCACAAACGCTAACTGCCGCACAGCTGGCGGGGCTCGGTGGCGATGCACGCGCAGCGCTGCAAAAACTGGTTGCTAAAGGCTTTGCCACCACGCAACAACAACACCACTACGGCTTAATGGCCGGGCGTGCCAGCGAACCGGCCTTTGCGCTCAATGACGCCCAACACACCAGCGCCGCGGCGATTCAACCCGGTCACGGTCACGCGATATTACTGATTGATGGGGTGACGGGCAGTGGCAAGACCGAAGTCTATTTAGACGCCATCACCCGGGCGATTCAACAAGGCTTACAAACGCTGGTCATCGTGCCCGAGATCGGTCTGACGCCGCAGCTTTTATCGCGCTTTCAACGCCGATTGGCAGCACAAATTGCGGTATTGCATTCTGGGCTGTCTGATAGCGAGCGACTCAATGCCTGGTTAGCCGCGCGAGCGGGCAAGGCCGATGTGTTGATTGGTACGCGCTCGGCAATTTTTGTACCGCTCGCCCGGCCTGGGTTAATTATCGTTGATGAAGAGCACGATGCCTCACTCAAACAACAAGATGGCTTTCGGTATTCGGCTCGCGATCTTGCCATCTTGCGCGCTCACCGACTTGAGGTCCCGATTGCGCTGGGTTCGGCCACGCCCTCGTTGGAAACCCTGGCTAACGCGCGCAGCCAGCGTTACCAACACCACCAGCTAAGCGAGCGTGCTGGGCAAGCCCAAGCGCCGTTAATGCGCCTACTCGATATGCGCGGACAGCCAACGCATGACGGCTTAAGCGCCCCCCTAATCGAGCGGGTGCAAAGCCATCTCGATGCCGACGGCCAAGTGTTGTTGTTTTTAAACCGACGCGGCTTTTCGCCCACGCTAATCTGTCATGAATGCGGCTGGCTGGCCGAATGCCAACGTTGTGATGCGCGCATGACCTATCATCGCGGCAAACGTCGACTGCACTGCCATCATTGCGATCGCGAGCAGCCCATCCCCCGCGACTGCCCTAGCTGCGGCAGCGTTGATTTACGCCCCTTAGGCTTGGGTACCGAGCGCATTGAGCAAGCCCTGCAAAGTCGCTTTGCAGATACGCCGCTGGTGCGTATTGATCGCGATAGCACCCGTCAGCGGGGGAGTTTTGAGCGCCAAATGCAAGCCGCTCAGCGCGGCGAGGCAAAGCTGCTGCTGGGTACGCAAATGCTTGCCAAAGGTCACCATTTGCCCACGGTAACCTTGGTTGGCGTTATTGATGCGGATCAGGGCCTATTCGGCGCGGACTTTCGCGCGCCAGAGCGCCTTGCGCAACTCATTATTCAAGTGGCAGGCCGCGCCGGACGGGCAGAACGCCCGGGCGAAGTCGCGATCCAAACCCATCACCCTGAACACCCACTGCTACAAATGCTTATTCATGGCGGCTATCCAGCCTTTGCCCAGGCCGCGCTGGCCGAGCGTGAGGCCGCGGGTCTGCCGCCAGCACGCGCTATGGCGCTGATTCGTGCCGAGGCCACTGATGCCGCCGCGCCGCGGCGCTTTTTACAAGCGGCCCAAGCACTGGCGCCAGAAACACCCGCAGTCGAGCGCCTCGGGCCTTACCCCGCGCCCATGGAGCGCCGGGCTGGGCGCTACCGTGCGCAAATTATGCTGCAATCAGATCAGCGCGCTGCGCTACAAACATTGCTCAAACAATGGCTGCCGCGAATTCACAGCCTGCGTGAATCTCGCCGCGTACGCTGGTCCGTTGACGTTGACCCCACCGAAACTTTGTAACCGGCCTGCGGGTCATGGAACAGGCTTTAGTAAAGAAAGCGATTCGAGCGCTTGAATGCCAGTGGTGAGACCGGATAATGAGTGATCGTTTTTTAACCGGGAAACCTGCCGTTTCATGAAAGATCAACTGGTCGCGCTGCTGCATCAAGCGCTG
Organism: uncultured Ectothiorhodospiraceae bacterium; assembly: GCA_913056315.1. Lineage (GTDB taxonomy): Bacteria > Pseudomonadota > Gammaproteobacteria > Nitrococcales > Nitrococcaceae > Spiribacter. The sequence continues at coordinate 4,064 of CAJXMZ010000003.1, forward strand.
CAGTCTTGGGCTCAAACCGAGTCCATCACCCTGCCCGAATCACTCGAGGTGCAAATCGAGCGCGGCCGCGGGAGTGAACACGGCGACTATGCAAGTAACGTTGCCATGCGCTTAGCCAAGCCCGCGCAACGCTCACCGCGTGATTTGGCCACGCAACTGTGCGCGCATTTACCTGCGCATCCACAAGTCGAGCGCGTTGAGGTGGCAGGCCCGGGGTTTATTAACTTTTTTATTACCCAAGATGCCGCCAATGCCGTGGTCGCCGAGATCCATCAACACGGCGAGCACTATGGCCGCAGTCAGGCCGGCGCAGGTGAGCGAGTCATGCTGGAATTTGTCTCGGCTAATCCAACCGGGCCGTTGCACGTCGGCCATGGTCGAGGGGCTGCGTTTGGCGCGGCGCTGGGCAACGTATTAGCAGCGGCTGGATACGACGTACACCGCGAGTATTACGTCAATGATGCCGGTCGGCAGATGCACATTTTAACGCTGAGCGTCCTGGTGCGTTACCTCGAACACCGCGGCGAACCCATGCCCTTCCCGGTTAATGGCTATCGAGGGGATTATATTCACCACATCGCCCGTGATTTAGAAGCCGAGCATGGCGATCGCTACCGTTTGAGTGCAGCAGACCTGTGCCAAGATCTGCCCGCGGATGAAAACGCCGGAGGCGATAAAGAGCGCTACATTGATGCCCTTATCCAACGCGCTCGCCACCTGCTTGGTGAAAGCGCCTATCAAACAATCTTGTCCGCTGCGGTTAATGCGATTACAACTGATATCGCCGAGGATTTGGCCGCCTTTGGCGTGCACTACGAGCGCTGGTTTAGTGAACGGGCCCTAGTCGATACCGGCGCAGTCGAACAAGCGGTTGAGCGATTGCTTAGTGCCGGGGCTATCTACGAAGACAATGGCGCGTTGTGGTTTCGCTCGAGTGACTATGGCGATGATAAAGACCGGGTGGTCAGGCGTGCCGACGGGCAGATGACCTATTTTGCCTCGGATATTGCCTATCATTTAGACAAGTTTGAGCGCGGTTTTCAGCGTATTATCGATGTGTTTGGCGCTGATCATCACGGCTACATGGCACGGGTGCGAGCAAGCCTTGAGGCGTTTGGTTATGACATCAGCCGGCTTGAGTTTCGGCTGGTGCAATTTGCCATCCTCTACCGCGGTCATGAGCGCCTTCCAATGTCGACTCGCTCAGGCGAGTTTGTCACTTTGCGCGAATTGCGCGAGGAAGTCGGCAACGACGCAGCGCGGTTTTTTTATGTCATGCGGCGTCCGGAACAGCATCTCGACTTTGACCTCGAGCTGGCCAAATCACGCTCAAATGACAACCCGGTGTACTACATTCAATATGCGCATGCCCGGGTGTGTAGCGTTCTTGCGCAAATGGCCGAACGCGGCATTCGCCACGACAACAACAACGGCTTGAAGCACATCAGCCAGTTAGACGCTGATCACGAGCAAAGTCTGCTCGCCCAACTCGGTCGGTATCCTGAAGTCATTCAAGCCGCCGCCGTGGGTCATGAACCCCATCAACTCGCGCAGTACTTGCGCGAGTTGGCCGGCGCCTTTCATACCTACTACAACGCGCATACGTTTTTGGTCGATGAAGCGGCGCTGCGCGATGCACGCTTGTCGCTTATCATTGCCACCCGTCAAGTGATTGCCAACGGCCTTGGTATCCTTGGGGTTTCAGCGCCGGAGAGTATGTAGGCATGGCTGATAAAAGCCGCACCCAAAAACGCAGCAGTGCTAAGAGCAGCAACGCGCAAGCCAGCCGCCAAGGCACCCAAAGCGCGGGCCCGAAACCCTATATCTGGGGCATAACCGGGCTCGCTGCTGGCTTAATCGTCGCGTTTTTAGTTCATCTCGAGCATACCCGCCCCGATGCGCCAGCTACGCGTGATACCAACAACGCAGCGACAAGTGCTGACGCCGAGGCACCACGCTTTGAATTCTATCGCCTGTTGACCGAACAAGAAGTGGAAGTGGCAAGCCAAGCCGAAACAGCTGGGAACGCAGCAACGCCAAATGCCGTTGAAAACCCCGGTGCGTTGCCTAGCACGCAATCGCAAGACGGCGCGGGCTACCTACTTCAAGCCGGCTCATTTCGCAGCGGCAGTGACGCTGAATCACTCAAAGCCAGTCTCGCACTACTGGGCATTAACGCTAGCATTCAACAAGTCGAGCTACCCGGTGGCGAGACTTGGCATCGCGTACGTATCGGCCCGTTTGGCAGCCTGCAAGGGGTCAATGGCGTGCGAGCGCGTATGGCCGCCGAGCAAATCGACTCGATTTTATTGCGCGCGGGGGGCTAAAGGCTTTTACGATTACCGGTGGTGAAAAGCTCGCGCTTTAAGCGATACAACGCCGACATATCATCATCGCCGTGCCCTTGCGCCATTAACCGCTCATAGTGCTTAACGGTCATTTCAACCAAGGGTAAATTGACATCCATTGACTGCAGCAGCGTGCGACATAGCTGTAAGTCTTTGTGATGTAGCGCCATTCGAAACCCGGGCGCAAAATCTTGCGCTAATACGCGAGCACCGCGGCGCTCAAGCAACCGACTGCCCATGGCTCCATGCGTTAAGACTGGTAGCAAAGCCTCGGTATCGAGCCCGCTGGCATCAGCAAACGCCAGCGCTTCGGTCATCGCTTGCACCATGCCCGCGGCCAACACTTGATTAACGGCTTTGGCACGCTGCCCCGCGCCAACTTCACCGAAATGCGTCACTGTATCCGCAAAGGCCTCAAGGGCTGGGCGCACCGCCTCGAGCGCTGCAGCATCACCGCCTGCCATCACCTGCAAAGTGCCCGCTTGCGCGCCTTCCGCACCTCCGGTCACCGGCGCATCAATAAACCGCACATTGCGCTTAGCTAACGCCGCGGCAATCGCTTCAACCGTCGCCACCCCAACGGTTGAGGTGTCAATCACCACTTGGCCTTCACGCAGCGCGGGCGTGAGCTCGGCAATCACTGCCTGCAAATCCTCGTCCGCGCTCACACACGTCATCACTACATCGGTTGTCGCCGACAAAGCGGACAGATCATCCGCTAACTCAACGCCCAGTTCGTTGGCCAACGCCTCACCGCGATGGCGAGTACGATTCCAGACCGCGCCCAGCAGGCCTGCCTTAGCCAAATGCATGGCCATGGCTGAACCCATTACACCTAAGCCAATCATGCCAACTTTCATTACCTATCCTTTTTATCGAGCGCTAAGAGATCAAACAACAAAGTCTACCGTAGCCCTTACACAGGCCAAAAAAAACGGGCGCCCGAAAGCGCCCGTTATCAGCTCAGTTTAATCGGGTCGCATTACTGCCCCCGAGTAAACTCCGGATAGGCTTCGACACCACACTCAGCGATGTCCAACCCAGCCATTTCGTCTTCTTCACTCACCCGGATACCCATAATGGCTTTCAGCACCATCCAAAGGATGTAGCTCACACCGAAGGTCCAGACAAAGATGGTTAGCAGACCAATGATCTGCGGGCCAAAGCTTGCGCCGTCTGACCACAGTGGCACCGCTAAGACACCCCAAATACCGGCCGTTCCGTGCGCAGAAATGGCGCCAACCGGATCATCGAGCTTGAGCTTATCAAGACCGACGATCGAGAAGACCACAATCACACCGCCAACGGCACCAATCAAGCTGGCAACCAGCAAGCTAGGAACGTTTGGACCCGCGGTAATGGCAACCAAACCGGCAATACCGCCGTTGAGGGCCATGGTGAGATCGGCTTTACCAAACATCAGGCGAGCGGTAATCAGTGCCGCTACCACACCACCAGCCGCTGCTAGGTTGGTGTTGGCAAACACAAGCGCCACAGCGTTGGCGGATCCAACGTCCGAGAGCTTGAGCTCTGAGCCGCCGTTAAAGCCAAACCAACCAAGCCACAAGATGAAAACACCCAGTGTTGCTAGCGGCATATTCGCGCCCGGAATTGGCTTAACTTCGCCATTCGGGCCGTACTTGCCTTTCCGTGGACCCAGCACGATCACCGCAGCCAGCGCGGCAGCCGCACCACACATGTGGACGATGCCTGAGCCGGCATAATCGGAATAACCCATCTCAGACAAGAATCCGCCACCCCAGCTCCAGAAACCCTGAACGGGGTAGATCACACCGGTGAGTACAACGGTGAAAAGCAAGAACGTCCAAAGCTTCATTCGTTCTGCCACCGCGCCGGAAATAATCGACATGGCTGTGGCAACAAAGACCACCTGGAAGAAGAAATCAGAAATGTTCGAGTAGTAAGCATCGCTACCCGCGGCAATCGTAGCCGCCGCGTTATCGCTTGCCCCGACAATCCCACCAAAAGACGGGATCAGTGAGCTCAAGCCACCGCCATACATAATGTTGTAGCCCATGAGCATGTACATAATGCAGGCAATCGCATACAGCGAAATATTTTTGGTCAAAATCTCAGTGGTGTTTTTTGAACGCACCAACCCCGATTCCAGCATGGTAAAGCCGGCGGCCATCCACATAACCAGCGCGCCGGATATAAGGAAGTAAAAGGTATCAAGCGCGTAAGCAAGTTCGTTAAATTCTGCTGACATTGTTCAGACTCCTAGTGGTTCCTCAAAGAGCATCCTTATCCGTCTCGCCCGTGCGAATCCGGATAGCTTGCTCGACCGGCGAAACAAAGATTTTGCCGTCACCGATCTTGCCGGTGTTGGCTGCCTTGGTAACGGCCTCGGCCGCGCGCTCGACAAGATCGTCATCGAGGACAACCTCGATTTTCATCTTGGGTAGAAAATCGACGACGTATTCAGCGCCTCGATACAGTTCGGTGTGGCCTTTCTGGCGGCCGAAGCCTTTTACTTCGGTTACCGTGACGCCTTGCACTCCGATTTCCGAGAGTGCCTCTCGAACATCATCGAGCTTGAATGGCTTGATAATGGCGGTAATGAGTTTCATTCCTCTGGTCTCCCTTGTGGGCGGGGGCAAGCCCTTGTGCCCGTGAACGGTAATAACCCGTAAAGACCTATGCATGGACCGTGCCAACTTTTATCTCAAGGCATTGTTTAGTCCTCAAACGCATCGCGGGTTGGCGCTTGGCCTGCGCTAAATCAGCGCAATGCACCCCAAATGGGCGCATGCCATTCGTCGATTGCACTAAAAAAGTGCAAAACACGGTTGGGATTTCCCTAGACGGCGCCGTAAACTGACAAAAAACACGGAGGACTGGCCAATGCTCGATCCCAAACAACTCGATGAAATGGCGAAGCGCTTTTCAGAAAGCCTGCCCAGCGGGCTGCGCGACATGCAGCAAGAAGTAGAAAAAAACGCGCGCATTGCCCTGCAAGGGGCCTTTAACCGCATGGAATTGGTCACTCGCGAAGAATTTGACGCGCAAGCCAAAGTACTCGCGCGCACCCGCGAGCGCCTTGAGGCCTTGGAAGCGCGGGTAACTGAACTGGAAAACAGCGGCAAAACCAGCAACAAAAAAGCCGACAGTCCCGCTAAAAAATAGGCTTAACAATGGCTTCCCGGCGACTGCACAAGGAGGTGCATTGCCATGTCTCTCTCGGTGGTTCATACCCGCAGCGCCTACGGCGTCGATGCGCCCAAAGTTGATGTTGAAGTGCACCTGGGCGGCGGCCTGCCGTCATTATCAATTGTCGGACTGCCCAATACGGCCGTTCGCGAAGCGCGCGATCGGGTGCGTGGTGCGCTAACCACCAGTGGCTTTGAATTTCCGCGACGCCGTATCACCGTCAATCTCGCACCGGCTGATCTGCCTAAAAACGGGGGACGCTTTGATTTAGCGATCGCTCTGGGCATCTTGGTGGCCTCGAAGCAACTCGATAGCCAAGCGCTAAAAGGGGGTGTCTTTAGTGCCGAACTTGCCTTATCAGGGCATTTACGTCCGGTCTCCGGCACCCTGCCAGTCGCCCTACAGTGCGCTCGCGAGAATGAGTGGATGATACTGTCCAATGCCAATGCCCAAGAGGCATCGCTGGCGGCTGGCGTGATTTACGGCGCTAACCACCTGCTCGATGTATGCGCGCATTTACGGGGGATCCATCCGCTTACACCCACCCAGCCCAACGCGCCAGCGCCCTTACCGAGCGCACCTGATTTAGCGGATGTCCATGGCCAGCACTTGCCGCGTCGCGCTTTGGAAATTGCCGCCGCCGGCGGCCATAGTCTGCTGCTCTACGGCCCACCCGGCAGCGGCAAAAGTCTACTCGCCGCGCGACTACCAAGCATTTTGCCCAGCCTCACCACCAACCAAGCCATGGAATCAGCCGCCATCCAATCGCTCGCGCACGGCGCGTTTGATCCCATGCATTGGCGCCGTCGCGGGTTTCGCAACCCCCATCACAGCAGCTCATCCAAAGCGTTAACCGGCGGTGGTGTGCCGCCTAAGCCAGGCGAAATTTCATTGGCCCACCACGGTGTGTTGTTTTTAGATGAGTTGCCAGAATTTGCACGCCAAGCCCTTGATGCACTGCGAGAGCCGCTTGAAACCGGCGAAATACGGCTGTCTCGGGCTGCTTGGCAACTGTGTTTTCCGGCTCAATTTCAGCTGATCGCTGCCATGAACCCCTGCCCCTGCGGCTATCACGGCGACAGGCAGCACACGTGTCGCTGCACACCCAATCAAATTCAGCACTATCAAAGCCGAATCAGCGGACCGCTGCTCGATCGAATCGATATGCAAATCAACGTGCCGCGCCTAACTCCTGTTGAGCTAGAGGGCATGGAGCCTGGCGAGTCCAGCGCCCAAGTTGCCGAGCGGGTTGAGGCGGTACGTCAGCGGCAACTCCAACGCGATGGACAACCGGCCGCCAACTTATCATCCGCACAGTTACAACAACGCTGTCGACTGGATTCAGGTGGTCAGGCGATGATGCGCGAAGCAGGCGAGCGGCTGGGGCTATCGGCACGCAGCTGGCAGCGATCGCTTAGGGTGGCGCGAACCATTGCCGATTTAGCCCATTATCGCGAGATTAATCAACAGCATATCGCTGAGGCGCTGGGCTATCGCGATCGCCTGCGCGACTAATGCGCTCAACCCGCCTACCCGACAGATAGGGCACTAGCAGGTACACTACGCGCATGAACGGACTCGATAGTGTACTGATTTTATTGGCTGCCTCCGTGGTAGTGGTGGCGGTATTTCGGCGCTTATCCCTGCCACCCATCATTGGCTATTTGGTGGTGGGAATGGCGATCGGGCCATCGGCATTGGGGTTATTAGAGAACACCCACAGCACGCAGCTGTTGGCTGAATTTGGCGTGGTGTTTTTGCTCTTTACCATTGGCCTTGAGTTTTCCTTTCCGCAATTAAATGCAATGCGTTGGGCGGTCATGGTGCTTGGCGCGAGCCAAGTGATGGTTTGTTTATTGGCTTTCGGTGGCGTGGTCTGGTGGCTAACCGGCTCGCCTGAGATTGCGCTGGTACTCGGAGGTGCCCTAGCGCTGTCATCAACGGCCATCGTGACCAAACAGCTCACTGAGCAACTGGAAATTCATACCCGCCATGGTCGCCGAGCGGTAGGCGTGCTGTTATTTCAGGACTTGGCGGTTGTGCCACTCCTCATCGCTATACCCATTCTTGCCGGCAATGCATCCCAGTCACTCGGCACCGAACTTGGGCTTGCGCTCATTAAAGGCATTGTCGTTTTTAGCGTGATGGTGTGGATTGGGCGCAAAGCGTTGCGGCCCATTTTTCATGAGGTGGCCTCCGCTCGATCGAATGAGCTTTTCACGCTCACAGTTTTGCTTATCGCCATCGCGGCGGCTTGGGCGACTCATTTAGCCGGGCTGTCGCTGGCTTTGGGAGCGTTTCTGGCGGGCATTATGTTGGGTGAGACTGAGTATCGGCATCAAATTGAAGCCGATATCCGGCCGTTTCGCGATGTTTTGCTGGGGCTATTTTTCATCACCGTGGGCATGGTGATCGAGCTGCCCGTTCTGCTGGTCAATTTGCATTGGGTCGCGCTAATCGCGGTGGGCATGATGAGCTTTAAAGCCGCGGTGGTGTATTTAATCGCCCGCCGTGCTGACAACCCCCAAGATGCCAGTCGCTCGGCCATGATCTTAGCCAATGGCGGTGAGTTTGGCTTTGCGCTCATTGCACTGGCCATTGGCGCTGACTTAATGAACCGCGAAACGAGCCAATTGGTGCTGCCGGCGATTGTATTGAGCATGATCGCTGCGCCCATCATTATCCGGCATAACGAGGCGCTTAGCGCTAAATGGGCGGGCGCCAATCCAACCGCCGCGCGTTCGGACAACGCCACCGGGGATGTCACCCGCGTCGCCGAGCCACTGAATAACCACGTCATTCTTTGCGGTTACGGCCGCACCGGACAAAATGTTGGGCGTTTTCTCAACGAAGAAGGGCTTGCCTACGTGGCGCTGGATCTTGACCCCACACGGGTGCAGGAAGCACGCAGTGCCGGTGAGCCGGTGACCTTTGGTGATTGTGAGCGTCGCGAGGTGCTAGCGGCAGCTGGACTAGCGCGCGCGCGAATGGTGGTGCTGAGCTTTGACGATCCAGCGGCCACCATTAAGGTACTTGAACACACTCGGGCTGAACGCCCGGACATCCCTGTCTTAGCACGAACCCGCGATGATCGTTGGATTGAGCGGTTTCAAGAAGCCGGGGCCACAGCGGTTATTCCAGAAGTACTCGAAGCAAGCCTAATGCTGGCCTCCCACGTCCTCGCGCTGCTCGAGGTACCCATGGCGCGAGTGTTTCGTTATGTCCGCAATGTCCGGGGTGATCGTTATCGGCTGTTGCGAGAGTACTTCCACGGTGCAGAGCGGGTGGATATGGAAAACGCCGGGCGGTTTCGCGAACAACTCCACGCAGTGACATTAACGGACAACGCCCGAGGGATTAACCAGCGCATCGCTGATCTCAACCTGAATGATAGTGGCGTGGTAGTAACTGCAGTTCGTCGCGGCGGCATTCGCGGTCCGCAGCCTGAACCCAATACCCTGTTACGCGATGGGGATGTGTTGGTGCTCTATGGCTCGCCCGAGGCGCTGGAGCACGCCGAGCATTTGTTGCTCGGCGGGGGCGAGCGCTAAGCGCTGTTGCAGCGATTAGGACTCGGGGATTTCCACGCCCGACTCGGCCTCGACCATCCATTCGATGGCGGCTTCAATCTCTTCTTCGCTAGCCGCAGCCCCTTGAGCTGGCATGTTGCCGTAGCCATTGACGACGTGATTAATCAGCGTCTCCCACCCCTTATCCGCGCGTTCGCGCCATCCGCTGGCATCACCTACAGCTGGGGCGTTAAGAAAGTTACCCTGATGACAGGCAATACACACCGCTTGCGTGACTTGCTCGCCGCTGCGCACTTCCATGACGCCACCCGCATCCGCTGGGGCTTCGGCTGAAGCCAGCGCGGGCGCGGGGTCGCCGGTTAAGCGCACGGCGTACTCAGGCGCAAGATTCTGCATCGCACGCTCTTCGGCAAGCGCCAGCCGGTCAGGATCCTCGCCCCCAAAAATACTGTTGGCGACAACGATTAGCACAACCGTTAAAACAACTAGGCCGGCAATCACCCCAGCAAATTTGCGCAAAAACACACTATCTTGTTCACCGCTCACAACGCTTTCCTCAGCAAAGTTAGACGCATTGCCTAGAGTATAGCCGGATTGCGGCAATCGAGAAAACGAAGACTATGCCGATTTCACGCTTGGCGTTACAATCGCCGCTGATGCGCCCGTAGCTCAGCTGGATAGAGCGTCGGCCTCCGAAGCCGAAGGTCACAGGTTCGACTCCTGTCGGGCGCGCCACTCTCACACGCAGGGCCAATCACGATGGCCTATGCACTAGCCTGAGGACTGGCGCTGTGAAAGCCTATTTTGATGCTCGTCAAGATCTGCACCACCCGCGGACTTACTTTACTCGCGGTCAAATGCGCGCACCGCAAGAGATTCCCGAACGCACTCAGCATATCCGTGATGGCCTAACTGCCTCGGGCGTGCAAGTAGCGGGTATTGACGACCATGGCATCGCGCCCATCCAGCAAGTCCATGATTTAGGTTACCTGCGCTTTCTCGAAAGCTGTCATCGCCGCTGGAAGGCCATGCCAGAGGACTGGGGTGATGAAGTGTTATCCAACATCTTTGTTCGCTCACCAAACGCATTACGTGGAATTCTTGCTGAGGCCGCGCGCTACCTAGCCGACGGCAGCTGCCCGGTCGGTGCGCACACATGGGAAGCAGCGTATTGGTCGGCACAGGGCGCGGTGAACGCCGCCGACGATGTGCTGGCCGGTGATGCAATGAGCTTTGCCCTGTGCCGCCCCCCAGGCCATCATGCCCGCGTTGATGCCGCGGGCGGCTTTTGCTATCTCAACAACGCCGCCATAGCCGCCGAGCGTTTGCAGCAAAAATTTCCGCGTGTTGTGGTACTCGATACCGACGTCCATCACGGCCAGGGCATCCAAGAGATCTTCTACGAGCGCGACGACGTTTTGTACATTTCAATTCACGGCGACCCAACCAACTTCTACCCGGTCGTTACCGGCTTTGAGGACGAGCGCGGGCGCGGGGCAGGCTATGGCTACAACATCAACATGCCGCTCGCGCATGGGGCCGATGCCAAGGCGTTTTTTGCGCAACTCGACGAAGCACTAGCGGCTATTCGGTTGTTCGCGCCCGATGCGCTGGTGTTCTCCAATGGCTTTGATATTTACCACGAAGACCCACAGGCCAAAATCGGTGTTGGGGCCGAGGACTTAACCACACTGGGTGCGCGGATTGCCGGTCTTAACCTGCCCACGGTGGTGATTCAAGAGGGTGGCTATCACTACGCAAGCCTCGCCAGTAACACCGAGCGCTTAATCGCCGGTCTGGCGCAGGGTGAGTGAAACCGCGACTGAGCACGCCGACGCCGGGCAAACCCCAGCGGTCTTAACCGCCACCACCGGTGCGCTGACATTTGCCGCGGCCACGGCACTTTTCCCGTCCGCCATTGCCCCTGAAATCGCCGACGCACTGGGCGTCTCACCCGCACTGGTAGGTATCCAAGTGAGTTTGCTCTATGCCGGCGCCATGGTCAGTTCGCTTATTGGCGGCGGCATTACCCGGCGCATCGGTGCGTGCCGAACAACGCAATGGGCGGTGGGGCTATTTGGGCTGGGCGGCGTTGTCGCCACCCTGCCCAGCCTTGTCATGTTTATCCTCGCCTCGCTGCTCATTGGCTTAGGCTATGGACTGACTAACCCCGCGGCTTCGCATTTGTTAGTGCGCTTTAGTAATCCGGCCCGACGGGGTTTGGTTTTTGGTTTAAAGCAAACTGGTGTGCCGCTTGGTGGAGTCGTCGCCGGCGCACTGGCGCCGACGCTTGCCGTGCAATTTGGCTGGCAAAGCGCGCTGGCGTTGCTTGCGCTGCCGGCCTTAGCCGGCGTTTTGTTATTACAGCGTATGCGTTACCAATGGGATGACGACCGCTCGGACGATGCGCCCTGGCTCGCCTCGCCGATGACTGATATTCGCCTAGTTTGGGCTCATCATCCCCTACGCTGGACAGCATTGGCCTCGTTTTGTTTTTCAACCACACAGCTGTGTTTAACGGTGTTTACGGTCACCATGTTGGTTGAGGACTTAGCCATTAGCCTGGTCACCGCCGGCTTTATGATGGCGGCGGTACAAATCTGCGGGGTCGCGGGTCGAATTTTTTGGGGTTGGTTTGCCGACCGGCTGGGTCAAGGGCTACTCACCCTGGCGGTAACCCAAAGCTTTACAGCGTTGCTCGCGTTGAGCGTTAGCTTTATGCAACCGAGTTGGTCGATTGGCACGATTACCCTATTACTTTGCCTGTTTGGTTTTGGCGCGCTCGGTTGGAATGGGGTTTATCTTGCGCAAATTGCGCATTTGGCGCCGGCCGGTCAAATCGCCCGCGCCTCGGGCGGGGCATTATTTATTACATTCGCTGGGGTGTTATTTGGGCCAGCCGCATTTAGCGCGCTGCATCTGGTTACACCAACCTACGTGAGCACTTTCGCGGCCGTCGCCGCGATGAGCGGGCTTGGCGTTGGGTTGGTCATAATGGGCCGTGCTCATGCCCTTCATGCCGCGCTAGCGAAATAATCCAAAACCACCAGCACGATGATGCTGGTTAAGGTGATAACGAGGGCAATGCGTGAATACCGTGGGCGCTTGCCGGCCATTAGTTACTCATACCAAAGCGCGGTCTTAAGGCCACGCCAACCACTGAACCAATAAAGCCAAATCCAAACCAAACCCAACCGTGCAGACTGCCCGAGGCGATACCGCTGAAAAAGGCACCGATATTGCAACCAAACGCCAACCGCGCGCCGTAGCCCATGCATAGACCCCCAATAACGGCCGCGCTCACTTGCTTTGCCCCTAATTGGTTTTGACTACCCGCGTTAAACCGCCCCGCCAACCCCGCGGCCAACATTGCCCCGAGCAATAGCCCGAGCGCCATCACCGAAGTGATATTTAACAACACGCTTTGCTCAAGTTGGGCAGCAAAATACGGCGTATTCCAATAAGCGAATTGGCTCATATCAACGCCTATTGCAGCCAACGCTTTGGCGCCCCACAACGCAAAAGCAAAGGTAATGCCCCAGGGTGATCCCGCGATTATCAGGGTCAGCAAGCTCAACACGCTCAAGGCAATCACGCCCCAAAGGATCGGCCAATCGCCCGTGATCAGTCGATTGAGCTTTAACGACTGCCCGGTTCTTAACAACGGTTCAACTCGCCCATAACGCTCTCGCTCAACCGCCACCAAGGCATACGCAAGCCCGGCCAACAAGGCGACTTGCAGCATGACTGCGCCCAGCGGGTCTAGGCTGGCCGCGAGATTAATCGCGCCAAGGCTGGGGCTATTCAACCACCATGGCAAATGAATCGTGCCAATGACTGAGCCAACGATAAACGCCACCAAGGTAATCACCATCTTGCGGTTGCCGGCGCCCACGGTAAACAACGTCCCTGAGCCACAACCACCGCCCAGCTGCATGCCAAGGCCAAACAAAAAGCTGCCCAGCACCACAAACCCACCCACCGGTGCAATGGCACCGCGGGCATCAGTCGTTGCAATGAGGGGAATAAATAGGAGTGAGCAAACCGCAAGCAATAATAACTGGGCGCGTAATCCACGGCTGCGGCGGCTAACAATGGCGTTACGCCAGCCGGCAGTAAACCCAAAAGCGGCATGGTAGAGCGCGACCCCAAGGCCACCCCCAATCGCAAACAACGTAAGCAATCGCGCTGATCCCACCCAGGCAATCATGCTGCCCAGCGCGAGCGTCGCAGCCGCTACACACAACAAGACAAAACGATCGACACCCGGCTTTGGGGTGTCGATCGTGGTCTTATCAGCCGCAATGGCCTCAGCAATGGTGCTCATTGAATGGCGTTCATTTCTAGTTGCCGAGCAGCTCGCTCAAAGCCCGCTGGGCGATCGCCAGTGGCCGATTCGTATCCTGCGTCCACTCGGTCATCGACCCATCGTAGAGCGAGACATTATCGAGCTCAGCCACTTCCGAGAGCGCAAACCATGCGGTCGCAGCCCAGTGCCCGGTGTTGCAAAAGGAAATAATCGGCTGACCGGTCTCAATACCCGCAACACTGACCAGTTCTTCGACTTCGCTACGGTCGATAAACAACGCCGTGCCTTGGTTAACCAATAAACGCTCCTCGAGGCTAGCTGCACCGGGAATCGTGCCGGCGTTAAGGGCCGCGGGATGCTTTGTTTTGCCGCTATATTGATCGGCCGGACGTGCGTCGACCAGCTGCTCGCCGGCATCGAGCGCGGCTTCGACGGCTTGAGTATCCGCTAATAGCGCTGGCCGTGGCTGCGCGGTGAAGGTCGTCGCGACCGGCGCGCTTGGGCCAGTTGCCTGCGCCCCACCGGCATCAAGCCAAGCCTGATAACCGCCATTGAGGATAGCGACTGAATCGTGACCCAAATATTTAAAAGTCCAATACACGCGAGCGGCACTACCAAAGTCGGTCGAGCCAACCCCAGCCGGCACAACCACGACCGTGTCGTCGTTAGTAATACCCAACGACCCAATCAGTGCTTCTAAATCACTGACCGGCGGTACTTTACCGGGCACACCATCAGCGGCCACACGCCAGCCGGCGCCGGTGTAGCTTGCGTAAACCGCATGGGGGATATGACCGTTGGCAAAGCCCTGCGCGTTGGTCCCATCAATACCAGAGCGCACATCAACGATAACCAGTTCGTCATCATTGAGATGGGTTTGGAGCCACTGACTGTCGACTAGCGGTGTAACGGACGGCCCCGCTTGAGCCTGGCCTAGGCTAACCAAACCAATGAGGGCCGCGGTTAGCATAATGAAACGAATAGGGGATAGCGCCATGGGTTTGCTCCCGTCAATAGCCTGAAATGTAGCTAAAGCTTATCGCAGCACTTAGCGTTTAAAAGGACTGATTTGCTCTATCGTCAGTACATTTAGTTATAAAAGACTTATGCCTGATCGGCACAAGTGGTCGTCCTTTATGGCTCTTCCGGCTATTGCTCCGGCGCAGTAATCTAAAGTTACTTGTTTAGGGAAACCCCTAACTCACCGACTCTCCTCCTCTTGGCCGACATCACTGTCGGCTTTTTTTTGCCCTGCGTTAATCAAACCAGGTTAAAAGTCGAGGCAAAAATCGCCCGATTTCGCCGCTCATCATCACGAAATCGGCGTCAAAGCGCTCTGCCTGTGACTCAGCCTCTCGATCATCGGCATCGGTCTCAACTTGATCGGTCGGTTTAATGCGCTTAATGGACAAATCTGAATCAATAACGGCGTTTATGCGGCCATCCCATGTGAGCGCTAAGCGACGCACCCGCTTGCCCGCCTTGATATGCCCACGAATTTCGCCGCTACGCAGGTCTTGACGCTTACAGCGTACCTCTGCGCCTTCACTGCGCGGGTCTTCAAAGACCGCTTCTTCGCCAGGCTCAACGTCACTGGGAAAGCGATCATGCGCAAGCCAATCGGTCATCACCTGATGCGGGGCGCTATCCGTTTGCAATGGGCGGATCGGCAACGTCCCCAGCATCGCGCGCAAATCATCGGTGAGTATTTCAGCCTCACGCCATGTCGCCGCATCCACCACTAACCACCGGCCTTCCATATCAATGTAGGCATAGCAGCGCTTGCTCCGGGTAAACGCCCGGGGTAGTAAGTCGAGTGTGACTTCTTCTTTGAGACGGGCCTTTTCACGTCGCCCCAACGGTCGGCCCATTGATTGTTCGCGCTCGTCGATGCGGTTATCAACATTTTCTCGCACCACGGCCGGGGGCAAAACGCGGCTTTGCGTTTGCAAGCAAACCATGCGCTTGCTGCCCACCACGTGGACAAGCTGCTCGCTCGTGGGCAGCGGCGGCACCCAACCGCGGGATTCGGGGTCATGACCACCAATCGGCTGGAAAGCCCCCGGTTGCAGCGCGGTCTCAAGCTGTTCGGCATCCAGTTTAAAGGCATCGGCGAGTTGAAAAACGCAGAGATTGCGAAACCACATGAGTCAATTTTATCCGTTTGAAAGTGCGGAGCGAGCAGCCAAGGCGCGCCGTGCGGCGTCTTCACGGTCTTGGCCAAACGCGGTGATATGCCCCATCTTACGTCCATTGCGGGGCTCGGCTTTGCCGTAGAGGTGAAGGTTAACCTGCGGATCATCGAGCGCCGCCGGCCAATTTGGGGTGTGTTCCTGCCAGTGCTCGCCCAACAAATTGACCATCGCGACAGGCGCTTGGCGCTGCGTGGCGCCTAACGGCAGCCCACAAACGGCGCGCAGTTGCTGGTCAAACTGACTACTCGGGCAGGCTTCAATCGTTAAGTGGCCTGAGTTATGCGGCCGCGGCGCGAGTTCATTAACCATCAGCTCGCCCTGTTGGGTGAGGAAAAACTCAATACACAAAACGCCGACTACGTCTAAATGCGCCATAACGGCCTGAGCAATGCTTCGCGCTAATGCGATCTGCGCGGGTTCTAGGGGCATATCGGCAATGGAGACGTCCAAAATATGCTGTGCATGACGGTTTTCAATCACGCCAAAGTCACTCATCTGACCATCCAGACCGCGCGCGGCAACCACCGAGAGTTCAGCAGCAAAGTCGACAAACCCCTCCAATACCGCCGGCCCCCCTCCGATTGATGCCCAGGCTTGGGCAAGATCGGTATCGGCCTCGATGCGGGTTTGGCCTTTGCCGTCATAACCAAACCCCGCCGTTTTGAGCACCGCGGGCGTACCGATAGCAGCCACAGCGGCGGCAAGCTCATCGGCTTGGTGCACCGCTCGGTAAGGGGCGGTCGGAATACCAGCATCACTGAGTGCTTGTTTTTCACGCAAGCGATTTTGTGTGGTGTGCAACACCCGACCACCAGGGCGCACAGGCGCATATTGCGCTGCACACTCGGTCGCGGCAAAGGCCACATTTTCAAACTCAAAAGTCACCACATCAACCGCGCGGGCGAAGGCCTCAATCGCGCTTAAATCGTCATAATCGGCAATGACTTCATGGTCAGCAATTTGGCCCGTTGGCGTATCCGCCCCCGGGGATAAGGTATGAACGCGATATCCCATACGCCGGGCGGATTGGGCGAGCATACGACCGAGCTGACCGCTGCCTAGAATCCCGATGGTCGCGCCCGGCAGAATCGGTGCGCTCAAGGCAGCTCATCCTCCACCACGCGCTGAGCTTGGGCATCACGAAATGCGGCCAGCGCCTGGGCCAGCTCAGAATCGTCGACTGCGAGCATGGCAATGGCAAATAATGCAGCGTTGCGCGCGCCCGCCTCGCCGATGGCAAAGGTGGCAACAGGCACACCCGCGGGCATTTGCGCGATCGAAAGCAATGAGTCCAATCCCTTTAAAGCCCGGCTTTGCACTGGCACACCGAGCACCGGCAAGGGGGTTTGCGCAGCAACCATGCCAGGTAAATGGGCTGCCCCACCGGCCCCGGCGATAATAATCTTTAGCCCGCGCTCACCAGCCTGCGCCGCGTATTCATTCATTCGTGCGGGGGTGCGGTGGGCTGAGACAATGCGGCATTCGTGCGCCACGCCAAAGTCTTTTAGCAGCGTATCGGCGTGGGCCATGGTCTCCCAGTCAGAGCGACTCCCCATGATAATGCCCACTTTGGGCGCATCATCAACCATCATGTTTCTCCTTAACGTAATGCCCTGGGGCATCCTCGATGGCTTTTAGCTTACCGCCGCCTGGCTTACGCGCGGGCACCTCGCCCCCGCGCTTAGGGGCCAACCACTCAATCCAGTCCAGCCACCACGAGCCCTCATGCTGCTTGGCGCCATCAAACCACGCCTGCGGATCAGCTGGGTTGTTGGCATTAAGCCAATAGCCATACTTTTGCTTTTCGGGCGGATTAATCACCCCAGCAATATGGCCAGAGCCACCTAAGACAAACCGGGTATCGCCGTTGAATAGCTGAGTGCCCTGATAGCAGGCATGCCAAGGCGCAATGTGATCTTCTTTGGCGGAGACGAAATAGGCCGGCACTTCAACGTTACGCAAATCAATCGACACCCCATCCAACGTGATGCCGCCGGGCTCGCGCAAATGGTTTTCTAAATACATATTGCGCAAATAATAGGCATGCATACGCGCGGGCATGTTGGTTGAGTCTTGGTTCCAATACAGCAAATCGAACGGGAACGGATCCTCGCCCTTGAGATAATTGTTCACAAAGAACGACCAAATCAGATCATTCGAGCGCAGGCTCGACATGGTGGTCGCCATTTGGCTGCCAGCCAGGTAGCCCTTTTCGTTCATCTGCTTTTCAAGCGCGGCGAGTTGCTCTTCATCGATAAAGATTTCGAGCTCACCGGGGCTTTCAAAATCGAGCAACGTAGTGAGGAACGTCGCGCTGTTCACCCCCGTTTCGCCACGATCAGCCATCCAGGCCAGCGTTGAGGCAAGCAGAGTGCCGCCCAAGCAATACCCAACCATGTTGACATCACGCTCGCCGGTGGCCTGCTCGACTGCGTCTAACGCAGCGAGCGGGCCTTCTTTCATGTAGTCCTCAAATTGCTTTTCGGCAAGCTGCGCATCGGGGTTGCACCAGCTAATCACAAATACCGTAAAGCCCTGATCGACCAGCCACTTCACCAACGAATTTTTGGGACGCAAATCGAGGATGTAATACTTATTAATCCACGGGGGCACGAACAACAGTGGCCGTCGCGCCACCTCCTCAGTGCTTGGGCTGTATTGAATCAGCTGCATGAGCGAGTTTTGATAAATCACCTTGCCGGGAGTCACCGCCAAGTCTTTTCCCACCTCGAAGGCATCGGGATGGGTTTGCCGAATTTTGAGTGAGCCATTGCCGCGCTCT
This sequence comes from uncultured Ectothiorhodospiraceae bacterium, assembly GCA_913056315.1. GTDB lineage: Bacteria > Pseudomonadota > Gammaproteobacteria > Nitrococcales > Nitrococcaceae > Spiribacter. Next base: position 22,399 of record CAJXMZ010000003.1, read on the forward strand.
AAGTCCTCGAGCAACTTATTTAGCCCATCAAGCAGATTCTGTCCGCGCGTCTCAACCGTCTTTTCTAAGACTTCCGGGTTGGTCGCTAAAAAGTTGGTCGGTGATGTCGCGCTAATAAACTGCCGCGTGTAAAAGTCAATCTTGCGCCGCGCCTTCTCATCAAGCCCATCCACGTTATCCACCGTGTGGTGCAGATAATCGGCGGTGAGTAGATACGACTGTTTTATAAAGTCAAAAAACGGGTTGTCTTCCCAGCCCTCATGCGCAAAGCGCTTGTCGCCTTTTTGCGGCGAGCGCACGGGCTCGCTCTCCACCCCCATCGCACGCAGGGTTTGGTTTTGCATAAGGGTCATATAATCTTGCCAAAACGCCATTTGCGCTTGCACCAGCTGGACCGGATCGGCCATTAACCGGCCATAGAGGTCTTGAAAGAGCTTGCTCATATGCAAAGCATCATCCATCGACACCTGCTTGCCTGACTCTTGCCGGGCTAGAAAGTCCTTGACCAGCTGCTGGCTGCGCCCGGCGATCTCAGAAAGCGAGCGCGTCAACTCATGCGGATCAATATTCGGGATTTCGTTATGCTGTTGACTGGTCATGTTTGGCGACGCCTCCGCGCACTATTGGTGAACTAAGATCATACGGCACTGCGACAAACCCTCACAAACTCCTGCGCTACCGCCGGTCGTTGACAGCCAGGTACCGCCAAGCAAAACCGCACTAGCGCTGGCTAAGCGCTTGGGGGCTGGAGTGCTAACACAACCCCCTAGCGACCAACTCTACCTGCAACCTGGCCCTTCGGCGATTCAACTGTGTCAGCCAACGCGCCCTGTCACCTGTATTAAGGTCGATTTCGTCACCGGCCGCCAAGCCCATCGCCGGCGCCAGCTTGGCCATCGACGCGAGGCCATCGCTAAGGCTTGCGGCCTGGGTCAGGCTGACAACCTACACATCGTTGATGCGACCGCGGGCTTAGGCCGCGATGCCTATGTGCTCGCTGCCTTGGGCGCGCAGGTCACACTGATTGAGCGCTCGCCGGTGCTCTGCGCAATGCTCGAAGACGGGCTAAAACAGGCCGCTGCCGCCGGCCTTGAACCGGCACGCGAGCGCATGCGCTTAATCGAGGCCGATGCCAATGTATGGCTGGATGACCCGCGTAATCAATCAAGCATTGATGTCGTTTATCTAGACCCGATGTATAGCGGCGCTCGACGTGCCGCCGCCGGCAAAGAACTCGCACTGCTAAGCGCGCTGCTGGGCTCAGGCAACGAAACAGAACAACTGTTAGAAAAGGCCCTGGTCGCGGCGCGCAAACGCGTTGTGGTTAAGCGCCAACGTCGTGCGCCTGCTCTCGCCGGACGCCCGCCCGATCATCAGCTCACGGGCAAAAGCACGCGCTTTGATATCTATCAAATTAATCCGGCAAGGACGGTCGATAGCGCGGAATACTAACCGATGCCTCGAGAGCAAGCATGCATGACCATGGGTCACTTGCTCGCGCTGGGCGCTCTAAATCCTCACCGCTCAATAAGCGCAAACGCAAATCGCTAAAGCCTCGCCGTGCCAGCGCATTGACCGCATTGGCGTGCTCGCTGCCGCCCACGTCACTGGCCATTAACCCCAGCAAGGTGCCGCTTGCCCGGCGGCCAGGCTCAAACTCCGCCAAACGCAAACTGCGCAACCGCTCCGAGAACTGGGCCTGCATCACCGGCCACACCCCTTCGAGTCGTTGACGATGCGCGCCGTTTAAACGCGGCGCCTCTGGCATGGCCGCGCGCAACGCCTGATCGATTAGCAACTCTGGCGCTGGGCCTTGTTGCAGAACCTCAGCGGGGGAGTGCTCGCCGAGGCTGGGTTGTGGGCTATTCCACCAGCGCTTAACCGCTCGGTCACCCCCGCGGTGCGCCGTTAGCAAACGCTCAATAAAATGCCGATCGCAATCAACTTGGTAGCGCCCGGCGACTTGACGCCGCCAACCCGCCCGAGCGCACTGCTCACAAGACACTGCCGCGACATCGCGGGCGCGATTAACCACCGAGAGAACTCGCTCGCGCACGCCATCAAAGTGAATATCGAGCACACCACCGGTGCTTTGCAGCCGGCGCCAACGAAAACCGCCGCGTTCGGCCTCCGGCACGCGCGCTTCAACCTCTTCAAACAGACGCTGCAACAAAGCATGCCAGCCAGGCGAGACATTGATTTGCACCGGTTCATCGTGCTCACTCACCCCCCGATTGCGAAATTGCCAGGGGTGGCGCAGCTGAATAGCCGCTAAAAAAGCGCGATGTTGGCGTTCGTGATCGGCGGCAACCATAACGCTATTTTGACCCGATTCGCGCGGCTAGGTCACCCCAAACAAAAAAAAGCCTGACGCCAACGCATTGGCATCAGGCTTTGAACGACTCTAGTTAGTCGTTACCAGGAGCGGCGCGGGCCACCCCCACCACCAGCAGGCTTACGATCTTGCGCTTCATTGATGCGCAAGGTGCGGCCGCCTAGCTCGGTCCCGTTGAGGGCCTCGATAGCGGCATCCGCTTCAGCGGGATCCATGCGTACAAAGCCAAAGCCGCGAGGACGACCGGTTTCCCGATCTGAAATCATACGGACTTCTTTGACTTCGCCATGCTCGCCAAACAGGTCGCGGATTTCATCTTCGGTGGCGGAAAAGGGCAGATTGCCCACGTAAATCGATTTCATCACTTAGTCTCATCAAGCTCTGCCGACGTGATAGCGTGCGGCAGGTCAAACATAGCAGAGAGCAAAAATCACTCTCCGTCGGACGGCCCGAACGTCGGGCTGCCAGGATCATCAAACCCGTCAGGGATCGCAAATCTTGGCTTGACAATACGGCAGCATGGCGTTCCATGCAATCACAATCTCGAATTGACCTCGGTTTGCCGAAGTAATCCGCTTTGCGCCCACTGACCCAACACCGCCCAAACCTCCTGCCGCGCTTGCCCAAGGCTTGGCGCAGAATCACTCGCTACCGTCTCAACCAACGCCGCAGCAATAGAATCAGCCGCCATTCCTGAGGCGGCTTGAAGCCATATCCAAGAGGCCGTTGCGTTCGGGGCGAAGACTTCGCCGGTGACTGTGTGCACCAACTTAAGGCCGTCTTGTTGATAGCGCTCTTCCACTTGCCAGGGGGCATAGACCGGCGACCAATCGTGCCCCAGTGCGGATTGTGCGGCTATCTGATCAATAAGACTGGGCGCTGCGAGCATCGACCAATACGCAGGCGAATCAGCTGCTGGAAACAGTCGCTTAAATTGATGCGTGGCGTTACTTGGTTCATTAACGATGCCGACACGCACCAGCAAATCATCGACAAGCGCTTTTTTCATCACATGCTCAGCACGACCGCCCGTCGCCACGTCAGCGCAAATCTCTAGCGATGGACTTAAGTTACATTCCAGCAACCACGGCTTGAGATTGGCATCGATTAGGCAGTCCAATCCGAGCAACTCATAGACTTGGTTTGGCGCAATGCCCGCCTGGGCACAGCGTTCACGCATACCGCTGGCCGCGGCCATCACGGTTTGCACAATCACCGCATCGATCGACGCCATTAAACGCTCAGGATCGTGTCCCGCTTGACGCAAGCGCTCGGCATAAGCGCTCAGCGATAGAAACGTTACTCCCCCATCGGGGTTACGAGCGTTGACATCGGGATTGGTCAGATAGGCATAGACATTGTCACGTTCAGCAGGATCCCAAGGCGCTGAGGCCAACTTCACCGAGCCCTCGTTAAAGCGCTCTATGCACAACGGCTCAAGCGATGAAATCAGCACATATAAGCGCAAGACATACTTATAGCCATCAAGCGTATGCGGCTGATCTAAATAACGCTGCACAACCCAGCCCGAGTGTTGGGGCACTTCAGCGACCGAGTCCGTTAAGTAAATACCCTCACCGCGTGCGGCATTAGCAGGCTTAACAATCCAAGCGCTGTCGGGCGAGGTGTTCGCGGCGGCCTGCAACGCGGCAAAATCCTCGGGCATATTAAAAGTGGCCGGCAAAAAGCTTGGCCATTGCGCTTGAGGATCATGTCCAGGCAGGTTCTGCCAGCGCCTTAGCGCTGTCTGCAACGTTTGATGCAACGCACTTTTAACCGTGATTTGGTTGTTGCCGGGAATGTGATTAATGGTTTGGCCCGGCGCCAACCGCTGGTAAACAGCCGGGGCAGGCATGGGTGTAATCCAAGCCGCATCCCAGTGAGTAGAGTCACCTGCCAGCCAGCCCCGCGCACTTAGCGCTTCAACAAAAAACCGCGCCTGCTCGGGGTCGTCATCGTCCCCAAGCCAGTAGCGCAGCGGCTGATCGGCGTTACTCACCTAAAATTCTCCTTCATCATCGGTATGATGGTGATAATTATAGCCACGGTGCCTTTTATGCCTGCCCCACTCCATAGCAATGATGCTTTGTTAAATGCCCAAGCACGGCATGGACATTGGTTGCTGCGCACGCCCCTTGCCGCGGTGATGCTCTATCATGGCGTGGAAAAATGGTTGGTTATTGGCGTTGAGACCTTCGCGCAAACCATGGGACTACCCATTGCACTCGCCGTGCTGGTCGCGGTGATCGAGGTGCTGGCCGGTATCGCCCTACTGGCGGGTGCGTTTGCCGGCGGCTGGATCACGCGCAGCGGCGCTGCACTGACCTGCCCGGTATTGTTGGGGGCGGTTTTTTATGTGCACTGGGGACAATGGCACTTTCTACCCAGCGCAAGCCATCCCATGGGCGGGCTAGAGTTTCAGATCACGTTGCTCGGCATTGCCATTTACCTGCTCATTCGGGGTAACGAGGTTTAACGCCACGCTTATGTCCAATCAAGATAAAAAACGTCAACAACTGCTGGCTCGCCTATCGCGAGGGCTGGTGTATACAACGCCCCTGCTGGTGGCGGTAACCGGCGCGGCCGGTATGCATGCGATGATTTCTGATTTCCGCGAGGCGCCCGCACAAAGCCCTGAGGCCAGCGCCGAGGCCATGCCAGAGGCCACGCCAGAAGCAACTCCGGAAGCAACGCCCGAGGCCACACCACAGGCAACCCCAGAAGCCACCCCAGAGGCAATGCCCGAGGCCATGCCCGAGGCCTCCGGCTCAAACAATTAATTGGCTTGGCTATTGCCCCTGATAGCGCGTTGTTAACGCTTCTTTGATCGACGGATGCACAAAGCGGCTGACGTCGCCACCCAAAGCGGCGACCTCACGAACCAAACTCGAAGAAATATAAGCGCACTGCTCAGCCGGGGTAAGAAACACGGTTTCAATCCGGGGAACAAGCTGACGGTTCATGCTGGCCAGTTGAAACTCATACTCAAAATCAGACACCGCGCGCAATCCGCGCATAATCACCTGAGCGCCCTGGGCTTCGACAAAGTCGACTAGCAGGCTTTCGAATGCCATGACTTCAACGTTGGCATAGGGCTTGAGAACATGCCGGGCCATGGCAACGCGCTCATCTAGTCCAAACGCCGGGCTTTTACTCGGGCTTGGATAACCGGCGACCGCGACGATCAGCCGATCAAAAAGCTTTGAGGCCCGCTCAACCAAATCACTATGGCCATTAGTTAGCGGATCAAATGTACCGGGATAAACGGCGGTAACAGCCATACGCCCTCCTTTTGTGCAGCGCAGCATCCTAGCGTCTTCACGCCTAAGATGCCACCCCCAGCTCAGCGAAGACTATGGCGAGGCTTGCGCTAGCGCAAACCAAACGGCCCCCGCGCGCTTTTGCCGATAAATCTGCCATCCCGCAGGCAAAGCCTCAGCGGCCTGCGCATGAGCAGATTCCAAATACAACAGCGTGCCTGCATGCAACCAACCCGGTGTTGCTAGGGCAGCAAGCGTGGGCACAAGCAAATCGCGATCGAAGGGGGGGTCAAGAAAAATTAGATCAAACGGCTGCGGCACGCGCTGCAAATAGCGTTTGGCATCATCACAAATTAGTGTTGCCCGGTCATCGGCCTCCAACACAGTCAGGCGCTCAGCTAATGCTTTGGCCAAGCGTTTGGAGCGCTCCACAAACACCGCCTGCGCAGCACCGCGCGACAGCGCTTCCAGGCCCAATGCACCGGTACCAGCAAATAGATCCAACACCCGCGCCCCAGGCACATGAGCTTGCAACCAATTGAACAGGGTCTCGCGATTGCGATCTGCAGTCGGGCGTAGCCCCGGCCCTTGCCCCACACTCAGCCGGCGCCCACCCCATGCACCGCCAATAATGCGCAATTGTCCGGCCATGGGTTTAGTCGACTGCGTTAATCGTGGCCTCTGGGCCGACTAACACGGTGATCATTTGCGCAGGATTAAGTTGGGCGTTTAACGCGCCAGTAACCTGACTTGCCTGCATCGCTTCAATGCGTGCAATAAACTGCGCCAGGTAATCGTGCGGTAAGTTGTGAAAACCAATACTTGAGACATAGCCAAGCAAGTCACGGTTGCTGTCGAGCTGCAACGGGAAACTCCCGGTGATATTTCGGCGCGATGCCTCAAGCCGCTCGGCATTCGGGCCCTCATCCCGCAATTCAACAAAGCTGCCCCGCATAACATCCAATGCTTCGGCAAGCGCCTCGTTGCGTACCTGCGTACTCATTTGAAAGCGTCCGCGGCGGGCACCGGTGGTGATCCGCGAGCCACTGCTGTAGGACAGCCCACGCTCTTCACGCATGCGCTCAGCCAAAATCGATGTCAGCCCACTTCCACCGAGCATGTGGTTGGCCATGTACAGCGGATAATAGGTTTCATCACCCCGGCGCACGCTGGGCTGACCAATTAAGACGTGCGTTTGCTCAGCCTGAAACGGCACCCGAATCGTTTGGGCCGAGGTCGGCAAGCGCACCTCAGGTAACTCAGGCAAGGCTTTACCGGTCGGCAGTTTGCTGCTGAGTTGCTCGGCAATCGCTTTGGCACGCGATGCTTCAAGATCACCAACAATCGCGATCGTGGCATTACTCGCGGTGTAGTGGCGTTGATGAAAGGCAACAACCGCCTCGCGCTCGAGCTGCAGGACGCTGTCTAGTGTACCGCTAGGCGGGCTCGCATAGGGGTGATCCCCATAAATACCTTGCGCAAAGGCCCGCTCGGCCAAATCACTCGGTGAGGACTGCGCTTGCTCAAGGCCTAGGCGCATTTGCTGGCGGACACGCTCAACCGCATCGGTTGGAAAACGGGCATCGGCCAAGGCATCAGCCAAATTGGTAATCACCGGATCGAGTCGGGCCGCTTCACTTAAGGCTCGTAGGCTCACCTCGGCGGTATCCCGGCCGCTATTGGTTGAAACCCGAGCGCCGTAGCGCTCGAATTGACGAGCAATTTCGCCGGCATCAAGCGCGCTGGTGCCGTCGAGCAGCAGGTGATTAGTTAACCGGGCAAGCCCGGCAGAATCGCCATCGCGAGCGCTGCCTGCATCAAAAGCCATCTGCACATCAACGATTGGCAATTCGTGGCGCGCCACAAATAACACCTTCGCCCCGTTATTGGTTTGCCACTGTTGTATATCGGCTTCCATTGCGCCCCCCGCGCTCGCACTCACACTGGCCCACGCCATTATTCCGGCAGCCATTATGCCTGTTCTCATGCCCCATCCCCCGATTGCTCAGGCAGCATCACACCCACGGTCAGTTGCTCGGCACGCAAGTAACGCTGAGCGGCTGCCTGAAGGTCTTCGGCTGTGAGCGCACGAATGTTTTGCTCAAAAGCATCAAGGGTCTCCCAGCCTGCGCCGGTGCTCTCGAGCATGCCGATTTGCATGGCTTGATAGAACACCGAGTCAAGCTCAAACAAATGATCGGCAAGCAGCTGGCTGCGCGCGCGCTCAAGCGCCTCATCGCTAATCAATTCGTCCTGCAAACGCTGAATTTGCGCGCGCAATGCCGATTCAACCGCGCCGACATCTCCATCGCTGGGCACCGCAAACAAAGAAAACTCGCTATCAAGCCGTGTCATTGGGTTGTACCCGGCACCCGCTGCGGCGGCCACCTCACTGCCACGCACCATTTCTTCAGCCAGCCGGGCGCCTTCGCCGCCGTCTAAGACACTAGCCAGCATGAGTAGCGCATAAGGGTCAGAGGCGGCCTGTGCCGTTGCAAGCGAGGGGACGCTATAGCCCATGCGCAGCTGCGCGACCTGTGTTTGCGCATCACGATAGGTCAAGCGCCGCTCACCCGGCGGGCTGAGGCTTTCGGCGTCGTAGACTGCCGGCACATCGCGACTGGGGATATCGCCAAACCACTGCTGCGCCAGCGCATGCACAGCCTGCGGATCCACATCACCAGCAACCACAAGGGTGGCATTGGCTGGGGTGTACCACTGTTGATACCAGCCTTCCAGATCCGCCACATCAAACTGCCGAATATCGTCCGCCCAGCCAATAATTGGATGCGCATAACCGGTCGCGGGATGAGCGATCGCCGCATAGCGCTCACCAAAACGCCCTTCTGGGCGATCGTCGGTGCGTAAGCGGCGCTCTTCGAGCACTACTTGGCGCTCAGTGGCCAGCGCGTCTTCGTTAATTTGCAAATTGGCCATCCGATCGGCCTCAAGCTCGAGGGCGATCGGCAGTCGATCGGCGGCCATCACTTCAAAGTAGGCGCTAAAATCGCGGCCGGTAAAGGCGTTTTCACGGCCACCTTCACGCGAAATAATTTCAGAAAAACGCCCTTCTGGATAAGCCTCGGTGCCCTTGAACATCATGTGCTCAAACAAATGCGACAGCCCCGTTTGACCCCGGCCTTCGTAGCTCGAGCCAACGCGGTACCAAACCTGCGAGACCACCACTGGGGCCCGGTGGTCTGGGCGCACCAGCACTTGCATGCCGTTATCTAAGGTAAATTCGCTTACGCCGCTTTGCGACTGAGCAAAGCCTGGTGTGGCGATCAAAGCCGGGATAAGCGCAAATAAAGCATTTCGCGCGGTCATAAAAAGGGTCCTCAAATAGCGCAAACGCCGAGATTGGCGGTGTTAGACTAATGCTACTTTGTTCGGTCTAAAGGCACGAGAGTTCCATGCTGCCGTTTCGTCGCAAACGCTCAGAATCAACACCAACGCCGGCGCAGACGGCGCCAGAACCGCCGTCTAATAACGGTTTACTCAGCCGCTTACGGGCCGGTCTCAAGCGCACTGGCAGTGGCATTGGCCAGCTGTTTTTGGGCCGCAAACAAATCGATGCCGAGCTGCTCGAGGATCTTGAAACGCTGCTTTTGACAGCGGATGTGGGCGTCGAAGCCACAACCCGCATCATCGACGATCTAACGGCACGGTTAAAGCGCAATGAACTCACCGATACCGATGCGCTGCGCGACGCCCTACGCGAAGACATGCTCGCTATCTTAACGCCCGTGGCTCAACCACTTGATACAAGCGCAGCCGCTAAACCGTTTGTCATATTAACGGTGGGGATTAATGGCGCTGGCAAAACCACCACAATTGGCAAATTAGCGGATCAGTTTCGCCACCAAGGCCAGCAGGTATTGCTCGCCGCGGGGGATACCTTTCGCGCCGCCGCCGTTGAGCAACTGCGCAGCTGGGGCGAGCGCACCCAAACGCCCGTGGTTAGTCAGCCAACTGGCTCAGACAGTGCCTCGGTGGTGTACGACGCGCATCAAGCCGCGATTGCCCGCGGCAATGACATTTTAATTGCCGATACCGCCGGGCGGTTGCACACCCAAGGCAATCTCATGGAAGAGCTCAAAAAAGTGCGCCGGGTATTGGGCAAACAAGACGAAGCCGCGCCACATGAAGTGTTGCTAGTACTAGATGCCGGCACCGGACAAAACGCACTAGCGCAGGTCGAGCAATTTCAGCAGGCCGTGCAGGTCACGGGGATTGCACTGACCAAACTCGATGGCACCGCCAAAGGGGGAGTGATTTTTGCGATTGCTCAGCGCTTTGGCATTCCAGTGCGCTTTATCGGCGTTGGTGAAAGCGTGAATGATCTACGCGCTTTTGACCCGGAAGCCTTTGTTGATGCGTTGCTCGAGCAAACCGAGCCTGAACAGGCGTCGCAATGATTCGTTTTGACAGCGTGAGTAAGCGCTACCCCGGCGGCAATGAAGCGCTACGCGGCCTGGATTTGCATATTGAGCGCGGTGAAATGGTGTTCATCACCGGCGCCAGTGGGGCCGGCAAAAGCACCTTTTTGCGCATGATCCCCTTACTCGAGCGGCCGAGTCAGGGCAGCGTGATGATCGATGGGGTTAACTTGTTGCGTTTGCGCCGCTCGCGGGTACCGTTTTTGCGCCGGCGCGTGGGCATGATTTTTCAAGACCACCGGCTGCTTCATGATCGCAGCGTATTCGATAACGTGGCGCTGCCGCTGGTTATTGCCGGGCGCAGTCACGCTGATGTCGGCCGACGGGTGCGTGCAGCACTCGATAAAGTCGGCCTATTGCACAAAGAAAAAGCCTCGCCAGTGACCTTATCAGGCGGCGAACAACAGCGCGTGGGAATTGCACGGGCGGTTGTCACTCGACCGCCGGTTATTTTGGCTGACGAGCCCACCGGTAACCTCGACCCCGCCTTATCCGAAGAAATCATGGCGTTGTTTGAGCAGTTTAATCAGGTGGGGGTGACCACGGTGATTGCCAGCCATGATCATGCGCTCATTGAGCGCCTAGGGCATCGACGCATTCACCTACAAGATGGCCGCGTGGCATGAAACTGCCAGCCAGTATTCAGGCGTGGTTTGAGCAGCATGCGCGCGCAGCACTCAATACCCTTGGCGGGCTGCGCTTGCGGCTTGCCAGCAGCTTAATGACCACCGCTGTGATTGGCATAGCGCTTGCGCTACCAGCGGGGTTTTTGCTGCTCGTGGATAACCTCGAGGCCGCCACCGCCAATCGCGAGGGCAGCCCACAAGCCTCAGCTTTTTTGCAAGCCACGCTAAACGTTGATCAACAACGCGATATTGCCGCGCAAATTAAGGCGCTCGAGGGGATAACCGATGTTGAGCACATTACACCTGAGGCAGCATTGGCTGAATTCCAGCGTGCCTCGGGCATGCAAGAGACACTGGCCCTACTCGAGCGCAACCCACTGCCACCGGTGGTGGTCGCCCAACTACGCAGTGGCCTAAGCGGCGCGGATGCCGATGCGCTAATCAGCGCACTCAGCGCGATTGGAGCAGTGGATGAGGTGCGCGTTGATCGCGTTTGGTTAGAGCGTTTGGATGCACTAATGCAGCTGGCCAATCGGGGCAGCGGCCTGATCGCCCTCTTACTTGGCCTAACCGTGGTGTTAGTTGTGGGCAATACTATTCGCCTCGATATTGAAAACCGTCGCAGCGAAATTGAAATCACCAAGCTCATTGGTGGAACAGATGCGTTTGTGCGCCGGCCCTTTCTGTATACCGGCATGTGGTATGGGTTGCTGGGCGGAAGCTTGGCAGCCATTTTGCTCATGCTCAGCGTGCTTTTACTCACCGGGCCTTCTAGCCACTTAGCTAGCCTTTATGGCAGCGCGTTTCAACCAATGGGGCCGGGCTTGTCAGGAACCCTCACGCTACTGGGTAGCGGCGTGGCGCTCGGGCTATTGGGCGCGGGGGTGGCGGTCGGGCGACACTTGGCCGCCATCGAGCCGCGCTAGGAACTCTTATAGCGCCTTTGCACTCTAAAATTTCGTGGTAAAATCAGCCAGATGACAGCCTAGGAGGTGTTCATGGAAGCCACCACATCATTGGTCAGTGCCGATTACAATCGCTTACCGCTCAAAGCCGGTAGCGAGGAGCACTATATTCGGGCGGTTAATGCCATTCCAGCGCTTGGCGCTGACGAAGAGCACAGCCTGGCAGTGCGGTATCGCGACAACCAAGATTTGGAGGCGGCGCGCTGGTTAGTGTTATCCAATTTGCGGTTTGTGGTGCACGTCGCGCGCGGCTATACCGGGTATGGCCTGCCACTGGCTGATTTAATTCAAGAAGGCAATATCGGGATGATGAAAGCGGTCAAACGCTTTGATCCAGATGTTGGCGTGCGCTTGGTGTCTTTTGCTGTTCACTGGATTCGGGCCGAAATTCACGAATTTATTTTGCGCAACTGGCGCATCGTTAAGGTGGCAACCACCAAAGCGCAGCGGAAACTATTTTTTAACCTGCGCAGCGCCAAAAAGCGCTTAGGCTGGCTTAACCACGAAGAAGTTGAAGCGGTTGCCGCCGATTTGGGCGTTAAACCCGAGACCGTGCTCGAAATGGAATCGCGCTTATCTGGACAAGACGTAGGCTTCGACCCTGCGCCTGAGTCGGATAATGATGACGACAGCACCGCCTACTCACCGGCCGCGTATTTGCAAGCTGACAAGGCTGACCCCGCTCAGGCCATTGAAAGCGAAGACTACGAAGATTGGCGCGACGACTCACTGCATGCGGCACTGAACGGCCTTGATCAGCGCAGTCGCGATATTTTAACGCGGCGTTGGTTAAAAGAGCCTAAGGCCACACTGCATACTCTGGCCGACGAATACGGAGTGTCAGCCGAGCGCATTCGCCAACTCGAAAAAAGCGCGCTTAAGCGCTTGCGCGAAGGGTTGCACGCCGACGTTCTCGAGGCCTAAGCGGCACGCAGCCAACGCCTTATAAGAGGCCGCGTTCAGCAAAGCTCACCGGGCGGCCTTCACCCACCACAAAGTGGTCAACCACCCGAATATCGACCACGCCCAGCGCTTGGGCCAAACGCTCGGTCATTTGCTCATCAGCTTGACTGGGTTCGGCCACGCCAGATGGATGGTTATGCGCAAAAATAACCGCTGCGGCATTAAAATCGAGCGCACGCCTGACAACCTCACGCGGATAGACGCTCGTGGCGTTAATGGTGCCGCGGAAAAGCTCCTCAAAACCGATCACCTGATGACGGTTATCCAAAAATAAACACACAAAAACCTCATGCGGTAAGTGCCGTAATCGCGCGGTTAAATACCGGCGGGTGTCCTCGGGACCCGCTAACGCGTCTCCGGGCTCAAGGCAGGCTTGCAAATGCCGTCGTGCCATTTCTAATACCGCTTGTAGCTGCGCATATTTGGCTGGGCCCAGACCATGATGCCCCGAAAATGCCGGCAAAGGCGCTTCAAGCAAAGGCCGTAGGCCGCCAAATCCTGCGAGTAAATCGCGCGCTAAATCCACCGCGGTTCGCCCTTGCACCCCGGTGCGCAAAAATAGCGCCAGCAGCTCGGCATCCGATAAACCCGCAGGCCCTTTTGCCAGCAACTTCTCGCGCGGGCGTTCGGCCGCCGGCCAGTCATTAATCCCCATGAGCAACGTCCTTGTTTGTTTTCATGCCAGGCGCAACAGTGTAAGTTCCGATCTTCAACACAACCTGTGAACCGGTTCCGCTATGACACTTTCTGGTGAGCGAATTATCTTGGGCGTAAGCGGCGGCATTGCCGCTTACAAAGCACCTGACTTGGTGCGACGGCTGCGCGAGCGCGGTGCCCAAGTGCGTGTCGTGCTAACCCGTGGGGCCGAAGCGTTCATCACACCACTGACCTTTCAAGCGGTATCACACCAGTCGGTTCACTCCGAGCTCCTTGACCCCGAAGCGGAAGCCGGCATGGGCCATTTAGAGCTAGCCCGCTGGGCTGATCGCATCGTTATTGCGCCCGCTAGCGCCGACCTCATGGCGCGACTGGCCGCCGGCATGGCTGATGACCTGCTCACCACATTGTGTTTGGCCACTCAAGCGCCGCTGGTTGTGTGTCCCGCGATGAATCATATTATGTGGCAAGCCCCCGCCACGCAGGCCAATACCGCGCGACTTATCGAGCGCTCAGTGACTTTGCTGGGTCCTGAAGTAGGCGAGTTGGCTGAAGGCGAATCGGGACCCGGGCGTTTAATGGAGCCCACCGCCATCGTTGCCGCACTCGAGGCCATGCCCCCCGCCGGCACCCATTCAGCTCTGCGCGACCAACGGGTGATTGTCACCGCGGGCCCCACCCACGAGGCCATTGACCCGGTACGCTTTATCGCCAACCGCAGCAGCGGACGCATGGGCTTTGCCGTTGCCAGCGCAGCAGCCAAAGCGGGCGCTCAAGTGACTTTAATCGCGGGCCCCAGCCAACTCACCACACCGCAGGGCGTTGAGCGAATTGACGTGGAAAGCGCCAACGACATGCATGCTGCAGTCATGGAGCGCATTAGCGAGTGTGATGTGTTTATTGCCGCAGCCGCGGTTGCCGACTATCGAATCGAGTCGCCCAGTACGCAAAAAATGAAAAAATCATCGCAGCCCGCCGCGCTCTCGTTGGTACCTAATCCAGATATCGTTAAAGCCGTGGCCGATCTAAGCAATGGCCCCTACACCGTTGGTTTTGCTGCTGAGACCCAAGCCGTTATCGAACAAGCCCAGCAAAAACGCATTGATAAAAAGCTCGATATGATCGCCGCCAACATGGTGGGCATCAATCAAGGCTTTGATGTGGCTGATAATTGTTTAACCGTACTTTGGGCGGATCAGCAACGCACTCTGGGCCCTGCACCGAAAACCCACGTTGCTGAGGGGTTAATTGAGCTCATTGGAGAGCAACTAGCATGAATAATGTTGAACTGCGTGTCCTCGACCCGCGTTTGGGCGAGGAATGGCCTATGCCAGACTACGCCACGGCCGGCGCCGCTGGCATCGATTTGCGCGCTTGCCTGCAAACACCCACCACCTTAGCGCCCGGTGACACCCAACTCATCGCCTCAGGCATTGCCGTGCATATTGCCGACAACGCCTATGCCGCGGTGGTGCTGCCGCGCTCGGGATTGGGCCACAAACACGGGATCGTGCTGGGTAATTTAGTCGGGCTGATTGACTCCGATTACCAGGGTGAGATTTTTATTTCGTGTTGGAATCGCAGCACGGAGACTTTTACCATCGAGCCCGGTGAGCGCATTGCACAGCTGGTGTTCATGCCGGTTGCCCGACCCAGCTTTAATCGGGTCGATGCCTTTGAAGATAGCGAACGCGGTAGTGGTGGCTTTGGCCATACCGGGCGTCATTAATCCAATCTAAGAGAGCTTATGCAAGCCATCGACCCCGCCATTCTTCGCGCTTATGATATTCGTGGGCTCGTTGATCAAGATCTCACTGAGGACACCGTACGTGCGCTGGGCCAAGCCATTGGCAGCACCGCTATTGATGCCGGCCAGCACAGCCTGGTGGTGGGGTATGACGGCCGCGATTCCAGCCCGCGCTTAGCTAACGCGTTGCAAGCGGGGCTGCAAGCCTGCGGCTGTGACGTCATCGATATTGGCCAAGTGCCAACGCCAGTGATGTACTTCGCGACCCACCATTTAGGCACGCAAGCCGGCGTGGCGATTACCGGCAGCCACAACCCGGCTGCCTACAATGGTCTAAAAACCATCATTAATGGCCGACCGCTGTGGGGTGAGGGGATTAGCGCACTTGGCAAGCGTATTGCCAATAACGACTTGCGCCAAGGCGCTGGCACCTACCGCAGCGACGATGTGTTGGATGCCTATCAAGCACAGATTACCCAAGACATTCACCTCGCGCGGCCCCTGCGTGTCGTGGTCGACTGCGGTAATGGCGTGCCCGGTGCGTCCGCACCCGGCGTGCTAGAAGCACTAGGCGCCGAAGTCATTCCGCTGTTTTGTGAAGTCGATGGACGCTTCCCCAACCACCACCCTGACCCGACCGTACCGGATAACTTAACTGATCTAATTGCAGCGGTAGCCAGCCACAACGCGGATATTGGTTTGGCGTTTGATGGCGATGGCGATCGACTGGGCGTAGTCGATAACACCGGCCATATCATTTGGGCAGACCGGCAAATGATGCTCTATGCCCGCGCCATCCTGGCGCAACGCCCCGGCGAGCAAATCGTCTTTGACGTCAAATGCAGCGCTCGGCTGGCCGAGGTAATCGAGCAGGCCGGCGGCCAAGCCTGTATGTGGAAAACCGGGCATTCGCTGATTAAAGAAAAGCTCCGCGAGACCGGCGCGCCGCTGGCCGGCGAAATGAGCGGGCATTTGTTTTTTAACGACCGCTGGTATGGCTTTGATGATGCCACTTATGCTGCCGCACGCTTGCTTGAACTCATTAGCGCTGATTCACGCCCGGCTAGCGCGATATTTGCCGAGCTCCCCGAACCGGTGAGCACCCCAGAGATTCGACTCGACCTAAACGAAGGCGAACCCGCCCAGTTAATGCGCGCGCTAATGCAGCAAGCCGACACCTTTGATGATGCCACCCTCACCACCATTGATGGCTTGCGCGTGGACTTTGCCAATGGCTGGGGCTTGGTGCGCGCTTCAAACACCCAGCCCTGTTTGGTGATGCGTTTTGAGGGCACTGACCAGGACCAACTATCGGCCATCCAAGCGCGGTTTAATGCCCTGATTGCACAGGCCGCGGCCAGTCAAGGTATTCAGGTTTAAAAGCCAAGACTTGCGCCCATGCCCGCGCAAAGCCACTATTTAATCGAAGTAACGCACGCGCTGTGCACCCGTGACGAATAGACAAAGCGACCCTTTCATGAACGCCGACACCACACCGCCTGCCCAAGTTGCCCACGTATTAACCGAGGCACTGCCTTATATTCAGCGCTTTCACGGCCGCACGGTGGTGGTGAAATACGGCGGCAATGCCATGGTGGATGACGCGCTCAAACAAAGCTTTGCCCGTGACGTCGCGTTAATGAAACTGGTGGGCATTAATCCAGTGATCGTTCATGGCGGTGGGCCACAAATTGGCGAAGTGCTTGAGCGCATCGGCAAAAAAAGCGAATTCGTCCAAGGCATGCGGGTCACCGACGCTGAGACCATGGATGTGGTTGAAATGGTGCTGGGCGGGCTAGTCAACAAAGAAATTGTCAGCTTAATCAACGCCCAAGGCGGCCGTGCGGTGGGCTTGAGCGGCAAAGATGGCGGGCTTATTCAAGCTCAGCGTCTAACCTTGCACTCCCCTGGCCCAGCTGAACAGGCACCCGAAATTATCGATATCGGGCACGTCGGCGAAGTCACCGGCATTGACCCGGCGTTAATGAGTCTGTTGGACGGGGCGGATTTTATTCCCGTTATTGCGCCTATTGGGGTGGATGCCGCCGGCACGTCATACAACATCAATGCGGATTGGGTAGCCGGGCATCTTGCCCAAACACTAGGCGCCGAAAAGCTGATCCTGATGACCAACACCGCCGGCATTTTGGATCAAGCCGGTGAACTACTCACTGGTCTTAATGCCGACCGGGTGCGCGCGCTCATTGCCGATGGGACGATTTACGGCGGTATGCTGCCTAAGGTGAACTGTGCGCTCGATGCCGTTACTAACGGCGTAGGCGCGGCCACCATTATCGATGGCCGGGTACTGCACGCGCTGATTCTCGAGCTTTTCACCGACAGCGGCGTGGGCACCTTAATTCACGGGGCAACGCCATAGTCGGCGCGGTAGCGATTAATCGCGGCAAGCGGCTGTTGCATGCCCGATTGGCTGGCCAAATAGTCGACCAACGTATCGACATTTAAAATCGACGTTACGCCAACCCCATAACGCTCCGCGACTTCTTGGGTTGCCGAGCGCTCGCCATTGCCGCGCTCTTGCCGATCGAGCGCTACGAGCACCCCGGCAAAACGCGCGCCAGCGGCCTCAATCAGATTAACGCTATGCGCCACCGAGGTGCCGGCAGAAATCACATCATCCACCACCAAGACATCACCCTGGAGTGGCGCGCCGACAAGGCTGCCCCCTTCGCCGTGGTCTTTGGGTTCTTTGCGATCAAACGCATAAGGACAGTCATGGCCATGCTCAGCGGCCAACGCAACCGACATGGCCGAGACCAGTGGAATGCCTTTATAGGCTGGCCCAAACAAACCATCGAATGACAGCCCTGCATCGATGGCGCGTTGCGCATAGGCACTACCTAACCGGTGCAAGGCTTCGCCCGTATTAAAAAGTCCGGTATTAAAAAAATAGGGGCTTTGTCGACCGGACTTAAGCGTGAAGTTGCCAAAGCGCAAAACACCGCGGCTTAGCGCAAACTCAATTAAATCGTGTTGATAAGCCTGCATCGCTCTACCCAGTGTTGCGCATGCCAGCGGCAATGCCATTAATACAAATCATGAGTGCTTCGCGTAGATCTTCTTCTTGGCCATGGCGAATGCGATCGAGTAGCTCAACCTGCAGCAGATTAAGCGGATCGACATAGGGGTTACGCACACCCACTGAGCGCTGCACGACGGGCGCATCGTCGAGCGGGTTTTCATGCCCACTCACCGTTAATACCGATTCGCGGGTTTGTCCTAGCCGATCGCGCAAGCGCTCACCGAATGGTTGCAGCTCCTCAGGCACCAGGCGTGCATCATACCAAGCGGCCACCGCCGGATCGCTTTTGGCCAAAACCATCTCAAGCATATCGATAAAGGCCTGAAAAAATGGCCACGCCTGATACATGTGCTGGAGCTCGTCGGCACGCCCATCCGCAATGGCCTTGGCCAGGGCATCACCAGCGCCAAGCCAGGCGGGTAGCAATAGACGGGTTTGCGTCCACGCAAAAATCCAAGGGATCGCGCGCAAACTCTCAACGCCAACTGTTGGCTTGCGTCGAGCAGGCCGGCTGCCAATAGCCAGATGGCTAATTTCATGCTCAGGCGTTGCGTGGCGAAAGTACTCGATAAAGTCAGGGGTCTCGCGCACCAGCTTGCGATAGACCGAGCATGAGGTTTGCGCGAGCGATTCCATACACTCACGCCAAGCGGGCTGAGGGGGGCTGGGTGGGTTAAGCGTCGCCTCGGCCACCGCGGTGGTGTAGAGCTCAAGATTGCGCTCGGCAATACCCGGTAGCCCAAACTTTGCCTGTATCACCTCGCCTTGCTCGGTCACGCGCAATCGCCCGGCGACCGAACCCGGCGGTTGCGAGAGAATCGCGGTATGCGTCGGACCACCGCCCCGACCAATCGACCCGCCGCGGCCGTGAAAGAGCGTCAAGCGAATATTTTTATCCCGCGCGGTTTCCACCAATTGCTCTTGGGTTTGATAGAGCGCCCACGCCGCAGCCATGTGGCTGGCGTCTTTGGCCGAATCCGAGTAACCGATCATGACCTCTTGCACGCCATCGATGTGCTCGCGATACCAATCGATCTCGAGCAGCTGCAATAAACAACCTTGGGCCCCCTGCAGGTCAGTAAGCGTTTCAAATAACGGCACGACTCGCAGCGATGATGTCACCCCGGCCTCTTTTTGCAGCAATTTAACCGCCAAAATATCCGAAGGTTTAGAGGCCATTGAAATGACATAGGCCCCTAGCGAATCAGCGCCCATTTCGGCGATGACCGCAAAGGTATCGAGCACTTCAGCAACACTTTCACTGGGCTCAAAGTCATGCGGTATTAATGGCCGCCGGCTGCTGAGCTCTTGAATTAAAAACGCTTGGCGCTGGGCTTCGCTCCAGTCGGCATAGTGACCCATGCCCACCGCCTGAGTCAGCGCATCTAAGGCCTCAGTATGACGGGATGACTCTTGGCGGATATCGACCCGCATAAGCGTTAGGCCGAATACGGATAAGCGCCGCAGCAAGTCTTTTAGTCGCCCCTCGGCCACCACACTGGCGCCGCACTCGTGCAACGACTCATAGCAAAGCATCAGGGGTTTGCGCAGATCATCGGCGTGCCAATAAATGGGCGTATCCGCTGGACGCCGGCCCGCCAGACGCGCATCGGCCCACTGCCGCGTGGCGATGAGCTGCTTGCGAACTGCCTTAAGCGCCGCGCGGTAGGGCTCCCACACATCACCCACCCAGTCGCGCAACGCGGCGTTGGCGTCGCGCATCGAAAGCTCTTCGATTAGCGCATTGAGCTCACCTTCATACAGCTCGGTGGCCTTCCAGCGATTGAGCAGGCAAACCTCGCGCGTCACCGTTGCCGTGACCCGCGGGTTGCCGTCGCGATCACCGCCCATCCATGAGCCAAAGTGAATCGGGGCGGCCGTTAAATCCAAACCCTGTTGGGTATGACGTCTGAGCATGCGATCCAGCCGGCGCAAATACCGCGGCACGACATTCCACAGCGTTTGTTCGATGACCGCCAAACCCCAGCGTGCTTCATCCTGTGGCGCCGGACGGCGACGCCGAATCTCATCGGTTTCCCACGCGGCGGTAATTTCACGGCGCAGCGACTGGTGGGTTTCTTCAATTTCTTCGGGGGTTGGATCAAGCCGATCGCCTTGATCAAGCAACTCGGCGATGCGGTTGTACTTTTGCAGCAGCGAGCGGCGCATAACTTCGGTGGGATGCGCCGTTAGGACTAGCTCTATGTCCAAATTAGCGACACTTGCGTGTAATTGCGCCGGATCGCAGGTGGCGGCCATTTGATTAAAAAAGGCTTCGAGCGAACCGCGCAACGGACCGGTATCAGGATCACGAATCCACGCCCGACTGCGGCGCACGCGGTGGTGCTGTTCAGCAATGTTGGCCAAATTAAGAAACTGCGAAAACGCGCGCACCACCGGTACGATCAGCTCGTCAGGCAGAGCACCGAGGCGTTGTTCAAGTGCGCGACCCGAGGCTTCATCGCCAGCCCGGGCCTCTTTGGCCAGGCCCCGAATCTCTTCAACGGTTTCATAAACGCGTTCACCGCCCTGGTCGTGCAAAGTGCTACCCAGCAACCCACCGAGCTGACGGATGTCTTCGCGCAGCGGTTGGTCACTGCGATTTTCACTCATACTCAAGCCCCCTTGATAAGCGGCATTCTCGCCAATGCACCCGCCCCATTCAAGGTAGGTGCGAGCAGCGCTTGCTGCGCTTGGGTAGTTGAACGACTATACGCGCATGCGCTCACACCCCTCGACAAAATCCTGGCGTGATGCACTGGCGGTCTATCGACGGCCCAGTGTGCTGACCATGCTGCTACTGGGCTTTTCGGCCGGGCTGCCTTTTATGTTGGTGTTCGCAACGCTCAGTGCTTGGCTGCGCGAGCTTGATGTCAGCCGAACGCTTATTGGCTTTTTTAGCTGGGTGGGGATTACCTATTCGATTAAGTTTGTCTGGTCACCCGTGGTTGACCGAATGCCATTACCGTTTTTAACGGCTTGGCTGGGCCGACGACGCGCATGGATACTGCTCGGCCAGATCGGCATTATCGCAGGGCTAACCGGCATGGCCTTTACCAACCCAACCCAAGCCCTCATGCCGGTGGCTTTACTGGCTCTATTGGTGGCGTTTTCATCGGCCACGCAAGATGTCGCCATCGATGCCTTTCGCATTGAATCAGATATTGATCAATTCCAGGGTGCGCTAGCAGCCACTTACCAGATGGGTTATCGCGCGGCGATCTTGGCCTCTTACACCGGTGCGCTTTATCTGGCTGAGTTGGTTAGTTGGCAGGTTGCCTATTTGAGTATGGCCGGATTAATGGGCGTTGGCGTACTCACCGTGTTGCTCCGCCCCGAGCCGGCTGCTCACGTCGATCGCATTACAGCCAATCGCGAAGCCCGCGCCGTGGCCTTTATCGAACGCAACCCCCAGCTACCCGGTTGGGCGCAGCAAAGTGGGGCTTGGATAATTGGTGCGGTGGTGTGTCCGTTGACCGATTTTTTTGGCCGCTTTGGCTGGTTTGCCCTGGTGATACTCGGACTTGTGGCCAGCTTTCGTATTAGCGATATCGCCATGGCCAGCATGGCCAATCCGCTTTACATCGACTTAGGTTATAGCAAAGCCATGATTGCCAACATTAGTGGCGCCTATGGCTTAGCCATGACCATGATCGGGGCCGTGCTGGGTGGCGCGTTAGCAGCGCGTTACGGATTAATGCGCCCCCTGCTGGCCGGTGCCCTGCTTGCCGCAGCCACCAACTTATTATTTGCGTGGATGGCGAGCCAAGGCGGCGATCCCAGCGCGCTGATTTTAACGATTAGCGCCGACAACCTCTCAGGCGGACTAGCCGGGTCAGTCTTTATCGCCTGGTTATCGAGCTTAACCAACACCGCCTACACCGCTACACAGTACGCGTTGTTTAGCTCATTGATGACCTTGCCGGGCAAATTCTTAAGTGGCTTTGGCGGCATTGTGGTGGATGCCGTGGGTTACCCGAGCTTCTTTACGCTCTCGGCGCTCATGGGGATTCCCGCCGTGGTGCTGGTTGTGGTCATCATGCGGCGTTTGGGTGACCGGCAAACGCTAGACGATGACGGCCTTAGCGAGAGACAATAGCCCACTAATTGATGAGGAGATTGCCATGAGTGACCGCCGTCACTGCCGATTATTAATTCTTGGTTCGGGCCCTGCCGGCTACACCGCGGCGGTGTATGCCGCGCGCGCTAATTTAGAGCCCGTGCTGGTCACCGGTATGGAAATGGGTGGCCAGCTCACCACGACCACCGATGTAGATAATTGGCCTGGTGATGTCTCCGGTTTGCAAGGCCCTGAGCTGATGGAGCGCATGCGTGAACACGCCTTACGCTTTGGCACAGACATTGTCTTTGACCATATCCACACCGCCGAGCTAACCCAAAAGCCATTCCGGCTGGTGGGCGATAGCGGCGAATACACCGCCGATGCCCTAGTCATCGCGACCGGTGCCTCAGCCATGTACCTAGGCTTAGAGTCTGAAACCGCTTTTATGGGTAAAGGGGTATCGGCGTGCGCAACCTGCGATGGGTTTTTCTACAAAAACCAAGACGTCGCGGTGATTGGTGGTGGCAATACCGCGATGGAAGAGGCGCTCTATCTGTCCAATATCGCTCGGCACGTTACCGTCGTCCATCGGCGTGATGCGTTTCGTGGCGAGAAGATTTTGCAAGATCAAGTCAAAGAGCGAGCGCAATCGGGCAACATCAGCATTCGCTGGAACGCCACCTTGGATGAGGTGCTTGGCGATGAGTCAGGTGTGACCGGCGCACGGCTTAAGAACACTCAAGATGGCAGTACTGACGATATTGATCTGGCCGGGGTTTTTATCGCCATTGGTCATCGACCCAATACCGATTTATTTACTGGCCAACTTGATATGGCTGGTGGGTATATTCAAGTTCACAGCGGGCTTGAGGGCAACGCCACCGCAACCAGCATTGACGGGGTGTTTGCCGCTGGCGATGTGATGGATCATGTCTATCGTCAGGCGATTACCTCGGCAGGAACTGGCTGCATGGCCGCATTAGACGCCGAAAAATATCTCGATGCGCTGGCCATGGCGACAACCGCCAACACCACCGCTGCTACTGCGAAAGCCTCATAAAGACGTTTCTATGCCTGACACCCACATTCAACCGGCTCATCTCGCACTCTACGAACATGACCTATGCGGCTTTTGCCAAAGCGTGCGTCGTGCTACCGATGGACTTGGTTTAGCGCTCGAGTCCCGTAATATTCTTAATGAACCTAACCGCCGCCAAGAACTCATCGAAGGGGGCGGCAAGGGCATGGTGCCTTGCCTGTATATTGAATATCCCGATGGCCGCAGCGAATGGCTGTATGAATCGCGCGATATTATTGACTACCTAAAGCAGATTGCTGCGGGCGAATAATCACAGCAACAACTGCTTTAAATCTTTTATCAACAAAAACAAATGCAAGGGGTCGGTTGGACTGCGCTCAAAACCCCACGACTCGTACCAACCCCGTGCCGCATCCTCTTTAGCGTGCACAAGCAAGCTGCGAATCCCTGCAATATCAGACGCCTGAGCCGTTCTTAAAAGAGCATCTTTAAGTAGCGCCCGCCCAAGACCGAGTCGTTGGTGCGCTGTATGCACCGCCAACCTCGCCAAAATCATTACCGGCACTGGATGACGAGCAAGACCTTTCAGCACTCGGTCTGGGGCCTCATCCGGATGAATACTGCCCACGGCTAGACTATAAAAACCAGCTACCTCGTCGCCACAACAAGTTACATAAGTCTGTGCGCTATTACTTTTTTGATTGGCCAGCGCATACCGCTTAAGGAACTGATTAAGCGCTTCGTCACCACAATCAAAGTGATCGGTTAAGTCTAATGCTGCAAGCTTTCGAACCGGACTGAACTGATCACTCAATCAAGCACTCCGGGTTCACTCAAGAGTCGCTTCAAGCGTGGTTTGGATTGCACCGGACGATCTAGGGCCTCCTGAAATGCCACCCATTGCCTATCATTCAAGACAAACTGCCTGCGATCAGCCAGCGCCTGCTCGGCCGCTGTTACACCGGCATCGAGCAAAAATTCACTCACGGTTTTGTGATTTGCCCGCGCGGCGTTCTGCAGTAGCTCCTTAACAAGCTTACTTGCCCGAACGTCAATCCGTTCTGACTTTGATAAAGGGTTTGTATTCATGGCGTGCAGTATAGACGTACGTACGTTGTCAGGACAACTACCCTTTGTCTGACCATTAACAATCCCAATCGTAATCAATCGTCAACGGGGCATGATCTGAAAACCGATCGGCGCGGTGAATACGCGCGTTTTTGGCGGTTGCAGCAATCCCAGGGGTGGCCACATGGTAGTCAATTCGCCAGCCGGTATTATTAGCCCACGCCTGCCCTCGGTATGACCACCACGTGTACTCATCCGGTTGGTCGTTAAGCACTCGAAACACATCAACATAGCCAGTATCGCCAAACAACCGATCGAGCCACTCGCGCTCATGCGGCAAAAAGCCTGAGTTTTTGCGGTTGGAACGCCAGTTTTTTAAATCGCGCTCGGTATGGGCGATATTCCAATCACCACAAATCAAATACTCCCGCCCATCGTTTGCCATGGCGGCAAGCTTATCGAGCAGCGGCTCAAGAAAGGCATCCTTAATGCTCTGCCGATGCTCACCCGAGCTACCCGAGGGCATATAAAACGAAATAACACTTAAGTTGCCAAACTGCGCTTCAAGCCATCGCCCCTCGCAGTCGATGGCATCAATACCAATGCCACGCGAAATCTTATCGGGCTCGCGTAGGCTATAGAGGGCAACGCCGCTGTAGCCTTTCTTTTGCGCATCGGCAAACGCTGAGGTGTAGCCTTCGGGAAAGTAAGGCCCATCGTCGAGCTGCTCTCGCTGGGCCTTAGTTTCTTGAATGCACAGCACATCCGGGCGCTCATCGGCTAGCCAGTCAAAAAAACCTTTCCGCTGGGCGGCTCGAATACCATTGAGATTGGCGGTCATAATTGAAATTGTCATAGGCGCTAGGATAACCAAAACGCCAAGGAGTCAAAATGCAGCGCAGCAAAGAAATGGATGAAGTGTGTTACCCATTCATCCACGAAGTCTCACCACTTTGTGATTTTGAAGTATTGACTGATGAGCTCTGCGGTAACATCGGCGCGGCACTTTCTATGACCTCGCCTGCTATGAGCGACATTCGCGCCGATCTTGACGCCCTCCAGCCATTAGCGTTTCACCTGAACGGCTCGATTCGCGGCCGCTTGGCCATTACTGAATCTGACCTAGACTGGGCCAAATCACGGCTGGACTATTACCGTGATGCGGGCGCAGATCAGCTCAATGGGTTTGTGTTGCCGCGCGGCGAGATGCCGGTGCCTTTCCTAAATTTAGCCCGATCCGGCGCTAAAAAGGCCATACGCCAAATGGTGCGGCTTGAAGAATCGGCAATCGAAGTGCCCGCGGTACTGCCACGGTTGTGCAACATTTTATGTAACTTATTGTTTGCCATGATCGTGGTGATTAATCAGCGCCACGGCTTACCTGAGACGTTATTTACATCCAAAAGCTACGGATCCAGCACCCGCAGTGACTGATAGACCGGACCGTGATCGGTTTGCGCAAAGAATGCTTCGATGTGAAAAATGCGAGCTAAATTCTCGGCAGTTAATACGCTTTGCGCCGAGCCGTCAGCGATAACGCCACCCTCGCCAAGCAGGATCAGGCGCGAGCAATGACGCGCGGCCAGTCCAAGATCATGAATCGATAACAAAACCGAGCGACCTTCGCCAGCCAAGGACGTGAACGTCTCCATGGCGGTAATTTGGTGTGCTGGATCTAAGCCGGCGATCGGCTCGTCGGCCATAATTAGCGGTGTTGCTTGAGCGAGCGCTCGGGCAATCAACGCCCGAGTGCGCTCGCCGGCTGATAGCTGAGTGGCCGGGCGCTTTTCAAAACCCACCAATCCCGCTTGGCGAATAGCCCGACCAACCTGCTCAATGTCATTGGCTGTTGGCGCAGCCCCAACGCCTCGATAGGGCATGCGGCCAAGCATAACCAATGACGCCACCGCGATAGGCCAGGCAATGGTGTGCTCTTGGGGCATCCACGCTACCGCACGAGCACGCTCAGCGTCACTCAAGCGCGCCAGCGAACACACGCCAGTGGCTTCAATTAACCCTAACGCAGCACGCATAAGGGTTGTCTTGCCCGCACCGTTGGGACCAATCAGTCCCACCACCTCGCCCGGCTCAATGCTCAGCGAAACATCGCGCAACACCGAACGCTCACCCAGCGATACGGCTACTGAGTCCAGTGCGAGCAAACTCATGCCAACTCTCGCCGAGTTTGGTAGATCAGGTGCAAAAATAAAGGTGCGCCAATAAACGCCGTCAGCACACCCAGCTTTAGATCGGCTTCAGGCAATATAACCCGCACTAAAATATCGGCTAACAACACCATCGCTGCCCCGCCAAGCGCACTCGCGCCTAGCAATCGGCCAGGCATGGCGCCGACTAAAGGCCGTAGTAAATGCGGCACCACTAAACCAACGAAACCGATGGTACCGGCAACCGCAGTGCTCGCACCTACAACGAGCGCAGTACCAATAATCAATTGTCGACGCACGCGAGATAACCGCATGCCCAGTGCTTCGGCTGCATCCTCGCCCAGCGTCATGGCATCCAGCGGGCGGCTTAAGGTGGCTAACAACACACCACCCAGCAAAACAAATGGCAAAGCTAGCCACACGTGCTCCATTGAGCGATCAGCTAGCGAACCCATCATCCAAAAGACAATTTCACTGGTCGCAAACGGATTGGGCGAGAGGTTAAGCACTAATGACACCATTGCGCTGGCCAAGGCTGAAATCGCGATACCCGCCAAAATCAGGCTTAACGAGCCACCACGCGAACCGGCCAGCAGGGTGATTAAAAACACACCAAGCAGCGCCCCGGCTAGAGCGGCCAACGGCAGCCCGAGTGGAAACGCCGATGCCAATCCCAGCTGAATCGCAAGCACTGCTCCCAGTGCGGCCGAACCTGAAATCCCCAACAAACCGGGCTCTGCCAACGGGTTTCGGAGGTACCCCTGCATGGCCGCGCCGGATAAGCCCAAGCTCGCGCCAACGATGACCGCAAGAATCGCCCGCGGTAGGCGAATCTCCTGCATCACCAGCGATAGCGGAGTTTGTGTGTCAGTTAATAAAGCCTGAAAGCTTGCAATCGGCCCAATGGCTGCCGGCCCGACGACCAGCGATAGCGCAAATAACCCGCCCGTGAGCAGTATCAAGCTGGCGAGTAATCGCTTCACTGAGCACCTATTAACTGACCGCGCAGGGTGCTGATGCGCTCAATCGCAGCTAATACCCGAGGCGTGCCACAAACCCATTCTCGGTTAATCAGCCCGCGATGCGTTCCCGAGCGCGCCGCTTGAGCCAAAACTGGATGTCGCATAATAGTCTCTGAGCGCGAATAGCCATCATGGCGACTGCCGGTAATCACGAGCTCAGGCGCTGCCATTACCAGCTGCTCAAGCGGCAAGTGGCCACCGGCATTGACGCCATAGTCGCTGGCCACATTGTCAAAACCGGCAGCCTTAACAATATCGCCAATGAGCGTGCCTTCGCCGCGGGTATATCCATTGGGAAAATAAAGCGCCGCCTCGGGTGGATCAAGCGGTGGACCAGAGAGCATGGCAAGCCGGCCGTCAAATGCGGCCACTAAGCGTTGCGCGCGCTCTGGTTGGCCAAGCACCTGGCCCATGCGCAAAAGATTGTTGCGCACATCAGCGAGCGAGGTTGCTGGCTCAAATACCGCCACGGGAACGCCCAACCGCCGCAGCATCGACACCGTGGTTGTCGCGCTAAAGCGCCCGGCAATTACCAAGTCAGGCTTGAGCAGATGAATTTCCTCGGCACGCCCATGATTAATCGGGAATGTTGCCGCCCTATCAGCCATTGCCGAACTGCGCGGGTCTCGCGCCAGCGCCGATACCGACGCCAGCTGACCCTCATCAGCAACCAACATCGCCAGCTGATCAGTGCACAGGTTCATGGAGACGACGCGTTGGGGCATATCGCCCGGCGAGCTACCCAATGCCCAACCGGGCAACAAGGCGATACACAAAAACAAAAGTCGCATTAGAACGAAGCCCTTAACCCAATAAAGGCGGCTCGGCCGCGAGTGGCATAACCTAATACCTCGCGGTAGTTTTCGTCGAAAAGGTTGGTGATGCGAGCTGTGAGCTCAACACCGTCCATGAGCTTTTGAGATGCCGACAGATTGGCAACAGCAAAGCTCGATAGTCTCTTTGTAGGGAAGTTATCTTTCCAATTCTCGTTGTCAAATAACCCTCTGACATAGCGAACATTTCCAGCCAAAGTCGTCATATTATTGGGCAAGCGCCAAATACCCTGGATTCCCAATTCATTCCGAGGCCGTCGAATTTCAATATCACCTTCGGGGTTGGTTGCATCGATGTAGGTGTAGTTCACCATTAGGTCGAGGCGCTTCGACAGCATTATCTGCGCAGCCATCTCAAGTCCTTGACGGTCGCTTTCGCCCTTTATCTGCTCGGGCACAAAGCTTTCCGGGTCAGGGAATCCGATCTTATCTTCCAACGTCTCATGGAAGTACGTTATGTCGAGTGAGCCTTTGCCGGCGTTGAATGGGATTTCGACGCCAACGTCTTATCCGGTATTTTTTTCT
>CAJXMZ010000004.1 GCA_913056315.1 uncultured Ectothiorhodospiraceae bacterium
ACCTACGATTACGCCGAGCCTGGGTTTGTGTTGATCGATCGGGTTAACGAAATGAACAACAACTGGTTCTGCGAAGAAATTCGCGCGACCAACCCGTGTGGTGAGCAGCCACTGCCACCGCATGGCGCTTGTTTGTTGGGCTCGGTCAATCTCACTAAATTTGTACGTGAGCCTTTTACCGACCGGGCGCATTTTGACTGGGATGAGTACCGCCGCGTGGTTGCGCTGTTTACGCGTATGCTCGATAACGTGGTCGAAATCAATGGCTTGCCCCTAGAGCAGCAGCGCAACGAAATTCAGCGTAAACGCCGTCATGGCATGGGCTTTTTGGGGCTTGGCTCGACGGTGACAATGCTGCAAATGAAGTACGGCGAGGCCGATTCCATCGCCTTTACCGAAGAAGTCTCGCGTGAGATGGCGCTTGAAGGTTGGCGTGAAGGTTTGCGGCTTGCCGAAGAAAAGGGCGCTGCACCGATCATGGACGAAGACTTCGCGGTCACCGAGCATATGCTTGCCTGGCGGCCTGAGATGGCCTCCGATGGTTACAAGGTTGGCGATAAGGTGAAAGGCAAAGTCCTTTGGGGACGGTATAGCCGCTATATGCAGCGGGTGGCCGAGGTTGAGCCGGAGTTGCTCGATTCGTTGGTTGATAAAGGCGCGCGCTTTACTCACCACACCTCGATTGCGCCCACTGGCACCATCAGTTTGTCGCTGGCGAATAACGCATCGAATGGCATTGAGCCAAGCTTTGCTCATCACTACTTCCGTAATGTGATTCGTGAAGGCAAAAAGTCGAAAGAAAAAGTGGACGTCTTTAGCTTTGAGTTGCTGGCCTATCGCACGTTGATTGATGAAGGTGCGCTACCGAGCATGGAAGCCGAGACGCGTAATCTGCCGGATTATTTTATTGCAGCGGACGATGTCACACCCAAGCAGCATGTCGATATTCAGGCAGCCGCGCAAAAATGGGTCGATTCAAGCATTTCTAAAACGGCTAACGTGCCGACTGAATATGCCTATGAGGACTTCAAAGACATCTATCGTTATGCCTACCAAAATGGGCTGAAAGGATGTACGACGTTCCGTTTTAACCCCGAGGCTTTCCAGGGCGTGCTGGTTAAAGAGTCAGACCTGGAGAACACCACTTATCGCTTTAAGCTCGATGACGGTTCTTATGTCGAAGCCAAGGGCGGCGATGAAGTGGAGTACGACGGTGAGACACATACCGCAGCCAATCTATACGACGCCCTCAAAGAAGGCTACTACGGTAAGTTTTAAGGACATTGGTCATGGCAATAAAAATTAACAGCAAGATTATTGATTATGAGGTAGCCAAGGCGCAGGTCGAGGGTGCGCAGGCCGATGCGCCGGTTGCGGCAGTTGATAGCAACATCGAGCATATGCACGAAGAGTTGCAACGGCCCGACCGGCTTGAAGGCCAGAGCTACAAGATTAAAACGCCGCTATCTGAGCATGCTCTGTATGTCACGGTGAATGACGTCATTCTCAATGAAGGCACCGAGCACGAGGTGCGGCGGCCGTTCGAGGTGTTCATTAACTCTAAGAACATGGATCACTTCCAGTGGATTGTGGCGCTAACGCGGATCGTCTCGGCGGTGTTTCGTAAAGGCGGGGATTGCACCTTTTTGGTTGAAGAGCTACGCAGCGTATTTGACCCGCGCGGTGGTTACTTCAAAAAAGGCGGGCGGTTTATGCCCTCGCTGGTGGCCGAAATTGGTGACGTGCTTGAGCAGCACCTGCGCTCAATTGGCATGATGGCGGATATGCCGCTGGATGAGCATCAGCAGCGTTTTCTTGACCAAAAGCGTGCCGAGGCCGAGGGCCGAGCAGCTCAAGAACCCGTCGAAGCGGATTGCGATGACAGTACCGCCGACTATCCGCCGGGTGCTGAGCTTTGCGGTAAGTGCCACACCAAGGCCATGATCATCATGGATGGTTGTTTGACTTGCCTTAATTGTGGCGAGAGCAAGTGCGGCTAACCCCATCCGCTAGGCGTTAAACACAGCCCGATTAACGGGCCGTTGAGTCAGTCCGAGCGCTGTTAGCGTCTCGGACATGGATACAAAACCGCCTGTATCAACGCAAGGCAGCACACTCATCGAGGTGCTGGTCGCCGCTTTAGTGCTGAGCATTGGTCTCGGGGGGCTTGTCTGCGCCCAAACCAATGCGTTGATGAGTGCCCGGCAAGCACATTGGCAGCAGCAAGCATTACGACTTGCCAGCGACTATGCTGAGGGTGTGCGATTAAACGGCGGCATGAGTCTATCGGCTGGGCCTTTGGGTCGTTGGCAGTCGCGTCTCGAGCAACACCTACCCGCTGGGCAGTTTTCGGTCACCCCGGGGATATACGCCAGCACCCCAACGCAACTCGAAATACGCTGGCAAGCGGGGCAGGCCAGTAAAGACGCCCGCTTGGTGAGCTATTTCAACCCATGAGGCGGGCGAGCGGGTTTACTTTGCTTGAGGTTTTAATTGCCGCCACGATTGGCGTGGTGCTGGTCACAAGCGCCGGCGAGTTATTGGTGAGCGCGCGTGATTGGCAGCGCAGTGAGCAGGCCTACAGCCGTGGCAATGATCAAGCCCGGTTGCTGCGTTCGCTGTTGGGCAGGGCCCTTCGCTCAGCCGGTGATCCGGGGTGTCACTGGGACTATCGCCGCAACCTCACACAAACTCCGGTCTATACGCCCCAGCCGCCCGTAGGCAACCCGACCGATGTGGCTACGCCTAGCCACAGCGATGCGCTGGTCATTCATCATTTACGACCGCTTACGCAAGCCATGCTGCCCTCAGCGCCAAGCCGTGGGGCTGATCTTGTGATCGACCGCGAACACGCGTTAGCTTTTGGCCAGCCTGTCGTCTTGGCTGCTGACGCCGGCGCGACCTGTGTGGTGTTTTATCAGGCTGGATATGATTCGCACACGCTTTATCGGGGGCCAGGTGCTGCGGATAACCCAGCAGGCGGTGCGTTGAACCGAGTGCCCGAGGGCGGCTATTGGCCATTCGCGGGGCGGGTGACGCTTTATGTGCCTGAGCGCACGGTTTTTTATGTCGATGACTCAGTGGCGGGCGAATCAAAGAGCTTATTTCGAAAGCGTTTATCCGCCAATAATCGTCGCGAAGAGCTATTGGTTGGCGTCAAGGCCTTACAGACTCGTTACGCGCTTCGCCGCACCGGTGATCACGGCGTAGATGATTGGGTGGGCGCCGCGGCGGTGAGTGATTGGCATGCGGTGGTGGGCGTGAGAATTCAAGCCACACTAACGCCAAGGCCAAGTGCACCGGCCAATAGCATGCGGTCGGTAGAAATAACCCAAGCGCTACGCAACGGTTGGCGGTAATGGCCAATCAGCGTGGTATTGCCCTCATTGGTGTGCTCGCCGCGCTATTTGCAGGCGCCGTTATCGCCATGGTGGGTTTGGAGCGAGCGTATTTTAATCAACGTCTCAGCAGCCTTGCCGCTGATCACTACGTTGCGATGGAAGCAGCAGAGGCGGCATTGCGTGTCGGTCAGTCGCAATATTTGGATCAGGCCCGCGCACCTGTGTCCCTCAATGTTGGGGCGGATGCGCGTGAGTGGGCGAATTGGCTGGCTACATCAGGCCAGCCCTTGCCGGGATTGGCTGATCGGCGATCACTCGCGCGTTCGCCGCGTTTGCTGGTCGAGCGGCTCAAGCCGCGCTACATTGATGACTGTGTAGCGAGTACCGCCTGTGGTTACCGACTCACCGTGTTGGCTTATGGTTATAGTGATCGCTCGCGGGTTGTTTTGCGCAGTGTGGTGAGCGATGCCAGTGATATTCGCCTATGGCGTGAGCTTAGGTAATGTGGGGGGATAAGGTGATGTTTTGTAGGAGCAGTGATCGTGGCGCGTGAAGTCTATGTGAATGGCGCATTCGTCGACGAAGCCTCGGCGAGCGTATCCGTTTTTGATCGCGGGTTTTTATTTGCCGATGCGGTCTATGAGGTCACTGCGGTCATTGACGGCGGGTTTGTCGATTTTGCCGCCCATCAAACCCGGCTACAGCGCAGCTTGGCTGAGCTTGCCATTGACTATGACCCAATCGCCTCAGGGCTGTTAGACATCCATCGTGAGCTACGTGAGCGCAATCAGCTCCACGAGGGATTAATCTATCTGCAAATATCCCGCGGGGCGGCTGATCGAAGCTTTATTAAGCCGACTGCCATTGCCCCAAGCGTTGTTCTGTTCACCCAACAAGCCGCATTAGTCGATGCCCCCGACGCCCAGCGCGGGATACGAGTTATTACGTGTCCGGACTTGCGCTGGCATCGGCGCGATATTAAGACCACGCAGCTGTTGTATTCGTCATTAATGAAAAGTCAGGCCATCGACGCGGGCGTTGATGATGTGTGGATGCTAGAAGGGGATACGGTCACCGAAGGCAGCTCCAGTAACGCACACATCATTACTCACGACGGCGTACTGGTCACCCGACCCTTATCGACTGATATTTTGCACGGTATCACCCGGGCGGCGGTTTTGAACTATGCCCGTGAACAAGGCTTAAGGGTCGAAGAACGCGTGTTTACATTGGCTCAAGCTAAGGCGGCAAAAGAGGCGTTTATTACCAGCGCGACCGCGTTTGTTATGCCGGTGGTTGAAATAGATGGTGAGCCGGTCGGTGATGGTCAAGTCGGCCAAGGCGCAAAGCGTATGCGCGAGCTCTATTTGGCCGAAAGCCGCCAACGCCTGCAGTCTTAACTACTCGGGACGCGACCCGAGGACGGCTTGCACTTGGGGGCCACGGGGTAATCCACGCACCAGCGCAATATCGCCTTCGTCAGTGCGATAAAACACCGATGGTGTGCCGCGAATGCCCAGATCGCTCATCAGCTGATTATTATCGCGAACCGCTTGGGTTGCGCTTGGCGGTAGAGAACCTAATGGCGTGACGCCGCCTTCATCGAATTTGGCCTCATGCGCGGCTAAGGCTTCTCTGGGGTTATCCGCAGCCAAAAGCGTGGCGGATTTGGCAAGACTGTCTTCGCGCAAAACACCCACCATGACATGGCGGATTTGAACGGCACCGGCATCAACCCAATCACGCGCTTGAACGTAGAATTGGTGACAAAATGGGCAATTGGGGTCGGTAATGGCATAGACCACGCGCGGTGCATCACTCGCGCCGTCAGCAATCCAGTCTGCGGCAGCCAGTGCTGACCATTCTTCTTCTGGCCGGGATGCATTCGCTGCGGCATCAATAACCGGTTGCGACAAGTTAGTGCCGTCGCTATCCAGCAGGGTGCCTACAAGCACATGGGATTCACCGGCGGTGAGGTAAGCGGCGAGTGTTTGGCCTTGAAAGCTCACGGTATAACCGGTTAACCCACCAGGCGCTTCAAATGACTCGCCAATCGTCGCCCCGCGATCCTGCAGTGCTTGAATCGGTTCAGGAAGGGGTTGGGCGATGACCGTGCTGCTCATGAGCGTCATTAAGCTTAACGCGAGACCTAACCGAAACATATCGCCCTCTCCTGTGATTAAAACCCAATGCCTGAGGATACGCATACCCCGGTGGGCTTGCGAGGGGGAGTAGGGCAAAAAAAACCCGCCAATGCTCAATGGTGGCGGGTTTTGGCAATGGCCGTCGTGGCCCTTTAGGCGGTTAGTTTAGCCAACCCAAGCACTGCACCAGCCGTTGACATTGACTAGCTTGCCGGGAAACACCGAGCAGGCGCCCCATTCCGAATCGCTGGCTTGATAAAGCGCGCAGTTGGCGCAGTTGGCGCCTTCTGAGCGCATGTCGTCCTTATCGGCGGCGTTGTGCACGTAGTTTAAGGCAACCGCGGTTGGATCGTCCTCGCTTAGCTTGGGCATATCCTGAGCGCTGGCTTGTGAGCTGCGAACCCCGGCATAGACTAACGGTGCAGCGGCTACGCCCATGAGTGCGCCACGAAGCAACCGGCGGCGATCATTTTGAAAATTGTGATCAGTCATTGATGGCCTCTTCGTTCAGATAAGAAATGTTGTTTGGAATCATTTTAGGCTGACTAAAGGGTACCTGCGGCACTGCCTATTGCCCTGCGCGAACGCGTGCCGATTTTTCGCGCCATTGTCTAGCTATCGGGCAGACAAATGCGCCCGTGCATAGCCGCCTTGGCGGTGAGAATGACCAACCAACCAATGAGCAAGGTAGTCAAAATGCTCAGCACGACACTCAACTGCCAGGTCCAGGGTGTATCGGTGAGTTGGTGGTAGCGCATCATCGCCACGCTCATGGCTGCCAGCGGAAAAGAATAGGCCCAGAAGCTCAAGGTAAAGGATAGGGCGGCGAAGCGCCGCACCTGTGAGAGTAGCAACAACGTAAAAAACAGCGCGATATTGACCTGTACCCGTGCAAACGAGTCAATGCCGCCAATGAGTTCAACATACGCGACAAACCCGGCGGCGGGAGGTGCGATCAGGATGAATAGGGTGGGTAGCAGGCGCTCAGGCAAAGGGGCGTGAAAAAAGACGCGATAAAAAATAATGCTCAGCAACACCAGCCAGAACACCACGCCGATGCTAAAGAAAAACCAGGCCACTGACGGGTAACCTAAGTTGACCCCGGCGATAGGCACCAAAATGTTGCCTACGGCGGGTATAAACCATGCCGGATTGATGTGGGTTACCTCAAACTGCTCGTGATGCATCCAGCGGTTGATGATCATGATGGTAAACAGCAGATGAGTGGCGGCGCCGAGTGCCCATAGCGGCAGTGCTAGTGGCGGCAATGCGGTTTGTAGCGCTGTGCCGAATAAAATTAAGCTCGCACTAAAGGTGGCAAAAAAGCTGATTTTTATTGGGTGCGCCATCTCGGCCACCACCGCATCGGGGTGGCGAATCAGCTTTAGCCCATAGCCAATAACAATCAGGGTAAACACGCTCGCGGCTAAGCCCAGCAACCCATCGCCGATAAACCTCGGCGCACCGAGTACAAAACGAGCTTGTTGCCAGACGAGCGTCAGACCCAATAGGCCAAGCGACATCGAAAAAAGCGCAACAGGAAAGTGCGCTAGCCGCATAAATTATCCAAACTGCGTTAGTGAGATTTTTTGACCATTAGCTGTAATGGCGGATACGCCAGTATACCAACGGCAACACCGACGCCGATACCACCACCGATAACGGCAATGTAGTCAATGACGCTTTGTAGTTGGGCCAAACTTGAACCGGTCCATGCCGGCAGGTAAAGCGCTGTGGCAACGCCAACAATGGCGCCAAGGCCTAGGGCACGCTTAATACCGGCATTGACGTTGAGCTGGTTGTGGCGCCTGAGCACCCGAGCAAACAGCAACAAATCCAATGCAATGACGATAGCAAGCGGCAGAAGGATCGGTCGAAACAGTTCTAGGACGACCGAAAGAATACCCAGTATTGAAAATTCCATCGTAGCGACTCCTTTTACACCCGGCCACGCAACATGGCGTTGTAAGCGGCGTGAATCATGCGCTCTTTCAAAAACCACGGAGCCCATTGGGGCTCGAATGGGTTGAGGAAGTCGAATGACGGTGTCATTTCTAGACTGAAATCAAACTCGACCAGCATTGCTTGGCCTTTTTCAGTGATCAGCGGGCAAGAGGTATAGCCATTCCAAGCGGCCGGAAATTCCACCCCTTGAATCGCGGCGACGAGGTTATCGGCTACTACGGGTGCTTGGGCCTTAACACTGGCGGCGGTCTTGCCTACCGGGGTGCCCACCACATCGCCCGCACCAAATACGTTGGAATAGCGGCGATGCTGCATGCTGTATTGGTCAACTTCTAACCAACCGGCAAAGTTACCCGACTGCCAGCTTAAATCGCCGTAGCGAATCATATCCGGGGCCGACATGGGTGGAACGACATGGATGAAATCGTAACTCAGCGTGCTAGGCCCCTCAGGGGTTGCAAAAGTGGCTTCCCGACGCTCAGCGTCAATGGCTTGCAACGGATGGTTGTAGTCGATCGCGATGTTGCGATCCTCAGGGAAGTATCGCTTTAAAAACGTATCAATGTCGGGCTGCGAGAATAGCCCCTCACCCGGTGGCAGGTAATGCAACTCAGAATTATTGCGAGTGCCTTTTTCGCTCAATAAATCTTCAACCAGCATGGTGATTTTGAGCGGTGCGCCAGCGCATTTGATCGGCCCAGGCGGGCGGGTAAAAAGTCCAACACCGCCGGTTTCGACAAACGCCTGCGCGGCCTGCCAAGTGCGGCTGGCATGATCGGGCGTGGCGTAGACACAGCCGACACCATTTTGCCCGATTAAGTCGGTGTCCATGCCCTCGATTTCATCGAAGTTGAGTTGCAGCCCGCTGGTGACCACTAAGTAGTCATAGTCAACGCGCTCGCCAGTGGCAATTTCGACTTGATTATTATCGGGGTGGAATGCAACGACATCGTCCTGAATCCACTCGGTGCCGGCTGGCATGTAGCGGGTGTTTTGATCTTCAACATGGCTCGGTGACCAACTGCCGGTCGCCACGAGGGTCAGGCCAGGTTGATAGAGGTGGACTTTGCGGCTGTCAATTAACGAGATGCGCGCACCATCCAATTGCCGCGATAGCCGAGTGGCAATCGATAGCCCGGCTGCACCCGCCCCAACTACAACGATGTGGGCGTTCGTGGCAACCGCTTTAGCCGGCTGACTGGCCAGCAGTCCGGTGGCACCGATGCCACTGGCAGCGGAGCCTGCAGCGAGTGCTGAGCCGGCTAAAAAACGACGACGTGATGTGTCAGTGGGGTGTTTTGCACGCATAACGTGACCTCCTCAATATCCTTGGGTCTTTCTTCCCTTATTTTGTTCAATTTCGCGTTCTCGCGGCGGTCAAGTCTGTGACTTAGTCACCATAGGCTTTGCGGTCAGTCGGCGCGAGGGGCTTGGGAGGCAATTCAATCAATGCGCTCGATCAGGTCCCACAGAACGTCGTGGTCACAATCTGTTGCGGGTTGGGGGGCTGAGCCAGATGATCGACACCCTCTTGCGCGGTGTAGGGATGGGTTAAGACGCGGTTCAGTTGTTTGGCTGGGCCTAGGTCGCCTTGCCTGGCGGCATCGATTGCTAATTCAACTTGGTGGTTACGCGGAATATAGATCGGATTGGCGGCGATCATTTGCGCTTGTCGTTGTGGCTCAGTGATTGCCGCGGCATTTAAGGCCTGGGTATAGGTTTCTAGCCAGTCCGACAGTGCGGGGTCTTGATTAAACCATTGCAACAGTTGCTCGGCTTGAGCAGGCTCACCAGGTGATTGAGCGCCAAGTAAGCGAAAGCTGTTGGTGAAATCACATTGTTGCTTTTGCAGTAGGCTAAGCCAGTGCTCGGCGATTTCCATGCCAATTTGGCGGTGATTGGCGTCATTGGTGTAAAGGCCAAATTTGCGCAGCAAGGCCCATTCGTAGTGTTGGCGAAAGCGGTTGGGATAGTCATCGACAATCGCCTCAGCCGCATCGATCGCCTGGGTTGGGTCGTCATCGAGCAACGGCAAAAAGCATTCAGCAAGCCTTGTTAAGTTCCAATGACCGATGGCCGGTTGTTGGTCGTAGGCGTACCGCCCAGCGCGGTCGACGGCGCTATAGACTTGATCGCTACGAAAGACATCCATCAATGCACAAGGCCCAAAGTCCAGCGTCTCGCCGGCAATCGACATATTGTCGGTATTGAGAACACCGTGGATAAAGCCAACGCGCATCCATTCGCTTATAAGCGCGGCGGTCTGATCAACTAGGGCGATGAGCAATTCGCGATAGCGTTGGGGTGCTGGGCGGTTTTGCAGTGCGGGGAAATGCCAGTGAATCGCGACATCAGCTAACGTCTTGAGACCTTGCTGATCGCCGCGATGCGCAAAGTATTCAAAACTGCCAAAACGCAGGTGGCTGCGGGCAACGCGAACCAAAATAGCCCCGGGTTCAGGGCCAAATTCGCGCGCAATTGACTCGCCGGTGCCCAAAGCGGCGAGGGCTCGCGTGGTGGGTATACCCAGCGCATGCATTGCCTCGCTGACCAGGTATTCGCGCAGGACGGGGCCAAGTGCGGCTAAGCCATCACCACGCCGGGAGAACACCGTCGGCCCTGAGCCTTTTAGCTGTAGGTCGCGCCAATCGCCATCGTCATGCGCCAATTGACCCAGAATCAGTGCACGGCCATCGCCTAATTGCGGCACGGGCATGCCAAATTGATGGCCGGCATAGGCCAGCGCAACCGGTTGAGTCTCAACGGGTAGGCGGCCTTGGGCCCATTGCTCGGCGTTGGTTTTGCCTTCAAGGGTAGTGGTGGGTACACCAAGGGCTTGGGCAAGGGCCGGGTTGGTCAATAACCAGTTTGGTTGACCGGGTTGTCTGGCCGCTTGCCGAGCATAAGCCTCGACGGGTAGGTCGGTGATGTAGCGGTTGATCATAGCGGGCATTGGCATCGATTTAGCCTAACCGATGGGCCGTTGATCTTGCGAGCACTGCCCCGGCTTTTTCTGCTGGCAACGACAACAGCAAGCGGGCAAACTGGTCAGGCCAATCGGTAACACCGATTGGCTGTCGTGGAACAATTTGATTGAGGAGAGTGTTGTGAATAAACAAACAATTTTTAGCATTGCCGCCGCTGCTGGTCTGGGTATGGTCGCTGTTTCGGCTCAAGCTGATCGTAGTGAATGGCCGGACAGCTTTACTGTTGGAACGGCTAGCCAAGGCGGAACCTACTTCACTTACGGCTCGGGTTGGGCGAAGTTGGTGCCATGTG
Organism: uncultured Ectothiorhodospiraceae bacterium; assembly: GCA_913056315.1. GTDB lineage: Bacteria > Pseudomonadota > Gammaproteobacteria > Nitrococcales > Nitrococcaceae > Spiribacter. The sequence continues at coordinate 10,730 of CAJXMZ010000004.1, forward strand.
AACTGGGTGTACCAGGCGGCGGTGAAATCACCGGCGGGCCAAACCAGAACTTAGCGCTTGTTCATACCGGCGATGTGGCTTTTGGTATGACAACCATGGGCCCAGCAGCCGAGGCACTCGCAGGGGATAGTCCTGTTGCGCCGGGTATGCCTTTGGATCAGGCCTGTGCCATGTTCCCAATGTATGAAACCCCGTTTTCGGTGACCGTGCTCTCAAGCTCTGGCATTGAGTCGATTGAGGACATTCCTGCTGGCGCTGCGGTGGGTTTTGGTCCAGCCGGCTCCACCTCGGATACTTACTTCCCACGCATGCTTGAGACGTTGGGTGTTGATTTTGATCGCCGTAACGGCGGTTGGAGTGATTTAGGCAGTCAGCTGCAGGATGGCTTGATCGATGTGATTGCCTTTGCTGCCGGCGTGCCTATCCCAGCGGTTAGCCAGCTTGAAGTGCAAACCGATATTAATATTATCGAGTTCACCGATGCCGAGCGTAGTCAGATTATGGAGGCCTTCCCGGTCGCCGAGTTTGATATCCCAGCGGATACCTATCAAACACTGAATTCGCCAGCACAAGCGGTGTCGATGTGGAACTTTTCAATCGCCCGCTGTGACCTGCCGCAGGACTTTGTCTACGAGGCCACTAAAGCGGTGATGGAAAACAACGATCGTATGGTTGAGATTCATCGCGCAGCGCGTTTCTCAGTGCCTGAGAACTACGATAAAAATACGGTGCTACCGTTTCATGCGGGTGCAGCGCAGTGGTTCGAAGAGAACGGCTACGATATCGCTGACAACATGATTCACGACTAGCGTCTAGTGGCAGACGGCCGATGAGTCGGTCGTCTGCCGCGAGGCGAGCTATTTTCGGAGCGCTCATGGCGGATGCAGCAAACGGTAAAGCGGATGATCAGCAGGGCTCAAACGGCCTGATTGAGGGCGTTGATGAAACCTTTATCGAGGGTAATCGACGGCTCTTTGCTGGTTGGGCCTGGTTCTTCGTTGCGCTGCTCACCGGCGGCTATGCCACATTCCATCTGTTCTCACTCAACGTCTATCCGCTTGAGACCTGGAGCTTTCGCATACTCCACATCGCTGGCGCGTTGGTGATTGGCTATATTCTGTACTCGGCCCGTGACTATGGCGATGATGAGGTTGGCGCGCCAGCACAGACCTGGGTGCAAGGGCTATCGTTGTTGCTTTTGCTGCCCGCGCTGTACGCGTTAGTGCAGTCGGCCCTGTTTTGGCAAACGTTTGCCTCGGGTCAGCGTTTAATCGAGCCGGTTCGCGAGATTTGGCACTTTGGGGTGCCTTTGCTGGTCGCAACCGCCGGCGGCATTATTTTGTCTTGGGTTGATACCGGACGTCGCCACCACATAACGGTTGCCGATGTGGTGTTGAGCGTTTGCGCCATTGCCGTGGCAAGCTACCTGGTGATTGTCTACGACACCCAGCTACGTATGAGCACTGGAACGCCGTTTGCCCCCATTGGTATTTCGTTAGCGGCCATGGCGGGAACGGCGCTGATTATGGAGCTCACCCGCCGAGTGACCGGACTAGCGCTGGTGATTATTTCAGGCATTTTTTTACTGTACGTATTTGCTGGCCCCTACCTTCCCGGTTTTTTGGGCTACCCCGGGTTATCCGCCAACCGATTCTTTAGTCAGGTCTATACCGACGCCGGTATTCTTGGCCCGACCACGGCGGTGTCTTCGACGTACATCATTTTATTTATTGTCTTTGCCGCTTTTTTGCAGGCCTCTAAAGTGGGTGATTACTTTGTTAACTTTGCCTTCGCAGCGGCGGGGCGCGCGCGCGGTGGGCCGGCTAAAGTGGCCATCTTTGCCTCTGGGTTAATGGGCATGATTAACGGCACCAGTGCAGGCAATGTCGTCTCAACAGGCTCGTTGACCATTCCGTTAATGAAAAAAGTGGGTTATTCACGGCAGTCCTCTGGCGCGATTGAGGCCGCGGCATCGACGGGCGGGCAGATTATGCCGCCGATTATGGGCGCGGGTGCGTTCATCATGGCTGAAATCACCGGTATTCCGTACACCGAGATTGCGTTGGCCGCGATTATCCCGGCGGTGCTGTATTTTACTGCTGTCTACTTCATGGTCGATTTTGAGGCGGCCCAGCTGGGCATGCGCGGCATGCGTGATGACGAGTTGCCCGTACTGGCCAAGATGCTACGCCAAGCCTATTTGTTCATTCCGATTGTGATTTTGATTGCGGCATTGTTCATGGGCTATTCAGTCATTCGTGCGGGCACGTTGGCAACGCTGGCTGCCGTGGTTGTGAGTTGGCTAACGCCGCATGCAATGGGTCCAAGAGGAGTCGGGCGAGCGCTGCGATTGGGTGGTGAGATGTCCATCCAAATTATTGCCGTGTGTGCATGCGCGGGGATTATCGTGGGCGTCATATCGCTAACCGGGGTTGGTGGGCGGTTTTCTTCGCTGCTGTTGGGGTTGGCAGAGGCCAGTCAGCTGCTAGCGCTGGTCTTTGCGATGTTAATTTCGATTTTGTTGGGTATGGGTATGCCCACAACTGCTGCTTATGCCGTGGCCGCCTCGGTCGTCGCGCCAGGGCTTATTCGGTTGGGTATTGATCCGCTAACCGCCCATTTCTTTGTGTTTTACTTTGCCGTTGTCTCGGCGATTACCCCACCCGTTGCGCTGGCATCCTATGCAGCGGCTGGGATTTCTGGGGGCAATGCAATGAAAACCTCGGTCGCGTCCTTTCGCATTGGTATCGCTGCGTTCGTTGTGCCGTTTATGTTCTTCTACTCCAGTGCCTTGCTTATGGAGGGCGAATGGCTAGCCGTTGTGCGGGCGGCCGGGACGGCCGTGGTTGGCGTTTATCTATTGGCCGCTGCGGTTCAGGGCTGGTTTATGGCGGGTAATGCGCGCTGGTTTGTGCGAATGGTCCTTTTGCTCGGCGCTCTGGCACTGATTCAAGGAAGCCTCTACACCGATCTTATTGGTATTGGGATGGCTAGCGTTGCGCTTATTTTGCAGCGTTTCACAGCATTGCCGCCGCCGACTCAGTTAAAGTAGCAGGCATGGACGTTCGCGATCGACTGGCCCGGTTCCCGGGTCGTATTAATTTTTTGGGCGCTTTACTGTGCTTTGGGCTGGTTGCGGTTGCCGTTGGCCTTGAGCACTGGCAGGGCTTAGAGCCATGTCCATTGTGTATTTTTCAGCGTATTGCTTTTGTGGCGATGGGCGTTGGCTTGCTAATCGGTACCTTGATGCCCGGCCTAGTCGCGATGGGCACGGTGGCGTTGGGGGCAATCGCTGGGGTGGGTCTAGCGGCAAGGCATCTGTGGCTGCAATCGCTGCCGGCTGATCAAGTGCCCGCGTGTGGTCCAGGGTTGAGCTACTTAATGGATTCTTTGCCGCTGACTCGCGTGTTGACCCAAGTGCTTGCGGGTTCGGGCGAATGTGCGCAAGTCGACTATGTGCTTGGTTTGAGCATTCCGCTATGGACGCTTGCTGCCTTTATTGTCATTGGCGGGGTCTTTATAGCGCTAAATTGGATGGTTCGGCAGCGCCGGTTGCGTTAATGGCATTAACCGAGCAGGTCGTCGAGCGATTGGGGGTCGATGCGCCCATTGCCCAGCAATTACCCGGGTATGCGCCGCGTCCAGAGCAACAAGCGATGGCGCAAGCAGTTGCTCAGGCCATTGAGAACGAAGCCACCTTAGTGGTTGAGGCTGGCACCGGTACGGGTAAAACCCTCGCCTACTTGTTGCCCGCGCTGCTCTCTGGTCATCGGGTGATTGTCTCCACCGGCACGCGAACGCTGCAAGATCAGCTCTTTCACCGTGATTTACCCACCGCGCAGGCGGCCATTGGTCGCTCGATTCGGACCGCGTTATTAAAAGGCCGAGGCAACTATCTCTGCCTCTACCGTATGGAGCGAACCCTTGAATCGGGTCGGCTTGAAAGCGCCGCGATGGCGGATGATCTACAGCGTCTGCGCGCTTGGTCAGGGCGCACACAAACCGGTGATATGGCCGACGCGCCCGGTGGCGCACCGGATTCACGGCTGCTGCCGAGGGTGACCTCAACCGCGGATAATTGCTTGGGCCAAGACTGTCCGCTCTATGCCGAGTGTTTCTTAATGGAGGCGCGTCGCAAAGCGCAAGAGGCCGATGTCGTGGTGATTAATCATCACTTGCTTATGGCGGATTGGGCGCTACGCGAGGGTGGCCATGGTGAGGTTCTGCCATCGGCCGATGTCTATGTTTTGGATGAGGCGCATCAGCTGCCGGATACCGCGGCTGGTTTTTTTGGCGTGAGTGTATCGAGCCGTCAACTCTACGATTTGGCGCGTGATACGCGGCTCGAGCAACAACGCGAGGCTGGGGATAGCGCTGAGCTTGTTGATGAGGCGGCACAATTAGAGCATGCGGTTGCTGAATTGCGTTTAGCGCTGGGTAACATGGGCCGCACGGCGTGGCCTGCGGGTGATTCGACGCCTGCGCTCAGTGCGCAGACCCTGTTGGATGCGCTCGCTCGTCTGAGCGCCGTGCTGGCGCCGCAAAGCGTTCGCGGACGAGGGCTTGAGGCATGCCATCGACGGGCCGAAAAATTGCATGGCGAATTGGCGCAGTTTTTATCGGATACCGGTGATACCGGTCAGGTCAGTTGGGTTGAAACGCGGGGTCAGGGTTTTGCACTGCGCCTGACGCCACTTGATGTTGCCGCGCATTTCTCGCATAGCCGTGAGCAGCACGGGCGTAGCTGGGTACTGACCTCGGCGACGCTGGCCATAAACGGCCAATTCGAGCACTTCTTACGCCGCCTTGGGTTAGATCAAGCGCAAACACTCGCGCTCGATAGCCCGTTTGATTTTGCTCAGAACACGTTAATGTACTTACCGCCCGATTTGCCCGGCCCGAGTGCCCCGGGGTTTAACGATGCCTACCTAGAGGCGGTTGAGCCGGTTTTGCGGGCCAGTGGCGGTCGAGCGTTTATGCTGTTTACCAGTCATCGGGCGTTAACTGCAGCCACACACTGGTTGCGCGATCGGGGTTGGCCCGATCTGTTGGTCCAGGGCGAGGCGGCTCAACAGCAATTGCTTAATCGCTTTCGCGATTCGGGACAGGCCGTGTTATTGGGTACGCAGTCATTTTGGGAAGGTGTGGATGTGCGCGGACCCGCTCTGTCTTGTGTGCTCATTGATCGATTGCCGTTTGCCTCACCCGCTGACCCTGTGTTGCAGGCCCGTGTGGAGTGGATGCGCAGCGAGGGGCGTAACCCGTTTGGTGAGTACCAACTGCCTGAGGCGGTAATCGGTTTACGCCAAGGCGTCGGGCGGCTCATTCGTGATGCCGCCGACCGTGGCGTGTTGGTGCTGGGCGATAATCGATTGATGACCAAGGGCTACGGCAAGCATTTTCGCCAGAGCTTGCCGCCGATGCCACTGACACAAAACTTTGATGACGTGGCCGCGTTTCTAGCGCGTTAGTCTTCGACTAGCTCGTAAGAGCCGTCCGCATCATGGGTTTCGCGGCCGGTAACCGGCGGGTTAAAGGCGCAAATCAGACGCATGTCCTCGGTGCCACCGCGCAGCACATGGCGGTCATGCTGATCAAGTGCGTAGAGCACACCGTCGTGGATGTTATGCACCTCACCCGTGGCTAAATCTTCGACACTGCCATTGCCGGCAACGCAGTAAACCGCTTCAAGATGATTTTTGTACCACAGCGTCATTTCGGCACCGGCTGGGATAATGGTCTCGTGAAAAGAAAACCCCATGCCATCGCTTTTGAGCAGCAAGCGCCGACTGGTCCAAGCGGGACCTTCGACTTCGCGCTCAGAACCAATAATGTCTGTACGATCAACAATCTTCATAACTTAATGTCCTGGTGGTTAGGGGTAAGCCGGCCTTAGGGTGCCAAACGGTTGAGCGCCGCCGGTCGGTAGGGGCCAATCCGAAATAAATTCTCGGCAGAATGGCCTGCATCGGGGAAATCATCAGCAGCAAAGCAAGTCGATACTTGGCAATCGGTATCCAGCTCACGGGCAATTGATTCGAACAGGCCGCGCGAGGGCTCGTTGCTTGGCGTAATCGTTGTCTCCAGCATACTGGCGCGATCCGCGCCGGGCTGGCGTAAAAACGCACCGACTAGACGTTTGCCCAAGCCTTGGCCTTGCCAAGCGGGATGGATGCCGACTTGCCAGAGAAAGATCACCTCAGGGTGGCGCGGGCGGCGGTAGCCACTGGCAAACCCAATGACCTTACCCTGGTGTTCGGCGATGACACAGGTATCGGCAAAGTCGCGAGCGAGCAGCAGGTAGAGGTAGCTAGAATTGAGATCAAGCGTTTCGGTATCCCGTGCGACTTCCCACATTCCCGCGCCGTCTTGCACCGTGGCAGGGCGCAGGCGAATGCCTTGGTCGGGGATTTCTTCGTTGATCAATCTGCTGTGCTCCTCAAGTGCCTTTATTCCACCGCCAGATAGTAGCAATGACGGGTGCCTGGCTGCCAATAAAAATCATGGCCAATACGGTATAGGTGGACTATCCTCGCGGCACAAATGGCCAGCGCTTTGTTGCCATTCTTGGAAGCATTCATGCGACATACACTGACACCTTTTATTGCGCTTTTTGCCTCGGTGGCTTTATTGCTCACCGGGGGTGGCATGTTGACGACATTAATTGGCGTACGCATGTCACAAGAGGCATTTCCACTGGGTGTTATCGGTGTAGTGACGGCCTGCTATTCGGTGGGGTTTGTCTTTGCCACATTGGTCTGTCCGGGCATTATCTCGCGGGTCGGGCACATTCGCAGTTTTGCGGCATTCGCCGCGCTGGCGGCAATGAGTACATTGGTTTATCCGATGCTCATTAACCCTTGGTTATGGGCCGGGTTACGGCTGGCTTACGGGTTTAGCCTGGCCGGGCTGTATATCGTCACCGAAAGCTGGTTAAACGATCGCACGCCAACCGAGCGGCGTGGCCAAGTCTTGGGTGGCTATAGTGTTATCACCTATGTTGCTTTGGGCGGCGGGCAGTTTTTGCTGCTAACCGGGCGTTCTGGTGGCTTTGAGTTATTTAGCCTGGCAGCCATTCTGCTGGCTGCTGCGGTTGTACCGGTTACATTGACTCGGATTACCTCGCCGGACCTGCCCGTGGTTGAGCGCGTTGGCCTGAAAGCTCTGCTTGACGCTTCGCCGTTGGGACTCGTCGGCTCGGCATTGGCGGGGATGATTGGTGGTGCTTATGTCGGCCTAGCGCCGGTTTTCGCGCGTGACGCCGGGTTTAGTGATAGTGGCATTGCCTGGCTGATGGGTTTAAGTATTTTGGGCGGGTTTGTACTGCAATGGCCGATTGGGCATTTATCCGATCGGTTTAACCGCCGGGATGTGCTCATGGGTGTGAGCTTTGCCATGGCGGCGTGCAGTTTGGCGATTGTGTTGGTGACTGGTCGCAGTGATGTGGCCGTGGTGGCGTTGGCTATTTTGTGGGGCGGGCTTGCGTTTACGCTTTATCCAATCGCGCTTTCGCTTGCCAATGACTTTCTCACTCCACAGCAAATGCTGGGTGCGAGCGCGAGCTTACTGCTTGTTCACGGCATCGGCATGATTGCTGGGCCGTTGCTTGGATCGCAGTTAATGGCGTTAGTCGGGCCAGCCGGTTTGTTTTGGGCGGTCGGTGCGGTGGGCGTGGTTTTGGGCAGTTTCGCCTGGTTGCGTCAGCGCGTGGGCCCGCCCATTCCGGTTGGCGAGCCATCAACCTATCGGGTGGTGCCGCGCGAGAGTGTGTTTGCCGGTGGGCTTGATCCACGCTACGAGGAAATGCAGCTGGAATTTGATTTTGAGGATGCCAATGTCGATATTACCGAGCCTGAGGCTGAGCCATGAGTGTTAGTCCCATTATCCTGGGCGTTGACGCCAGCGCGGGGGCTTGTTCGGTCGCGCTGAGTATGGGCGATGCGGTGATTGGCGAGCAGTTGATCGAGGCACGAGGTCACGCGGAAATCTTGCTTGACTTGGTGGACCAACTGCTCGCGCAAGCAGGCTTGGCGCGTTCACAAATCGATGCGATTGCCTATGGCAGTGGTCCGGGCGGGTTTACCGGGGTACGCGTTAGCGCAGGCGTGGCGCAAGGTATAGCGATGGGGTTGGATTGTCCGGGTATTGCGCTATCGACATTGCGCATTGTGGCGGCATCCAATCAAATCGAATCGACCCACGCTTGTTATATGCTCGTGGCGCTCGACGCCCGTATGGGGGAGGTTTATGCGCAATCCTTCTACCGACAGGCAACCGATCCGATTGTCCTCGAGGATATTTCCCCGGCATTGCTGTGTTTGCCTGAGGCATTGACCCCGCCGTCGAATGATTGGGTCGGCATAGGCAATGGCTTTTTGGCCTATCCCGGCTTGGCGTCGCAAGGCGTTAAAGCCCAACAAATCAGCGCCCATGTTATGCCAAACATTGCCGCGGCGATGCCATTGGCTCGCGCCCAATATGAGTGCAATGCGGTGCAAGCGCCCAGTGACATCGCGCCGGTTTATTTACGCAATCAAATTGCTAAGCCGTCGGTTTGAGTGAATTGGGGTTTCGTTGCGCCGGCGCTGGGCTTACTCTGATTCAAGTTTTAGTGAGTGGATAAGTATGCCCGATCGCTCGATTTCTCCAAGCAATGCATCGCCCTCGGTGGTCAGCCCTTTCCCCGATCAAGGGCATGATCATACGCGCTGTATTGACACGGCAATCCGTCAAGCCGAGATGCTGTGTGCATCGCGCTCACGGCGTTTAACGCCGCTGCGTCGTCGGGTGCTCGAGTTAGTTTGGGCAAGCCATCAACCGGTGAAAGCTTATGATTTGTTGGCGCATTTGCGACAAGAATCCGCTTCTGCCGCGCCACCAACGGTATATCGGGCGTTAGATTTTTTGCTCGCCGAGCGTTTGATTCATCGTTTGGCCTCACTCAACGCCTATGTTGGCTGTGCGCAACCAGATCATCGTCATGCGGGGCAGTTCTTAATTTGCGCACAGTGCCAGGCGGTTGCTGAGCTGGATGACGATTCGATTAGCGATTTGTTGGGCCATCGTGCCGCTGAGCAAGGGTTTGTGCTGACCGATCAAGTCATTGAGCTTGAGGGAATTTGTCCCCGCTGTCGCGGTGCACAGCCGCGCGCTGATGCGTTGGCCAACGATAGCCTATGAGTGATTCATCGAGTATTGACCCACGTGAGATGGCGCATTATGAGCGCTTAGCTGCGAGTTGGTGGGACCCCACAGGTCCGTTTTGGCCGCTGCATGGGCTGAATACCTTTCGCGTGAGCTATCTTCGCGCGCAGCTGCGCGACCATTTTAATCTGCCAGATACGCCAACGCCGCTGGCTGGCTTATCGTTGCTCGATATTGGCTGTGGTGGCGGTTTATTAAGCGAGTCCATGGCGCGTTTAGGCGCGCAGGTGACTGGAGTTGATCCGGTCGCGCGCAACATTGCGATCGCGCAAGACCATGCCCAACAATCGGGGCTTTCAATTGATTATCGTTGTCAGAGTGTTGAGTCACTGCGGCAGACGGCGCCGCTTTTTGACGCGGTGCTTAACATGGAAGTTGTCGAGCATGTAGAGGGCTTGGATGGCTTTATGCAAGCCTGTGCTGAGCGCGTTCGACCGGGTGGGTTAATGTTTGTTGCCACCATTAATCGTACGTTATTGGCGGGTTTTACTGCGATTTTTGGTGCCGAATATGTGCTGCGCTGGTTGCCGCGGGGCACGCATCAATATCGCAAGCTACGCCGGCCAAGCGAGGTATCAGCGGCGCTTGAACGCGGGGGAATGCAAGTCAGCGATCAAACGGGTGTTGCGGTTAGCCCCTTCACAAGACGATTTCGATTCACCTCAAGCTTGGCGGTTAACTACATGCTGAGCGCGCAAAAACCCAAAGCAAACGCAGGTGCAGTAAAATGAAGCGTTGGTCTGGTTGGGCGTTCGTCAGCCTGCTGCTCGTGCCCGTGTTGGCCAGCGCGCTCACGCTCAACGGCCCGCATCAACAAGGTGGACTGCTCGCGGGCCAGGTTAGCCCAAACAGCCAAGTCCAAGCCTTGGGGCATGAGGTGCCAGTGGACGCCGCTGGCCGCTTTATTATCGGGCTTGGGCGCGATGCCCCGGCGCGCTTTATGCTGCGTGTCGAACAGCCTGACGGCGTTGTTAACACGCACAGCATCGAGGTGGCGGCGCGTGACTATGCCATTCAGCGCATCGATGGTTTGCCGAGTAACCAAGTGAGTCCGGATGCCGATACCTTAGCCCGCATTCGCCGTGATAATGCCGCCGTGGGCGCTGCTCGGGCTGAGCGCTTGCCACAACGCTATTTTGATAGTGGCTGGATTTGGCCGGTTACCGGGCCGATTTCTGGGGTGTATGGCAGCCAACGTATTCTCAATGGCCAACCTCGCCAGCCGCACTATGGTGTCGATATTGCGCGGGCAACGGGCACACCGGTACGCGCGCCGGCAGATGGCATCGTGACGCTTGCCGCTCGAGATTTGTTTTTCTCGGGCGGCACCTTGATCTTAGACCATGGTCAGGGGCTTTCGTCGAGCTTTCTGCACTTGTCAGCCATGCGCGTTGAGGCCGGCGACCCGGTTGAACAGGGCGAGGTCATTGCCGAGGTGGGTGCAACCGGCCGGGTCACCGGAGCGCATCTTGATTGGCGCATGAATTGGTTTGATCAGCGCATTGATCCCACCTTGTTGGTGCCACCGATGCCCGCGAGCACACAGCCATGAGCCAGCAGCAGCGTATTATTGTCGTGTTGCCCGACCAGCTTGACCCGAACGGGGCATTGTTTGATGACGTCAATCCGGCCACTGACGTGGTGTGGCTGTGTGAATGGCCGGTGAATCAACAGCCGCGGTGGGATCATCAACAACGCTTAGTGTTGTTCTTCTCGGCACTGCGGCATTTGCGTGACCATCTGTTAGCGAAGGGGCTAACGGTGATTTATCACGCCATCGATCAAGCGCCGCCCGCCCTATCGCAAGCGCCATTCACCGATCAACTAGCCAAAGATCTGGCCGAAATCTGTCCGCAACATGTCGTGGTGATGGAGCCGGCTGACTGGCAGCTCGAGCAGCGCTTGCATGCGGTCTTGGCAGCTGCTCCGGCGGCTGTTGATTGGCGTGAGGATCGTCACTTTATGGCCAGCCGCAATGATTTTAAGCGCTGGGCCGAGGGCCGGAAGTCGCTGACGATGGAGTATTTTTATCGTGAGATGCGTAAGCGCTACGACATCTTAATGGAGGCGGGCAAACCGGTCGGGGGCGAGTGGAATTTTGATAAAGATAACCGCGCGGCGTTTGGCAAAGACGGCCCGGGCGCTTTACCTGAGCATCCCACGTTTGCGCCTGATGCGATAACGCTTGAGGTGATTGCCCAGGTTGAGGCGCGATTTGCTGATCACCCCGGTCATGCGGGTGACTTTAATCAACCGGTTACCCCCGATCAGGCAAGCGCGGCGTTAGATGATTTTATTGCCAACCGCCTACCGGATTTTGGCACTTTTCAAGATGCGATATGGACCGGTGAGCCCTTACTGTTTCACGCGCGCTTATCGGCGGCTTTAAATTTACGCTTGCTTGATCCACGCGTGTGTATTGATCGCGCCGTTGCTGCTTGGCAAGCCGGGGCGGCGCCTTTGAACGCCGTTGAGGGGTTTGTTCGCCAAATTTTGGGTTGGCGCGAGTTCATCCGGGGCGTGTACTGGACGCAAATGCCGCAGTACGCTGAGCATAATGCGCTCGGCCATACGGCCGCCATGCCGGCGCTATTTTGGGATGGCCAAACCGATATGGCTTGCCTTGCCGATGCGATGTCCGCGCTACAACGCTACGGCTATGCGCATCATATTCAACGCCTAATGGTGCTGGGGCTGTTTGCTCAGCTCTATGGCGCCCATCCCTACGCCTTTCACCAATGGCACATGGCAATGTATCTCGATGCACACGACTGGGTTAGCTTGCCGAATGCGTTGGGGATGAGCCAATACGGCGATGGCGGCATTGTGGGGACCAAGCCGTATTGCGCCAGCGGTGCTTACATCGATCGAATGAGTAATGCTTGCGGGCAATGTCGGTTTAACCCAAAGCAGGCTACCGGCGAGCAGGCGTGTCCGTTTACTACGCTGTATTGGGACTTTTTGGATCGCCATGAAGCCGATTTAAGTCAAAATCGTCGTATGCAGTTCCAGCTACGTAATTTGCAACGCAAACCGGCTGAGCAGCGTGAAGCGATTCGTGTGCAGGCTAACCAGCTGCGAGAGGAACTTTCTGTGCCTAACAAGCACAAAGTATAGGCGATTCGTGCATAGTTTTATTTAAGACAAGCTATGCTATATTGCATCGCAACAGAGAATTTTTCTCTCTCCTCCTCTTGGCCGGCACAATTGCCGGCTTTTTTTTGCCTTAATTTCCGCCTATCGGTCGATGCAAAACACCGCTTCGCCACTGGTGATAAAGCGTTTTTGCTCAGGCGCTTGGGTAACCAAAAAACCCCCGGTTAGGCTGCCGAAGGCTGGGAGAACTAGGCCTTTGTTGTGAGTGAGCACAAAAGCGGGCAAGCGCAGTCGATCGCCTGCGCCCTCAATGGCGGCCACTGGATGCCAGTGTCCAGCGACCCAAGCTGACACCATGGTCTGCTCAGGCGGGTGGTGAAACAACCCAAGCCCCGCCTCGTTAATGCCCTCGCTCTGGCAGTCTAAAACGCCATTTAAAGCATCAAGCTCACGGTCGTGATTACCCTGAATGGCCACGATTGGCAAAGTCGCATGCTGTGCGCGCCAGCGTTGAATGTTTTGAGCTAACTGCGGATCAGCACCAAGGCGTGTATGCAAAATATCACCCAATAAGATTAAGCGCTCTGGGGCGTAGCGCTTAATGATTTGTGTACAGCGCTCAAGGGTATCCGCGGTATCGCCCTCGGGGATGGCAAGACCGGCACGGCGAAACGCGGCGGCTTTGCCAAGGTGTAAATCAGCAATGAGCAACGTTTGCTGTGCTGGCCAAAACACTGCCCGTTCAGGCAGTAACTCGACGTTCAGGCCCTCCAGCTTTAATGGCATAGCAGTCATGTTGTTTGCGCGGCTTTTTCAAGTTGGTTGACCATGCGCGCGACCCGATCGTGCCAAGATTGGGTTGTTAAGCGATTGCGTAGTCGCTCGGCCCATAGCGGGAAGGCCAGCGGTGTGAATCGCTCGGTGGCATAGATGGACAGATGTGTTGTTGCCATCTGCTCAAGGGCTCCACGCAAACGCTGTACCTCAAGTGCTTGTTCCAACACCTCGCGGCGGGCTTGGGAGAGGAGTTGATTGTCCGGATCGTAGCGCACGATGGTATCGAAAATTAGACCGCTCGAGGCCTGTAGCTGACGCGCACTTTTGCCGCGTCCGGGATAGCCTTGAAAGACTAATCCCGCGATACGCGCAATATCGCGAAATTGTCGCCGGGCAAGCTCGCTGGCGTTCATGGCAGCGAGTAAATCGCTGACTAAGTTCTCGGTGCTCAGCGCGGCGCGCAGGGTGTCTTGCGTGATCGCGGGTAATTCATCGGTGAGTAGCTCAAAACCATAGTCATTAACCGATAAGCTAAACGTGGCGGGGTGGAGTTGGCCCAATCGCCAAGCTAATAATGTTGCCAGCCCTTCGTGTGCGAGCCGGCCGGCGAACGGAAAAATAAACAAATGCTCGCCTTCTTTTGAGCGAGTTTGCTCGATGAGTAGATGTCCCGGTGTTGGCAGCGCCGACCAGCGCTGCTGGACAGCCAGTAGCGGTTTAAGCGCCTGCAGCTCAGGGCTTTCAAATTGACCCGCCTGCGCTTTGGCCAGCAGCGCGAGGACATTATCGGCCAATGCGGTGGACAATGGCAGCCGCCCGCCTTGCCAGCGGGGAATCACCGAGCGGCGTTGATTCGAGTGGCGAACATAGGCGGTTAAATCTTTGACGCGAACCAGTGCCAGCCGTTTGCCTGCAAATAAAAAGACATCACCGGGTTTTAAACGGGCAATGAAACTCTCTTCGATACTGCCAATCACCCCGCCGCGCTGATAGCGAACGTGCATTGCGGTATCGCTATTAATGGTGCCAATGCTCATGCGGTGACGTTGGGCATGCGCACGGGTGGCGATGCGGTAGCGCTGATCAATGCCTTTCACCACGCGTTGAAACTCTGGGTAGGCCGCTAACACCGCGCCGCCTTGAGTAATAAAGGCAATAACCCATTCCCATTGGCTTTGCGTTAAGTCGGCATAGGCATGCGTTTGCCGGACTTCGTGCAAGCAATCCTCGGCATGAAAGCCAGGTCCGGTGGCTAGGGTAACGAGGTGCTGTGCGAGCACATCTAGGCTATTACGCAACGGCACCCGCGCCTCGAGCTCACCTTTGTTCCACGCCTGGCGCGCTGCGGCCATTTCTAATAGCTCAAAGGCATGGGTGGGTACACACAAAATACGGCTCTCGCGGCCGGGTTGGTGACCACTGCGGCCGGCGCGCTGCGCTAGCCGCGCAACGCCCTTGGGGCTGCCAATTTGCACCACCCGATCAACTGGGGCGAAATCAACGCCCAAATCAAGGCTTGAGGTGGCCACAACACAGCGAAATTGACCTTGGCTGAGTCCGGCTTCGATGCGCTCACGCAATTCGTGATCGATTGAGCCATGGTGGAGGGCGAGCCCCTCAAGCCAATCACTGCGTGCATGCAGGATCGACTCAAACCAGCGCTCAGCTTGAGAGCGAGTATTGGTAAATAATAGGCAGCTGCCGGGGGCACTCAGATACTCAATCACGCCATCGAGCATTTCAGTGCCTAAATGACCAGCCCAAGGAAAGCGCGTGCCGGGCTGAGGCAATAGCGACTCAATGTGCAATGCCCGGCCTGCAGGCCCCTCGATTAATTGACCCTGGTTGGTATTGCCAAGCAGGCAGTCCATGGCTTGGTTTAAGTTGCCAAGCGTAGCCGATAGCCCCCAGGTGCGCAGTTCGGGTATTAGCCCGCGTAGATGCGCTAAACACAGCTCTAGCTGCACGCCGCGCTTGGTGCCGATGAGCTCATGCCACTCATCGACAACCACCGTTTTGAGTTGACTAAAAAACTGTGCGCTATCGGCATAGGAGAGCAATACCGACAGGCTCTCTGGCGTTGTGACAAGGGCTTGCGGCGGGTTGCGGCGCTGTCGTGTGCGCGTGGTGCTGGGCGTGTCACCGGTGCGCTTTTCAACCTGCCAGTTGAGCCCAACGCCGGTGAGCGCGGCTTGCAGGTTGGCCACGGTATCGCCGGCGAGTGCGCGCAGCGGGGTGATCCATAGTACTTGCACGCCCGCGGTGGTATGCGCTGAGTCAGATAGGGTTTGAGCGCTTAGCGCTTCATTGAGCGGCCCGCCCCAAGCAGCCAGCGATTTGCCTGAACCGGTGGCTGAGTGAATTAAGCCACTATGTCCTTGCGCGTAAGCTGACCAAGCCGCGCGTTGAAACCGCGCCGCCTCCCAGCCCTGGGCCTCAAACCACGCCAATAGAGCCGGATGAATCGACTCAGCGGTCATGACAGTAGCGCCTGCGCTTGGGCCAGGGTGTCGGCATCGTTCGGGCCTAAGTCTTCGCGCCAGCGCGCAATACGTGGAAAGCGCAAAGCTAAACCTGATTTATGCCG
This sequence comes from uncultured Ectothiorhodospiraceae bacterium, assembly GCA_913056315.1. Lineage (GTDB taxonomy): Bacteria > Pseudomonadota > Gammaproteobacteria > Nitrococcales > Nitrococcaceae > Spiribacter. Next base: position 26,394 of record CAJXMZ010000004.1, read on the forward strand.
ACGCGACGGGGTGATCCCCTCAAACGCAAGCTCAAAGACTTGAACCGGTTCAACCGCACGCACCGGGCCAAAGCGCTCTTGGGTGTGCCGACGGATCCAGCGATCGAGTCGTCGAATTTCGGCATCGGTCAACCCAGAGTAAGCCTTAGCGATAGGCACCAACGTCTCACCGTCACGAATGGCAAAGCTATAGTCGGTGTATAAGTTGGCACGTCGGCCGTGACCGGGTTGTGCGTAAACTAAGATGGCATCGAGCGTCAGCGGGCTAATCTTCCACTTCCACCACGGCCCACGAGGCCTGCCCGTTCCATAGTGACTGGCTTTGGCCTTGAGCATAAAACCCTCAACCCCGCGTGAGCGTGATTCGGCGTGCTGTTTGGCTAACTCTGACCAGCTATCAGCGAAGACCTGGGGCGAGATCATAATGGGGGTATTGAGGGTGTCCAATAGCTGGTTTAAGCGCGTTCGGCGTTGAGTGAGTGGCTGGGTGCGAATGTCGATCGCGTCTTGCTCGAGCAAGTCATAGGTGAGCAATCGGGTCGGCACCTCACTGAGTAGTTTGGCGTCGATACGCTTGCGTCCCAAGCGTCGCTGCAACTGCGCAAAGGGCAGGACACCTTCGTCCCAAGCTAAAATTTCGCCGTCGATAATCGTATTGATGGGTAATGCGTGGGCGGCCTCAATAATCTCAGGAAATTGTTGATTAATGAGCGCCTCACCGCGACTCCACAAATAAATGGCATCGGCCCGGCGCACCAGTTGGGCGCGAATCCCGTCCCACTTCCATTCAATCTGCCAGTCTTCGATCGGTCCTAGCGTCTGATGTGTCGGTGTCTCAAGTGGATGGGCCAAAAAAAACGGAAACGGGCGTGATGCATCTTCTTGGCCTGAGCGCTCGGCAAATAAACCCTGATAAAAGTCTGCATCGGGGTTCCAATGGCCCATCAAGCGATGAGCAATTACCGGTTGAGGCTGATGACTGGCTTTGGCCAGCGCACGCTCGACCAGCGTTTGCGATACGCCAATGCGCAGCGCCCCGGTGAGCAGCTTGGTATACAGAAATCGCTCCTCGCTGCTTAGCGTTTGCCAAGCCTGCATGACGCGTTCGCGGCGTTGGTCATCCTCGAGTAAGCGCAGCGGAAGGATGTTGGCTTCGACCCACTCGGCCAACCCGATTGCGGCGGTTGGATTGGCCTGAGTGGGTTGCTCGGTGAGAACGAGAGCGATGGTTTCGGCTAAATCGCCCACGTGCTCGTGGGTTTGCTCAATCAGCCACAACGGCAGACCGCTAGCTTGCGCAAGCCATTGTCGTAGCTGCACCGGGCCAATGAGGCGCTTGAGACGTCTGCCGCTTAAAAAGTAAACCGCCCACGCGCCATCGGCTGCGGATGCGCTCGCAAAGTAATCGGCCATTGCGGTGACTTTGGCTTTGGTGCCGCGTTGCTCATCTAAGCGCTGAAAGAGTTTGGCAAACGCCTGCATTAGCCATCCTCGCTATGGTCATCGCCATCGCCATACAGGGTCGCCAGCGGCCGGGCGCTTAGCCCTTGTTCGTTGAGATAGCGCACCAATTCGTCGGCGCGGCCATGGGTGGTGAGCACTTGGCTCGCGCCGCTGTCGTGAATGCTCTGCAGTAAGCCGGGCCAGTCCACATGATCTGACACCACAAAGCCACGGTCATGCCCACGACGGCGACGGTTGCCTCGAATTTGCATCCAACCTGAGGCAAATCCAGTGGCCGGTTTGCGAAAACGCCGCATCCAAGTTGAACCGGCAGCGCTGGGTGGGGCAATGATTAAGCTGCGGCTAAAGTCTTCATTGCTGGGTGCTTCGCTCACGCGCTGTGCCGGTGGTAAATGAATGCCGGCATCGCGATAGAGCTGGGTTAGCGGGGCGACTGCGCCGTGCAGATAAATTGGCCCTGGACGATCTTTGCCAAGCGCAGCCATCAGGCGTTGTGCTTTACCTAGGGCATAACAAAATAGCACCGTGGTACGACCTGCCTCGGCGTTGGTTTGCCACCACTGGTTAATCGCGCGGGCAACCGTGGCCACCGGCGGCCATCGATACACGGGCAGGGCGAAGGTCGCTTCGGTAATGAACGTGTCACATCGCACGGGTTCAAAGGGCGCGCAGGTTAGATCGGTATCGCGCTTATAGTCGCCGGAAGCTACCCAGACCTCGCCTTGGTGTTCGACCCGAATTTGCGCTGATCCCAGAACATGGCCGGCCGGATGCAAACTCACCGTGACCGGGCCAAACGCCTGTGGTTCACCGTAGGCGAGGGCGCTGATGCGCGCGCGTTTGCCCAATCGGTGGCGGAGTAAACCAATGCCCGGTTGTGCGGCCCAATAGTGATGACTGCCGCTGCGCGCATGGTCGGCATGGGCATGGGTAATAACCGCCCGTGAGACGGCTCGCCAGGGGTCGATATAAAAATCGCCGGCAGCGCAGTAGAGGCCCTGAGCGGTTGGCTGGATGAGCGGTACGGTCATACGGGTTATTGTAGCGCGGGATACAGGAGACTGAATGATGAATACCCTTGATGAAAACGCCGTGGCCATGATTATTGGCGCTAGTGGCGGGATCGGTTTGGCGCTCACGCAGCGTCTTTTAGATCACTCCCGTACCGGGTGTGTGTGGGCGGCGTGTCGTCGCCCCGATAATGCCGCGCTGGCGGCGTTAGCCCAACGCCATGGCGATCGTTTACGTCTTATTGCCATGGATGTGGGGGATAGTGACAGTATTGCCGAGGCCTTTGCGGTTGTTGAATCAAAAACACCGCAGTTGCACTTGCTGATTAATGCCTTTGGTTTTTTGCACGACGCCGATGCGCAGATTTGGCCAGAAAAGCGTATCGAGGATATTAGCGCCGAGGGCTTAGAGGCCAACTTTCGGATTAATGCCATGGCGCCGGCACTTATTGCGCGTCAGGCCTTCCCTTTGCTGAATCATCGCCAGCGTGCGGTGTTTGCGAGTTTGTCCGCGCGCGTTGGCAGCATTAGTGATAACCGCTTGGGTGGTTGGTATGCCTACCGCGCGAGCAAAGCGGCACAAAATATGCTCACCCGCAGCCTTGCTGTCGAGGCAGGACGCCGGGCAAAGCGCTTAATCTGCCTAGCGCTGCATCCAGGGACAACCGACTCAGCATTGTCGGCGCCGTTTCAATCGCGGGTACCCCAGGGCAAATTATTTACCCCAGATTTTGCCGCTAGCCAGTTGTTAGCCCGCATCGATAACGCCGGCATCGAGGACTCAGGCCAATTTTACGCATGGGATGGCGAGCCCATTCCTTGGTAGTGAAAAGCATTAGTCAGTGCGTGATTGCGCGGCTAATGCGTCAGCGACGACACCGGTGAGTCGACGGGCCATGGGAAGGTGCAAAAACTCGTTCGGCCCATGCGCGTTTGAGCCCGGGCCGAGCACACCGGTCACCAAGAATCGCGCCTTGGGGAAACGCTCACCGAGCAAGTTCATGAGCGGAATACTGCCGCCTTCGCCCATAAAGACCGCGTCTTTGCCAAACCATGCATGGGCACTTTGCTCCAAACAATCGCCAAGCCAACCGCTAAACGCTGGCGCATTCCAGCCATCGGCCGCACCGCCGGGCTCAAACTGCACATCAGCGCCTTGCGGTGGGTTAGCCTCGAGGGCATCACGCATAGCCCGGGTAGCTGCCTGGCCATCCACTGTGGGGGGCAGCCGCAGGGATAAGCGCAACGTTGTCTCGGGGCGCAGTACATTCCCCGATTGCTGTGTTGCCGGCAGTCCGTCAGCGCCAATCACTTCGAGCGCGGGACGCCAAGTGCGATCGAGAATTTGCTCGCTAGTGGCTTGGGGGTGAGGCTGTGTTTGCCCCGCCCAGGGAAACTTATCGCCAATAGCCGACCCAATCACATCGGCGGCCCGTTGGGCTTGTTGCGCTCGCTCATCGGGTATGGTCGCTTGCAGCCCGGGTAGGGTGATCGCGCCGGTGGCTGCGCTCTCAATGCGCTCGAGGAGGTGTCGGGCAATACGAAAGCTCGATGGCACGACCCCGCCGGCATCGCCTGAGTGCACCCCTTGCTCGAGCACGCGGACGCGCAAATTACCTGCAGCCATTCCGCGCAAAGAGGTCGTGACCCAAAGTTGTTCGTAATTCGCGCAACCAGAGTCGAGACAAACCACCAGATTTGGCTTGCCCAGGCGCGGCGCTAGATGGTCAAGATAGGCCGGCAAATCTGGGCTACCGCTTTCTTCGGCGCATTCAATGAGTAGCATGCAGCGCGGATGAGCAACGCCTTGGTCATGCAGTAAACGCACCGCTTGTAGCGAGGCAAATAGCGCATAACCATCATCAGCCGCCCCGCGGCCATATAGGCGGTCATTATCGATTACCGGCGTCCAAGGGCCTTTGTCATCGTCCCAGCCGGTGGCTTCAGGCTGTTTGTCGAGATGACCGTAGAGCAGGGTTTCGCCGGCGCCGGTGGCGGGCACATCCACCCAGAGTAACGGCGTGCGTCCGGGCAGTTGGACCACTTCAATCGTCGAGCCCGACGGCGCAACGTCCTCACACCAAGCTTTGGCTAAGGCAACTGCCTCATCAAGGTGGCCGTTGGTAGCCCAATTGGCATCAAAGGCCGGTGATTTGGCGGGAATACGGATAAAGGCCTGTAGCGCGGGCAATATGCTGTCTTGCCAAGCGGCGTCAACCTGATCGCGGGCTTGTTCGATATTCAAACTAGCAGGCATGGGTGGCTCCTATGGATGCCATGAATTCAAAATGGGCGTAGGCCAGTAGGCGCTAAAGCGGCCAGACCCTTGGAATAATCAGTAACGCGACCCCCATCACGATAATATTTAAAGGCAGGCCAAAGCGAACATAATCACTAAAGCGATAGCCACCGGGGCCATACACCATTAAATTGGTTTGATAGCCAATGGGCGTGGCGAATGCCGCCGAAGCGGCAATCATAATGGCGATCACAAAGGGGGTTGCCGAGACCCCCAGTGATTCAGCTGCCGCCATGGCGACTGGAAATATTAATACCGCGGCGGCGTTATTGGTGATGAGTTCGGTGGCCAGCGACGTCAGCAGGTAAATGGCAATTAATGTCAGCAAAGGCTGCCCGGCGGTCAGGGTCATCACTTGCGTGCCAATGGCCGCGGCAGCACCGCTATTGTTCATGGCTTGGCCAACGCCAATGGCCGCGCCAATTACCAACAGCACATTCCAATCGACATTCGCGAGGGCCTCGCGCAAATCCATACAGCGGGTTGCAATGAGCGCAATGGCCGCGAGGAGGGCAGCGTTGAGCATGCTCACCCACGGTGTGCTCGCCAGTATCACCATCATGGCCAGTATGGGTAGGGCGATCCAGGCTTTGTCGTGCTGCGGTGGGGCAGAGTCCTCAACGCCGCTGACCAAATAAAAGTCACGCGCATCGCGCTGGCGTTCAATAAAGCTGGGATGGGTTTCTAATAAAAGCGTATCGCCGGGACGCAAAACAATATCGCCGAGTTTGCCAGTGAGCGCCCGGCCGCCCCGGGCAACCGCAATAACCGCGGCTTGGTAGCGCTCACGAAAGCGCCCAGCGCGAATGCTGCGGCCAACGAGGGGGCAAGCTTCGGCGACCACCGCCTCGACTAAACACCGCTCATGGCGGGGTTCGTCAAGATCTTCGATGGCATCGGTGGCGGGTTTAAGCCCGCGCATTTTGTGCAAATCAACCACCGACTCGAGTACGCCAGCAAAAACCAATCGATCGCCGCCTTTGAGTATTTCATCTGGCCCAACGGCGGGAATAAGCTGCGCGTTTCGCTCAATTTCAACCAAAAACAAACCGGGTAAATGCCGCAGCCCCGCTGCTTCAATGCTGCGATCAACGAGCGCGCCGTCAGCGACCACCTCAACTTCAACGGTATAGCGGCGTGGGTCGAGTCGCTCGGCCAGCGCATCACTGCGATCGGGTAGAAGCCAGGCCGACGCGCCGAGCAAATAGGCCAGCCCGATGAGGGTGGCCGGCACGCCAACCCACGCCAAATCGAACAGCGCCAGGCTGCTGCCGCCGGGGCGCTGGGCGAGTAAATCGTTAACGATTAAATTGGTGCTGGTGCCAATGAGCGTGCAGGTGCCGCCAAGGATTGCCGCATAGCTTAGGGGTAAATACAGCCGCGAGGCCGGTAGTTGCAGGCGTCGCGCCAAGTCGTCAACAACAGGCAAAAATAGCGCCACAATCGGGGTGTTATTTAAAAAAGCGCTCAGTCCAGCCACCGGGGTGAGCATGCGCCATTGCGCTGAGCGCAAGCCATTGGCTTTGCCCAACAGTGGATTGGCAATTAACGAGACCGCGCCGGTGCGCGTTAGCCCGGCGGCGACCACAAACAACAGCCCAACGGTAATCATGCCGGTGCTGCCAAATCCTTGCACAGCTTGCGTTGGATCGAGTAACTGATCACTGCCCGTGAGTGCGGCAGCACTCATCAAAATGGCAAGCGCGGCAAACAATACCCCCACGGGTGAGGCGATTCCGCTCGCCAAGCCACCTAACACCATGAGAACCACAGTGATTGTTAACCAGCCTTCCCAGGCCATACGGGCTCCTTGCTGTACGCTTACTGGTTAAAGCGCTCGGCGAGCTGCTCGAGTTTTTCGCGGCGTTTTTGCTCTGCAGCGGCCTCGGCATGAACACGCCGGCGCTCAGCGGCACGACTTTTTTGCTCGTTGCGTTGGGTTTTTGCCTGTTCAATCGCCGCCTCAGTCACCGGCTCGACGATTTTGCCATCGAGATCGATGCGTTCGGTGCCAGCGATAATTGACTCAAGGTAGGCCGGAGAGCGCGTGTAGCGCGCCAGTGCTTGGCGAATTAACCAGCTAGGGGTGGGTTCGTCGGCGTTATCGGCATCAAGCGATGCGCGAATGGCCTTTTCAATGCCAATCGCAAGCGGCCGAATCTTGGCACGCTCGGTGCTAAAGCAATCGGGATAACGCGCAATGAGCACTTGAATGAAGGCGCTGGTGCGCTGGGCTCTGCGATGTTTTTGATTCGGCGTATTCGACATAGTTTGAGCATACCGCAACGCGCCATGGCTCAACAGACTCTCGTAAGCCTTGTATGATGTTGACAAGCGTTACTTGCACCCGGAGGGTGATGGCATGAGCACTGAAAGCTTTATTCCCAAAGACAAGCTATTAAAGATTCTCCAAGACAGCCCCTTCGAGCATCTCACCAGTAGTGTCCATGTCATGGACAACGAAAAAGGCAATGGCCACGAGTTGGCTGGTGTGTCGTTGTACTCCAACGCTAAGGGCTGGACCGCGCAAGTCAATTGGCGCGCTGTGATTGATGCGGACGAAATCACCTTGCGCGTGGGTGATGGTGATAGTGGTGAGCGGGCCTATGAGCTGCGTGATCAGCATCGCTCGCGGCTGGGTGTTGAAGACGAGGGCGGTAGTGTAGTCAGTGCTGATGAGGTCTCGGCGCTGGTTGCGCAGTCGCCGTTGGCTAAAAGTTGGGAAGAAGACGTCGTTGGGGTGCTCAAGCAGACACGTGAGCGCCAGGCAACCTTGCATTAATGACCACGCTACCCGCGGCGCTGCATGCGCAGTTTCGTCGCACGGCAGCAGACCTTGAGCGGGTCGATTTGCCGGTTTATCAGGCAGCTAACCAAGACCCACTCGAACCGATCTTTGGACTGGGTCCGGCAACCGCGCCCATTGCGTTTTTTGGCCGAGATCCCGGTCGCGATGAAGTATTCCACGGTGTGCCATTTATTGGTGCGGGTGGCCGGCAAGTTCGGCGCGTGCTGTTTGCTCGCGAACACAACGGCGAGCTGGAAACCACCGAACAAGCCCTCAGCGCGGGCAAGGGCCACTTTTGGGCCAATACCGTGCCGTATAAACCGGTTGCGAATAAGGCCTGGTCGATGGCGGTTAAACGCCGTTTCCAGCCGCTTGTCGCGCAAGTGCTATGTGATGTTTGGCAACAAAGCGATGTGATTACGCTAGGGCGTGAGGCGTTTTTGTGGTTTGCCATTGCGCAGCCGCCAGCACTTGCGCAGCAGCTACAGCAGCATTGGCTTAGTCCCGAGCGTTTCCACACCCAAGTCGATCTCGACTATCAAGCGCCAAGCGGGCAGACTCGCCGCTTGCGCTTGCATCCCCTGCCACACCCCTCACCGCTGAATGCAACGTGGTTTAAACGCTTTCCAGGCTTGCTTGCAGCCCGACTTAATCAACTAGAGGCACATCAATGACGAGGCATGATTGGGCTTTGCATACCCATGCGGGGCTAAGTGCGCGGCTAACCAGAGATAGCGTGGGGCTATTGCCACTCGGGGCAATTGAGCAACATGGCCCGCATCTGCCCCTGGCAACCGACCAAATAATTGCCGAGGGTTTGGCAAATCATGCGGTTGAACAGTGCAAAAGCGAGCACTCGATTTGGTTGCTGCCGGCTGTGCCGGTTGGTCAGGGGCTTGAGCATGCGGCTTACGCTGGCACATTAAGCCTAAGTGCCGCGACCTTTGAGGCAGTGGTCTATGAGCTTGGTGCCAGTGCCGCTCGCGCGGGATTGCGTCGGCTGGTGCTGTTTTCCGGGCACGGGGGTAATAACGCGGCCATGGATAATGCGGCGCTGCGTTTGCGTCATGACCATCATATGCTGGTGGTGAAAGCCTGTTATTTCGATTTTCCGATGCCCGCTACGCCAACGCTGCCGGCGCGAGAGTGGCGCGAAGGCCTGCATGGCGGCGCCTTGGAGACCGCGTTAATGCTGTACTTCAACCCCGAGGCGGTCGAGCTGCAGGCTGCTGAGCACTGGCCATCCATGACATCCCACGCGCTGAGTGATTATACGTACTTGGGTGCTGAGCAAAGCGCCGCACGGTTTGCCTGGCTGGCGGGCGATTTAAACCCTGCGGGCGTCGTGGGGGATGCCCGGCTTGCCAGTGCAGCCATGGGTGAGGCCTTTGCCGGCCATTACGCGGCGATCTTAGCGGATGTTATTGCCGAGGCTGCCCGCTTTCCGCTCGCCCGCCTCGATACGCCCAAGGCGTAGTGACTAGCCGTGAGTTTCTTTGCCCTCGGCGTGTAGAACCTCATCGAGCCAATGGCCAGCGCGTTCATTTTTAGCGGTTAAATAACGCGCGTTGTGGGCATTGAGCACGCCGTGCACGGCCTCGCGTCCAGCAATTTCAATACCGGCTGATTCAAGCGCGCTGATTTTAGTGGGATTGTTGGTCATTAACCGAACCCGGGTGATTCCCAACTCATTGAGCATGGCGGCGGCGGTGTGGTACCGGCGTTCATCCTCGCCGAACCCCAATAATTGATCGGCATCAACGGTATCAAACCCCGTGTCCTGTAGGCTGTAGGCACGCAGTTTGTTGGCAAGCCCAATCCCCCGGCCTTCTTGGGCTAGGTAGAGCAATATGCCACCGCCTTCGCTGGCGATGGTTTGTACCGCGCCGCGCAGCTGCTCGCCGCAATCGCAGCGCAGCGATCCAAACAGATCGCCGGTTAGGCAAGCCGAGTGCATACGCAACGCAGGGGTCTGTGGCCAATGCTCAGGGGCTCCGATTAACAAAGCGACATGCTCTAGCAAACCATCGGCTTCGCGAAATAAAACAAATCGTGTGTGTTCTGCGCCGTCGAGCGGCACTTGGGCTTCGCTAATACGCTCAGGCGGCCGTGCTGCGCCGGTTTTGAAGCGTTGCGCATCGGTTTCATCAATCGCTAGGATTTCGCCCTGATCGATTTGTTCGCGCAGAAACGCTGATGGGCTGTCGATCGGCACGGCGATGAGCGCAGGTAAGAGTTCGGCTTGGTGAATGAGCGCAAGCGCAGCGGCCTCAACGCCAGCGGCTTCGCGGCAGTGATCAACCAGGCTTTGGTCTTGACCAGCGGCCATCGCCGCAAGCTGCTCGACACCGAATGACGCCGGGGCGGGCACAACAACGCCAGCCGCACCAGGCCAGTCTTTACCAAGCGCTCGGGCTCGATGGGCAGTGAGCAACAACATCGGTGTTTGCGTTGTCATGCCTTGTAAGTGGGCAAGCCGGGACTGGTTGAGATGCTCTAAAGCCAAAATGACGAGGCCGCCAGCATCACGAGCAATATAAACCGGTTCGCCGCGCCGAAGATCGATGAGGGCGCGTCGAATGCGCTGCATAGGGTGCTCCCTTGTTCTGGTCTGTGGGCATAGACCACGGCAGACTGTAACAATTCCGCAAACAAACTGCAGGGTCTTCATTGTGAATTCGGTTGAATCGACATCGTCTGATTGGGCAGAACGTTTGCAGGCCTGCCGGCAAACCCCTTTTTCGCGCGACAAAGATAAGCGCGGCGACGATTTGCTCGGATTGAATAATAAAGCGGCCAGTGCGGCTTTGCAGGCGCGCTATGGCCCATTGTTTGCGCCGCTGGGGCAACGCCCACGCGTGATTGCACAGCTTGGTCAAAGCCTCGATGGCCGCATTGCAACGCTCAATGGGCACTCCCACTATGTCACTGGCAGCGCCGATCGGGCGCACTTGCATCGTTTGCGCGCGCTCAATGAAGCGGTAGTGATCGGGGCCAATACAGTCGTTGCGGATAACCCCCAGCTAACAGTGCGCGCGGTTGAAGGCCCCAATCCGGTGCGTGTGGTTATTGCCTCCCGGCCTGCGTTGCCAGGGGATCGGCATATCTTTTGTGATCATCAGGCGGCGACCTGGCAAGTCGGGTCACGCGGCGATGCCCAACAGTCGGTAGCGCGCTGGCTTGATCCGCCGTCGTTGCAACCGCAGGCGGTGTTGTCTGAACTGGTGAATGCCGGCATTCAGCGCGTACTGATTGAAGGCGGCGCGCGAACGGTATCGGCTTGGCTGGCGGCCGGTTTAATCGATCATCTTTATCTAACGATTGCGCCAGTGATTATCGGCGCCGGGCCGACTGGATTGCAGCTGCCAGCGATCGATCATATGGACCAAGCGTTGCGGCCATCAGTTGCCCGATTTGCCTTGGGTGAGGATATGTTATTTCGGCTGGATTTTACCGACGCATTACCGCAATAACGCCGGGTAAGCTGGCGATTAAACTCAAACTGCCATAAACAATGGCCGCGGCAATGCCTTCTGCCGCCGGTAGTCCTGCCAACGGCCACAACAGCGCGGCCGTGCCCTCGCGCAAGCCCCAGCCAGCGATGCTCACCGGGATGAGCATAGAAAATAACACCACCGGAATGAGCGCAAACCACAGCCACGGTGAGCCACTAGGGGTGGTGGCCAGCAAACAACAGGCGTACACACCAACGATGCTCAATGCCACGAGCAATGAGGCCAATAGCTGCACGGCAAGCGCGTGCGGATGTAAAAATGCTTGCCGCAGCGCGTGCCACCAGCTCGATGCATAACGTTGCAACGCGAAGCCTGCGCCCGCTAGCACAGCCGCGACTAAGAGGCTGGCGCCGATTAAGGCGCCCGAGCCATGAAGGGGTGTTGGCCATGGCGCGAATAACCACGCACAAACCGCCAAGGCTGCCATGGCAATTTGCCCCGATAAGCGCTCGATGACCACCGCTTGAAAAGCCGGCCGGCGTTGACTGATTTGGCTGCCGTGGCGCCATGCGCGCTGAGCATCCCCAACCACCCCACCGGGGAGGACTTGGTTAACTAGCGTGGCCAAATAGTATTCGCTCAGTGCGCTGCCACGGGCCAACGTCAGGCCGAGTCGATGCGCGGTATAGCGCCAGCGCCAGGCTGACAGCGCTATCTGAAACACCGTCAGCAAAAGCGCGATCAGCAACCAGCGCAGATCCAAGCCCCCTAGGCGCGCTAAGACCGCATCGCCAAACTGGCTCATGACCCCGATCACCAGGGCCATGCTAATGAGCAGTCGGATTAATCGGGGCACGGCAGTGCCAGCAGATCGCTGTGGCCAACGGTTAATGTCGTTTGATTAAGCCGCTCAATGCGCTGTTGTAGCCAGTGATCTAGGCGTTCGGCTTGGTCTGGCGCGATGGCAAGCGCGGCTTGGTGCCAGCCGGCCATGGTTGCGCGCTGTAATGCCGTTTGATCAGCGCTTAGTTGCCAGTCTGCGTGGGATGTCTGCACCGTATAGCCGGCTTTGATAAACGCTTGCTTGGCATACTCGGTGGCGTCTGGGCCCAAGGCCGAACCCATGTCTTTGGGTCCGCGTTGGTGCTGGTTGACCCAATCGCGCACGCACGGGTCATCGGACAGTACGGGGTCGAAGCTGATTCGACCGTCATAGCTCAGCGCAACCAAAACCGGCGCATGATGGCGCTTTGCATAGTCCACTAAGGCATCGATCCATGCTGGGCTGACCAAATCGAGAAGCGCCGAGGCGGTAACCAGATCGACGGATTGGGGATAGTGTGCAAAGTCGGCTAAGTCGGTTTGTTGATAACGCACGTCAATCGATAATGAATTGAGATCGCTCGGGTGGACACTAGCTCTGGCCTGTTCGAGGAGCTGCGCATCGTGATCGAGCAAAACCCAGCGCTGGTTTGCCCTTGGGAGTCGCTGGGCAAGATAGCGTAAGTTACTGCCGGTGCCGCTGCCGAGGTCTAAGACATGGATGGCGCGATCTACAGGCAAATACTGTGATAACGCGGTTAAGTCAGTTATCTCGCGGGCGAGATGGTCGGCGTGTTCACGCAAGCTAAGCCAGTCGGCGGCAAATTGTTCAGCCATGGGTTTGGATTGCCCTTATTGCGTTTTTAAAGTCGCTTACCTGTTCTGACCAGCTATTTAAGCCGGTGCGCGCGCTAACCGCACTCTGGGTTAATTCGTGCAGCCGATCGGGTTGGGTGATGACGCTGGCAAGCGCGTCAGCCAGGGCTGCAGCGTCATTGTGTGCGACACAAATTCCCGCCTTGGGTGGCAGGGTATCGGGTAGCGCACCGGCATCGGTTGTGATGACCGGGATGCCGCGGGCAATCGCCTCAGTCACCACCATGCCATAACCCTCATAGCGTGAAGGCAGCACCAAAACATCGGTCGTGGCCCACAGGCGCTTGAGCGCATCATCATCGAGCGCACCGGTGAGGGTAATTTTTTGCTCTAACCTGTGTGCGTTGATTTGCGCTTGGCACGCATTGGCAAAGGCTGGGTTTAAATCATTAGCCCCGACCAATGAGGCCCGCCATGGCAGTTCTTTTAACGTGTTTAGGCTATCGATGAGGATATCTTGGCCTTTGCGTGGAATGAGGGAGCCCAAGCATAAAAAATGCAGCATTGATTCATTGCGTGCCGGCCGCAGCGCTAATGGCTCAACCCCGGGCGGGACAACATGCACTGCCTGTTGATACAGCCCCAGTTGATCGAGTCGTCGGCGAGTAAAATCACTGGTCACAATCACGCCTTGGGCAAGGGTAAGCGCGAGCGCTTCGCTGTCCTTGAGCGCGTCGGCACGGGTCGGGGTTAGCCCCGTCTCATCAGCCAGCGGGTGGTGAACGAGGGCAATGAAGTGCAATCGCTGTGCATGGGCGGCGAATGCCTTGGGTGATCCGCCGAGCACCAGTCCATCGACAAGCACCCACTGTCCGTCATCGAGCCGCGTTAAGCACCCATCGATCGCTTGGCTTGCGCGCTGATCAGGGGTTGGAAATTGGCCGCCTAGGCTATGGACGTCAATCTCCAGCCCAGCGGCCTGCAATCCCTCAACCATATGTCGGTCATAACGACTGCCGCCGGTTGGGCGATTGAGCGCGCCAGGCACGATAAAAGCCAGTGTACTCACCCGTGCAGGGATTGCTCGTAGCTGGCCGCCGCGACGTGAGATTCGTTCAGCGTAATGCGCAGCCGATCCAGGGTTTTGGCAGATTCACCCAGGTCACCATTGCTAATCGCCGTGGCAAACGCACCAGCGATGTGGCTGGCAAGGTATTCCGTTGTGGTGTTAACGCCCGCAAATTCTGTCATCTCGTCTAAATTTTTTAAGTTATAGCGGCCTAAAATGCTGCCGAGCACCTCGGTTGCACGCGCAATGTCAATAACAACGCCATCGGCGTCTAGCTGTTCACGAAAGAACTCCGCATCAACTACGTAAGTTGCGCCATGTAGGGCCTGTGCGGGGCCAAACGTCTCCCCGCGAAAGCTGTGGGCGATCATAAAATGATCTCGAACACGAATGCTGTACATCAGTCCTCCTAGTAGTGGATGCGGTGGCAAAGACCATGACCGGCAACAAGGTCAGGCATGGTTTGAGGCAGATCTTCAAAGGCGCTCTCAGCATCAATTAATGCCCCCCACTCAGGATGCGCGGCGGTGATCTCTAAGGCTTTTTGCATGCGCCGACGATAGTCCCAGCGCGGGCGCATTGCCGGAGAGATTTGCCCAACCTGTGAACTGCGTAGGGTTAGCCGGCGAGAATGAAACGCCTCGCCCAGTGCCACGCGTGGTGTTTGATCGCCATACCAACTCATTTCGGTCACCTTAGCCTCGTCACCTGCGAGCTCGAGCGCCAGATTAAGGCCAGCTTCGGTTGCGCTGGCGTGGATAACTTGATCGGCATCACCCTGGGCTTGCGCCGGCGTGGCAAAGCGCAAGCCAAGCGCATTCGCCAGGGCTTCGCGCTCGGGGTTAATGTCGATGAGCTCAACTTGCGTGCCGGGCAGGCTGTGACAAAGACTGGCGACTAAACAGCCCACCACGCCGGCGCCAACAACACGAATTTGCTCGCCCGGCCGTGGGCAAACATCCCAACAGGCATTGAGTGCGGTTTCGGCGTTCGCGGCGAGGACCGCGCGCTCGGCAGGCAGTCCCTCGGGTAATGGGAAGGCGGCTTCTATGGGCAAGTGGTAGCGGTTTTGGTGGGGGTATAAGGCAAAAATCACTTGGCCTTGCCAGTCAGAGGGCCCCTGTTCAACCACGCCGACATTGGCATAGCCGTATTTTACGGGCGCCGGAAACTCGCCTTCCTGAAACGGCGCTCGCATGCGTTGGTACTGACTCAAAGGCACGTTGCCTTGCCAAATTAACCGCTCAGTCCCGCGGCTAACACCGCTGTAGAGGGCGCGCACAGTCAGCTCGTCGGCCTTGGGCGCGGGCATTGTGTGGGCGTAGATGGCGCCTTGCCCAGGGGCAGTAACCCAAAAGGCGCGGCTTATATCCCCGGGCATAGGCGCGGCAACTCCTTAATGACTGATAAACTCGACTGCATACGATGACAGGAGAGTAGCATTGGTTCCGGAGCGTTCCGATCGCCGTTGGCTATATATTTTGCCGGACTTGCTCATTGCCGCCATTTTACTCATGGGTGCGGCCGGTGGCTTGCGTATTGTGTTTGATCTGTCAGCGGCGGTGCCGATTGTGGCCATGCTAGTGTTGATCGCGTTGGGGACTGTGCTTTGGCGTCACCAGGGCTTTCGGCCATTCACACCGGCCGATCGCGTCACGCTGGGTCGTGCTGTGTTGGTCATGTTGCTCATTGCACTGCTGCCTGCGGCCAGCGGTCTGCCTGCGCAAAGCGGCATTGTCTTTGCACTGGGGTTAGTCGCGGTATTACTCGATGGAGTGGACGGGGCAGTTGCTCGACGCTGGCGCTGCGAGACAGTCGAAGGCGCACGCTTTGATATGGAGCTTGATGCGCTGCTGCTGCTTGTGCTTTGTGGCTGGCTCGTGGTCATGGAGCGTGCTGGCCTGTGGGTATTGGCCATTGGTGGCTGGCGCTATGCCTATGTGCTGGCGGGGTGGTGGTGGCCGGCGCTGCGCATGCCATTGGCGCCATCGCAGCGTCGACGAGTGATTTGTGCGGTGCAAGGAATGGGTCTTGTGGTCTGCTTAGCCCCCGGCTTGCCCGCAACGCTGACTGCACCGCTTGCCCTTGGCCTACTGATACTGTTGAGCTACTCATTCATCGTTGATATCGCAGCGGCGTTTCAATCTGCTTCACCCTAAGGAGAATTTCTATGCGCATTCCTCATTGGCTACTCGCGTTAGCGCTTGCCTTACCCTACAGCGCGAATGTCTCAGCCGCGCCTGAGCGCTTCGTACTCGATCCAAGTCACGTGAGCATTGGATTTTTAATCGGCCATGCTCGATTCGCTCAGGTATTGGGATTATTTAGCGATGTCTCGGGTGAGTTTGTCTACGACGCCGATACCCAAACCCTTAACAGCGGCAAGGTCGAAATTCGTGGCAAAAGCGTGTTTACCGGTCATGAAAAACGCGATGAGCATGTTCGCGGCGATGACTTTTTGGCGACTGATGCGCATCCCATGATGACTTTTCAGGCAACCGATTACACGGCGAGCAGCGATCGTGCCGGCGTGCTCGAAGGTGATCTCACCATACGAGGTGTCACCCAACCGATTGCTTTGGATGTCACGCTCAACCGACGGGCCGACCACCCTATTGGCGGTGCCGATACACTGGGAGGCTCAGCGCGCGGAGTCATTGAGCGCAGTGCGTTTGACATGAGCTATGCGCTTGAGGGCGATTTAGTGAGTGATGCCGTCGAATTACTCATCGAGTTTGAAGCCACGCACGAGCCGCGCTGATGAGCGCCACGCAGTCAGCCGGTCAAGGCCGCATCGGTCTAGCGCTCGGGGGTGGCGCGGCGCGCGGCTGGGCGCATATTGGGGTGATACGAGCGCTCAACGCCGCGGGGATTCAACCCGATGTCGTGGCGGGTACATCGGTGGGGGCCATTGTCGGTGCAATGTATTGCAGCGAGCATCTAGAGGCCTTTGAAGCATGGGTGCGCACGATTACCCGGCGCGATGTGGTGGGGTACATGGACTTTACCCTGGGCAATGGCGGCTTTATCCAGGGGCGTCGGTTGATGGAGCGGTTTCAAAAAACCTTTGGCGAGCACCGATTCGCTGACTTACATCACCCCTTGGGGGTGGTCGCAACCGACCTCTACAGCGGTCAAGAGCGTTGGCTGCGTGAGGGCGACTTGGCAACGGCTGTCAGGGCATCCATGGCATTGCCAGGGCTGTTTACCCCGGTCCAGGTTAATGGTGAGTGGTTAGTTGATGGTGGACTGGTCAACCCCGTGCCGGTATCGCTGTGCCATGCAATGGGTGCTGATCGAGTGATTGCCGTTAATTTGAATGACGGTTTGTTAGGCCGGCGTATTCAAGCCCCGGTGGAGCAGGTCGCCGAGGAAGACGCGGCAAGCGAAGAGACCCGCCCCGGCGTTTTTGATGTCATCGCCACCGCGGTTAACGTGATGCAAGATCGGGTGACGCGCAGTCGGATGGCCGGCGACCCACCAACCCTATTAATCAGCCCACGGCTTGCCCACATCGGGCTTTTGGAAATGCATCGTGGTGCTGAAGCGATTCAGGCAGGGTGGGATAGCGTTGAACAAATGGATGCCGCGATCAGCGCTTTTAAAGCCGACTCGTTAGCCGCTCAGCGAGTCGATTAGACCCAGCACTGGCCAGGCCAGCAGCATTTGCGCAAAGCGTATGGTGGATGGCTCTGAGGCAAGGCTGTGATCAGCGCCGGCTGGCGCATCAAGACCGGCAAAGGCGCAAATTTCTTGTTCCAGCGTCTCCAGCGCCGCCGGTGGCATATGCCCATCGACATGCAAGACATTCACCGGTTGTCCATAGGCATGACTGGGCACGGTGGCCAGCATAAAAGGCATGGCTGAATCACGGGTCATGTTGTTGAGGTCGACCGGAAAATACAGCGCGGGCTGATCGTCTGGGCCGGGTTTAACAATCACCTCGAGGTGATAACAGGTATCCGGAATCTCGGCGGCCAGCTCGCCCAGCGCAAAACGCCCGAGCTCACTGGGGTGAATACGCAAGACCACATCGGCCTGCGCTTCTTGATCAGCAATCCAGCGTGTGTAGTGCGCACTGCGTCGAGTAATTTCGTTATGCGCTTCGTCCTGCGCATAGCCACGCTCGCGGGTATCGCGATGGTGCTTCCAAGCGTGCTTAATGGGCGCGTCGGTATCGACATAAATCGCAAAGTCGAGCAGCGGCAAGAAATCCGGATACAGCGTGTGCAAACCCTCGACCACTATAACCGGGGTGGGTTCGTAGCGTTGTGAGGCCTCGAAGCAACCGTTGCGGTGATTGTAGATGGGAATATCGACCGCTTTGCCTTGGCGCAATGCGCTCAAATGCTCAACAGCTAAGGCAAGGCGGTTGGCGCTGGGGTCGAGCGGAGATTGACCGCTGGCCCGTCGAGCTGCCCGGTCTTCGGCGTGATAGCCATCGAGGCTGATTTGGCTCACCCGCTGGCTACCTAATAGCCACTCTATGCCCTGGGTATAGGTTGATTTGCCACTGCCGCTATCACCGGCAACACCAATGATTAAGGGTTTCTTGCGCCCACCCAGCCTTGCCGATAGCGCAGCCTGCGGAGTTGAGCCGCTTTTGTTTTGCATGGAAAACCTCACTGGCAGGGTGGTCGCGATCATCGCGAATCCGATAGACCATTCTGCGCTGCCTAGCCAGCCTGTCCAACCCCAATGTGATGTTAGCCAGCGAATAAGGGAGTTGCCCTTGGCGGCTGCGCCGGTTAGCGTCATGACTATACAAAGGAGATTGGGATGGCATTAAAGACCACGGACTTATGTGACGAGCACGCCGATTCGCTGCGCATTATGGCGCCTTTATTTGGTGATTATGGCGGCCGCAATGGCTTTTCTGGTCAGATTCAAACGGTGAAAACGTTTGAGGATAATAGCCGGGTGGCCGAACTGTTAGATACCCCGGGTGAGGGTCAAGTCCTTGTCGTCGACGGCGCAGGGTCAATGCGTTGTGCGTTGCTTGGCGATCAACTCGCGGCAAAAGCACGCGATAATGGCTGGAGCGGATTGCTCATTTACGGCTGCGTGCGCGATTCCAGCGACTTGGCTGATTTAGATGTGGGCATTAAAGCGCTCAACACCCACCCGTGCAAAAGCCATAAAGGCGGGGCTGGCGAAGTCGGCGTGGTGGTCACCTTTGCGGGTGTCACGGTAAGCCCTGGTGAGTGGCTCTGCGCTGATCGTGATGGCATTGTGGTGGCAAGTGAGCCGCTAAATTAAATAAAAATACCCTGCCCGGGAGGAGCGTTCATCATGCGTCGATCTGTTCAATCACTGCTCGCCGAGCGGGCGGGCCAGCTACATGCACTGGGTCCTACACAAAGCGTGGCTGAGGCAGTGGCATTAATGAACCGAACCAATATTGGCGCGATTTTGGTGCTCGATCCTGAACAAACGCTGCAAGGGATATTCACCGAACGCGATGTGCTGCGCCGGGTGATTGAAAATCGCCTAGATATTGAGACAACGTTGCTTGAGTCGGTGATGACGCGTGAAGTCTACTGTGTTGAGCCCAGTTGCACAGTTGAACAGGCCATGGCGTTGGTGAGCGAGCGAAATGTTCGTCATTTGCCGGTGATGGAGGGCAGTCGAGTCATGGGAATGGTGTCAGTGCGTGATCTCACCGCGGCGGTAGTTGAGGTGCGCAATGTTGAACTGGCCGAGCTCAATAGTTATGTGCGCGGAAGCTATGGTGGTTATGGCGGCGAGTGAATCGGTGCGACTGGATCGCTGGCTATGGGCGGCACGCTTTTTTAAAACACGCCGCCTCGCCACCGAGGCCATTCAAGCGGGCAAAGTCACGATTGACGGGGCCAAAGGCAAGCCTGCCCGGGCCCTTAAGCCTGGGCAGCGTTTGCAAATACGTAAAGGCCCCATGCGCTTTGAAGTCGATGTTCAAGCGCTCGCTGACCAACGTGGGCCAGCGAGTATTGCCGAGACACTCTACCGCGAGACCGACGAGAGCATTGCCCAACGCGAGCGTCAGCGCACCGAATGGCAGGTGGCTAAAGCCGCCCAGCCACGACCAGCCCACCGGCCGGATCGTCGCGACCGTCGGCGCTTGAGCGATTTTAAACGCGGCGGCGAAGATTAGTCCGGTGTATCAATGCCGGCCTCATAGCCCGCGGCTTTAACCCCTGCAACCGCACAGGCTTCGTCTGCGTCAGAGGTGTCACCGCTGATACCAACAGCACCCACAATGTGGCCGTTATCAATAATTAACACACCCCCAGGCACTGGAATGAAGCGGCCATCCGATGCCGATCCAACCGCAGCCATAAACGCATCGCGGCCTTGGTTGCGCTCGCCCACCGTGCGGCTCGCCACCCCAATACCCAAGGCCCCCCAGGCCTTACCTTGAGCGATTTGCTGACGCA
>CAJXMZ010000005.1 GCA_913056315.1 uncultured Ectothiorhodospiraceae bacterium
ACCCGCATGAAAGCCCGGTGGCACAAACCCAGAGCCTAGGGTGTGCATTTTGGTTAGTGGCGTGAGATGACCGGTATCCCCCCAGTCATAGGCAAAACGACCTTGGGTAAGCGTGGGGCAAGACGCCGGCTCCACCGCAATAAATTGCGTATTGGGGCCGCCACGCAGGCGCTGGCCTAGAAAGGGAAACGCAATCCCGGCAAAGTTCGATCCGCCGCCAGTACAACCAATCACCATGTCGGGATAGTCATCGACTTGCTCGAGCTGTTGCATGGCCTCGAGTCCAGACACGGTCTGATGCAACAGAACATGATTGAGCACGCTGCCGAGCGCGTACTTTGTGTCATCGCGCTGTGCTGCCAGCTCCACCGCCTCGCTAATGGCGATGCCCAAACTGCCGGTTGAGTCGGGGTGCTCGGCAAGCACCGCACGACCGGCCGCGGTGGTGTTGCTCGGGCTGGCGATGCAGGTCGCACCAAAGCTTTCCATAAAAGCGCGACGATAGGGTTTTTGGTTAAAGCTCACCTTAACCATAAAGACTTCAATTTCCAGATCAAACATGGCGCCTGCTAAGGATAGCGACGATCCCCACTGACCGGCTCCGGTTTCGGTTGTAATTCGCTTAATGCCCTCGGCCTTGTTATAAAAAGCCTGTGGAATCGCCGTGTTGGGCTTGTGGCTTCCGGCTGGGCTCACGCCTTCGTATTTGTAGTAAATCCGTGCCGGCGTATTGAGGGCTTTTTCTAGTCGCCGGGCGCGATACAAAGGCGAGGGGCGCCATTGGCGGTAGGCATCACGCACCGGTGTTGGAATATCGATTTCGCGCTCGGTGCTCATCTCCTGTTCGATTACCGCATGGGGGAATAGGGGGGCTAAATCGTCTGGGCCCACCGGTTCGTGTGTAGCGGGGCTGAGCACCGGCGCCAGCGGTGTGGGTAAATCCGCGTTGATGTTGTACCAGTGGCGTGGAATGTCTGACTCAGCCAAAACGGTTTTTACGGTGTCGCTCATTGCCCTAAACCCTTGGGTTATCCAGTGTGTTAGATCGATAACATATCACTGAAGGCGTTCATAACTGTAGGCCAACGCGCTTGAATGCCGCTCCAAGTGCCTCCATCTCAACACTCTATGGCGTTGTTTTATGCCAATGCATGGAGGGTTCAATGAATACTAGTGAAACTCAGGTCGATAACAGCACCGAGGCCGAGGTGATCTCGCCTTCGCGCAGCCTGGTCATCCCGCGTTTGCCTGATGATGCAGTGCCGCTGTTGCCGGTTCGTAACCTCGTGTTATTTCCTAATATGGTGATTCCGGTGGGCATTGGGCGCTCGGGTTCAATTCTGGCCGCTCGCCAAGCCGCACAGCATGATCTGCCGATCGGGGTTGTGCTCCAACGTGACGCGAGCGTTGAAGAGCCCGCGGCCGAAGACCTCCATGACATGGGGGCGGTCGCCAGTGTGATGCGCTTTGTTACCGGGCGTGAAGGCCATCATCATTTAGTCCTCCAAGGGATGGAGCGCTTTCGGGTTGTCGAATTTTTAAGCGGTTATCCATTTCTGGTCGGTCGAATTGAGCGCATTAGTGAAACCCAGCCCGCCGGGCCGGAGGTGGATGCGCGTATGTTGGCGTTACGCGAAAAAGCGCTTGAAGCACTGGAGTTACTGCCCCAAGCACCGCAAGAGCTGGCCGGCGCTTTGAGCAGCATTAAAGAACCGGGTGTACTGGCCGATTCGGTTGCCGGTTATTTGGATCTAGGTAGCGAGGAGCGCCAATCCCTTCTGGAAACCCTCGACGTTGAAACTCGGCTTGAGCGCGTGCTTGAGTTGCTCGACTACCGGGTTGAGGTACTCAAGCTGTCGCAAAAAATTAGCGAGCGCACGCACGAAACGATGTCCGAGCGTCAACGCGAGGTGGTGCTGCGCGAGCAATTGCGCTCGATTCAAGAAGAGCTTGGCGAGAGCGACGATAAGGGCGAAGAAGTTCGTGAGCTCGAAGCGCGTATTAACGAAGCGCAAATGCCAGACGAGGTGGATAAGCAGGCGCGCAAGGAGCTGCGCCGACTCGAGCGCATGCCCGAAGGTGCTGGCGAGTACTCAATGCTTCGAACCTACCTTGATTGGTTGCTGGAGATGCCATGGGCGCTCGAGCGCAATGAGGATATCGACATTGCTCGCTCACGCGAGATTTTGGATGCCGACCACTATGGGCTCGAACCGGTCAAGCGACGGATTTTGGAGCATTTGGCTGTGCGTAAGCTCAATCCACAGGGGCGCAGTCCCATTCTTTGTTTTGTTGGCCCGCCGGGTGTCGGTAAAACCTCACTCGGTCAAAGCATTGCCCGAGCGACAGGTCGTGATTTTATGCGGGCTAGTTTGGGTGGGGTTCATGATGAAGCCGAAATACGCGGCCATCGGCGCACCTACTTGGGTGCCTTGCCTGGCAAAGTCATTCAAAGCATTCACAAAGCCGGTTCGCGCAACCCGGTGCTGATGCTCGATGAAATGGATAAGTTAGGCGGCGGTATCCAAGGCGATCCGTCCGCTGCGCTACTCGAGGTTTTGGATCCCGCGCAAAACGGCACCTTTCAGGACAATTATCTCGGCCTGCCCTTTGATCTCAGTGGGGTATTTTTTATTGCCACGGCCAATGTGCCGGATCAAATCCCCGGGCCACTGCGCGATCGCATGGAAATGATTGAAATTCCGGGTTACACCCAAGAAGAAAAAGTGGAGATTGCACGGCGCTACTTACTCGATCGCCAGCTTGAATCGGCCGGCCTGACGCAAGCGCAGTTAGTTTTGAGTGATGCAGCACTCAATGAAATGGTTTCGGCCTACACGCGTGAGGCGGGTTGTCGGCAACTCGAGCGTGAGCTGGGCGCGGTGGCCCGTCACGTCGCGGTGCGTATCGCAGAGAATCAAATTAAGACCGCAAACATTGAGGCTGAGGATCTGCCTGCCATTTTGGGCGCGCCGCGCTTTGAGGGCGAGGTAGCAATGCGCACCAGTGTGCCAGGGGTAGCGACCGGGCTTGCTTGGACGCCGGTGGGCGGCGATATTTTGTTCATCGAGGCTAACCGAGCACGCGGCAGCGGACGGCTGGTCCTAACCGGTCAGTTGGGTGATGTCATGAAAGAAAGCGCCCAAACCGCATTGAGCCTCATTAAAGCGCAAGCCGACTCGCTGGGCATCGATGCCGAGGCTTTGCAGTCGGACGATGTCCACGTGCATGTGCCGGCTGGGGCTATTCCAAAAGATGGACCCAGTGCCGGGGTGGCAATGTATAGCGCGCTTATCTCGCTGCTTAGTGACCGGTGTATTCGCGAGGACGTGGCAATGACCGGAGAGATCACGCTGCGCGGACTGGTGCTGCCCGTTGGTGGCATTAAAGAAAAGGTTCTAGCAGCACGGCGTGCGGGTATCTATACGGTGTTGTTACCAGCACGCAATCGCAAAGACTTTGACGATATTCCGCAAGCCGCGCGTGAGTCGATGACATTCCATTGGATTGAGCATGTCGAAGAAGCGGTGGCGATTGCTTTGCGTGAGGCGCCAACGCAACAAGCCCTAGCGGATAGCGCCCAATAGTGGTTGGAGGGGCATGCCGCGAAACCGCTCCGGTAGCGGCGTGTCGCCATTAAAATCAGCGCTTGAGGGGTGCTGCGCCGGTTGTGCTAGGCGATTAATTGGCACGCGGCCGCGGCGCTCTTCAATCGTTGCGGGTAGCCATTGCGGTGCGGTTCGACTGGTCATGATGAGCACCAGCGGAAAGAGGGCTGGGCCGATCAGCGCTGGCGATACCCAAAGCAGTAGAGAGGGGTCGGCGATGCCGATGATGGCCGCGCCGATCACGGCCACTGCACTCATTGCCGCACCCAATCGTAAACCGTCTTTAGCGCTGACTTGGCGGCGCGAGCGTAAACCCGTTTGCCAACGACTGTGGTTGCCTTTGCCGCTTACTATTTGGGCGATATAAGTGCTGTAGAGCAGCATCATGATCGGCCCACGCACTAGGCTAAACACCACTTCAAGCAATCCGCCCCGGGTAACGGCACGGCGATGGCCTTTGGCCATCGGGCTGGCAACGGCAATGCCAAGGGTGAGTAAGCGCGGCAGAAATAAAAGAATTAACGTCAAGCCGATCAGCAGTTGCGCTGACAGGCTTGCGGTAGTGAGCGCGGTCTGCCATGGGCTTTGGTCTGCGCTCAAGGCATCGAACACGCCCAGCCCGAGAAGTAAGAGCCACAGGGGAGCTACTAAATAGGCTAGGGCACCGAGCAAAAAATTAACCCGCGTGATGGCGCGCCAACCGGGTGCAAAGAGCAAGCGTAGATGCTGCAAGTTGCCTTGGCACCAACGCCGTTCGCGCTTGAGATCATCGATAAGATTGCCGGGCATACCCTCAAAGCTGCCTTGTATTTCAGGCAACACATAGACACCCCGACCGTGGCGGCGCATGAGTCCGGCTTCGACATAGTCATGGCTCATCACATCACCGCCCAGAGGGGGGCGTCCAGGGAGCTTCTCTAATCCGCAATAGTCTTGAAAATCACGAATGCGGATAATGGCATTGTGTCCCCAATAGTTGGTGCTGTTGCCTTGCCAAAAAGCCAAACCCGTGGCGATTGCATGCGCTTGTAAGCTAGCGCTGAGCTGCTGAAATCGGCCCAAAACCGTGCGTTGGCCAACCGGCAAGGGCACCGTTTGGATAATGCCGGCTTGCGGGTTGGCCTGCATACGGCGTACCAGAGTGATCAGGGAATCGCCGGTCATGCGGCTGTCGGCATCCAGTACGATCATGTAGCGGTAGTGATCGCCCCAACGCTCGCAAAAATCGCGGATATTGCCTGGTTTACGGCCTTCATTGTCACAGCGGGCCCGGTAGTAAAGCCGTATCCTGTTGCCAAAACGACTTTTTAATCGATGAACGGCGGCGCGTTCTAACGCGCGCTGCTCGGCATCGTGGCTATCACTGAGCAAGTAGACATCGAACGTGCCGGCATGCCCAGTGTCTACCAAGGACTGCCAAGTCGCGGCCAGGCCATGCACAACGGTGGCTATGTCTTCGTTATAGGCTGGCATGACAAGGGCTGTTGGCGCGAGCGGTGGGGCGTTGTCACAATCGGGCTGACCTTGACTAAGATTTAACGGGTGGCGATTGGCAGCGCGCAATGCAATGCCGATGAGCGTGCTCCAAAACGCAACACAGAGAACAAAAACCGTGGGTAGAAATAGTCCCAGAAGGATCCAGTCAATTGCGCGCAGACCATTGGCTTGGAGGATATTCAACATCAACCCTCCACCCAGTGCGCTGGTGGCAATGACCAGCAGCAAAACACTCAAACGCCGCGCGCCTAGACCCGGCGTTACAAGTCGCCAAGTGCTGTCGTTATGAGCCGGTTGATTCATTGGTTTCACGTTATACCTCGCCTGCCATCGACACTGCTTTGTGTCGATTAGTTGCATGAGTGAGCTAGGTTTGTTGTCGCGCTTGAGGTGGCCATGGTGGGCGCACGCGGGGGCTTTGTTGATTGGCCTGAACGCCATGATGGTTGCGCCCGAGTGGTGGATGCCCTACACGGGGTTTCCCGAACCCCTCATTGCGCTCGAGTCAGTGTTAATCGTTGGGGCTTTCCTTATGCTCCCGTTAACGATCGCGTATTGGCTAGCGCCTATTGCGTCGTTAGTCGTGCTGGTCGGTTTAGGTCTAGCGCTGTCTGATTTGGGAATGGGGTGGGCGTTGGGCCGGCCATTGAATTTAGCGATTGATCTACCCCTGGCATTATCGGTTGAGCATTTGTTGCGCGGGGCTCTGGGTCGGCCAGCGGCCATTGTTGTGTTGCTACTCGGGGCATTGACTGTCGCGGCGTTGGTGGTGGGGTTAACCCGTGGCTTGTGGCGCTTATCCCAACCCATGCGCGATCGGGGTTGGCGTATTGTCGGCGGCGTTTGCTTACTCGTGCTTGCTGGCGGGCTGGCGGCCCCTAGCGCCCGTTCGATTGCTGACTACGTCGATACCCCCGTTAACATTCGCCTCACCGATCAAGTGGATCGGTTAATGCATACGCTGGCTGCGCGCGAAGAATTTGCTCAGGCACTCGATGGTGATGCGGCCCTGAGCGCGGCAAAGGCCAACTTTGCAGGGCTTAAGCAGCGCGATGTCGTGCTGGCGTTTGTTGAGTCTTACGGGGTGAGTTTTATTCACGACCCCCGTTATCGTCAGCGCAGCCAGGGCACGTTACAAGCGATGCGGGCAGCGTTTGATGCCGCAGGCCTTGGGGTGGTGTCGGCAAGCCTGCGCTCACCGGTTCAAGGCGGACAATCTTGGCTTGCCCATGCCAGTGTGCTCAGCGGGCATTGGATTAATGATCAAATCCGCTATGACTTGTATTTAGAGGCGGGGGCACCGTCGTTAATCCGTGACTTTGCCCAGACGGGTTATCAAACCGCCGCGATCATGCCGGCCATTACCAAAGCGTGGCCAGCGGGTGAGCAATGGGGTTATGACCAAATCCACGATGCCGCGCGTATTAACTATGCAGGCCCGGCGCTTAACTGGGTCACGATGCCCGATCAGTATACGTGGCATTATTTTGAGTCCGAAGTGCGCGCACAGGCCGACCTGCCATTGTTTGCTGAACTCGCGCTGATTAGCAGTCACGCACCGTGGACACCCATTTTGCCGCAGCTGGACTGGGACTTACTTAGTGACGGTCGGCTATTCACGCCTTGGGCGCAGGTCGGGCCAACGCCAGCGGCCCTATGGAGTGATCAAGCGCGTATTCAGCGCTACTATGCGCGGGCGGTAGACTATGCGCTACGAACCGCGGCGCAATGGGCGCAACGGGCGCTGGATGATGGCGTGCTGGTTTTGCTCGGTGATCATCAAGCAGCGCCACTGATTACCGGGGAGGGCGCCTCAAGGGATGTGCCGGTGCATGTCATTAGCGCCGATCCGCAGGTTCTTGAAGCGTTGGTCCAGCGTGGGTTTGAGCCCGGGTTGTCCGCACCCGAGCACCGTTTAGGCAGTTTGGCCGATTTGCGCGGGCATTTCATTGCCGCTTGGGGTGGAATGCCAATACCTGAAACATCTGCGCATTCCGGTCAGCCAAGCGCTATGGCACCATCACCGCAGAATCAACAGGAGTCAGTGAGTGGACGGTAGACGGGTTGTTATTGTTGGTGGCGGTATGGTGGGTGGCGCACTCGCTATGGATCTTGGCTGTCGTGGCATTCCAACGCGTGTGCTTGAATCAACACCACCAATTCGGCCCACGGGCGACGAGCCACCGCGTTTGCGTGTAGCCGCGCTCAATCGTCGCTCCATTGACTACCTTCAAACCCTAGGCGCATGGCAGAACATGGCCGCTGAGCGCCTTGCCGATTTTGATCAGCTTAGTACTTGGGATATTGCTGGCGGTGGGCGGCTTGGATTTAGTGCCCAAGACATCGGGCTCGAGCGCTTGGGTGTGTTTATTGAGAATGAGCACCTGCAAGCGGCCTTGGTCGAGACCGCGCAGCAGCATGCCTGCGTGCAAATTGATGCCCCTGCTGCTGAATTGCACATTGAGTCCGGGTCATCGGGCGTAGCACTGTCGCTTGCCGGTGAAGGTCGCCTCGACCCAGCCCTCGTGGTGGCCGCTGATGGCGCGCAATCACGGGTAAGGGATGCGGCTGGCATGACCGTGAGGGCGGGTGACTATCATCAGCATGCGGTGGTGGCCACAGTCACCCCCAGTCCGCCAGCGGGTCAACACACTTGGCAGCGCTTTACGCCAGAGGGGCCGCAAGCCCTTTTGCCGCTGGCCAATGGGGCGGCCTCGTTAGTTTGGTACGTCAGCCCCGATAAAGCGAAAAGCTTGCTGGCGCTGTCTGACGAGGCGTTTATCAGTGCAATCGAGGCGGCTTTCCCTTCTGATTTAGGCGCGATCACGCGTTTGCATGGGCGTGGTGGGTTTCCGATTCGCTGGCTGCACGCCAAACGCTACTGGCGCGACAATGTCGCGCTGGTGGGAGATTCTGCTCACGTCATTCACCCACTGGCAGGCCAAGGCGTTAACTTAGGTTTGCGTGATGCTCAAGCGCTAGCCAAAGGCATTGCCAAGGCCTATGCGCAGGGATTGCCTTTGAATCATGGACGTATGCTCGCTGACTATGAGCGTGCGCGACGGCTGGATAATCAGCGTATGCAATGGATTATGAGTGCGTTTCACACAGGCTTTACCGCGCCACTCGGCCCGTTAGCCGTGGCTCGTGGTTGGGGCTTGGCGGTTGCCCAACACGGCGGTTGGGTCAAACGCCGAGTGCTGCGCTATGCCTTGGATGGGCGTTAAGCGCAATTAACCTAAGTGGGTGAGTAACTCAGCAGCCAGTGCGCAAGCCGCAACGACCCAGTAGACCGGTAGCCTTAGCCCAGCTAATGCAGCCAGCGCCGCAGTAGCGATAAGCGCATCACTCAAATCTGTGATGCCGGCGCTGAGTAGCGGATCCCAGAGTACCGCGGCGATTAGCCCAACCACCGCCGCGTTGATACCCAGCAGGGCCTGTTGCACCCGAGTGTATCGGCTTAGGGTTTGCCAAAACGGCATTAACCCGGCAACTAAGAGCATTCCTGGCGCAAAAATCATGGCCAGACCCAACAGGCCGCCGAGCAAGGGTTGGGCAGTATGAATTTGCGCGCCCAGGTAACCACCAAACGAAAACACCGGGCCGGGAATCGCCTGTGCTGCGCCATAGCCGGCTAAAAATCGTTCACTGTCGATTAATTCAGGCGCGACCAAGCCGGTTTCAAGCAACGGCAAAACCACATGTCCACCACCAAAGACAAGCGCGCCGCTTTGATAGAGCACCGCCCACAGCGTTGTCGCCTGCAGATTTGTCAGAATACTCAAAACCAGTAGAGCGCCAAACACAGCCAGCAGCAAGCCGCCTTGCAGGCGATTGATTGGGCTGTTTAATACGGTGGTTGATTGGGTTGGGCGGGGTAGGGCCACGAGTGCAAAACCGGCGCCAACGGCAATCATCGTCAACTGCCCGCTAATGCCCGGGATAAGGCTGGCGCCGATGGCAGCCGCGATGGCAAAGCCCAGTCGAGGCAGATCAGGGCAAAGTTGTCTGGCCATGCCGTATAGCGCATTGGCGACCACAGCAATGGCGGCGAGTTTAAGCCCTTGAACCCAGCCAGCCTGATTGATATCCCCCCAGTGGTTAATGCCATAGCCTAGGCCAATCATAATGAGCGCCGATGGCAGCGTGAAACCGACAAAGGCCGCCAACCCGCCCGCCAGTCCGGCGCGCTGGATGCCGATGGCAAAACCCGTTTGGCTACTGGAGGGCCCGGGCAAGAGATGACACAGCGCGATAATTTGGGCGTAAGCAGCATCGCTTAGCCAGCCACGCTCGTCGATTAACCAGCGGCGAAAATAGGCTAAATGCGCAACCGGACCACCAAAGGCAACCAAGCCAAGGCGTAAAAAGGTCCAAAATATTTCAATAATGGCGGCCACTGAGCCTCCGTAATCTGCTCGCTCATCATCTCTCGAGCTGCTAGCATCGTCGATGCGGTGGCGCTGGTCCCCCCGCGACGATAAATCGCAAACCCCGTCAGGCCCGGAAGGGAGCAGCGGTAGCGATGGACTCGGGCGCCGGGGTGTGGCTGGCGTCCCGCACTTCACCTTCGTTACTCACCGCCCGATGATATACTGTTGTCTATGACTTATCAGGTGCTCGCCCGGAAATGGCGCCCGCGTGGATTCGCGGAAATGGTCGGCCAAAG
This sequence comes from uncultured Ectothiorhodospiraceae bacterium, assembly GCA_913056315.1. Classification (GTDB taxonomy): domain Bacteria; phylum Pseudomonadota; class Gammaproteobacteria; order Nitrococcales; family Nitrococcaceae; genus Spiribacter. Next base: position 9,775 of record CAJXMZ010000005.1, read on the forward strand.
CCATGTGCTGCGGGCGCTTAGCAATGGCCTAGCCAATGGCCGTTTACACCATGCGTACTTATTTACCGGCACTCGGGGTGTGGGTAAGACGACCATCGCGCGTATTTTGGCCAAGTGCCTTAATTGCGAGGGCAATGGGGTTACCGATACGCCGTGCGGTCGTTGTGCGGCCTGTGCTGAAATTGATGCCGGGCGGTTTGTTGATCTCATCGAAGTCGATGCCGCCTCTCGCACGCGCGTTGAAGATACGCGAGAGTTGCTTGATAACGTGCAGTACGCGCCCAGTCGGGGGCGGTTTAAGATTTATTTAATTGACGAAGTGCACATGCTCTCTTCGCATAGCTTCAATGCGCTACTCAAAACGCTTGAAGAGCCGCCGGATCATGTCAAATTTTTGCTCGCAACCACCGACCCGCAAAAACTCCCTGTCACGGTGTTATCGCGGTGTTTGCAATTTAACCTCAAGCCGCTTTTGCCTGATCTTATTGGTGGGCAAATTGAGCATATTGCGGCGGCTGAAAAAATTGATGTGGATGCCAATGCCGTTCGCCGATTGGCCATGGCCGCTGATGGCAGTATGCGCGATGCGCTGAGCTTGATGGATCAGGCGCTGGCTTTTGGTAGCGGCGCCCTGCGAGATCAGGAAGTGGCCGACATGCTCGGCAGCCTTGAGCAAGATTTTTTGTTTGATTTGCTTGAATGCCTGGCCCAAGGCGATGGCGCGGGGTTGGTGAAGGGCGTTGAGCGACTGGCGGATGCTTCGGCGGACTTCTCTGAGGCATTGGCAGATTTATTAGTGATTCTCCATCAGCTCACCCTTGCGCAAACCGTGCCCGGGGTGATTGCCAACGATAGCCCAGATGGCGATCGGCTCGAGCGGTTGAGCCAGCATTTCGACAGCGCGGGCATTCAATTGCTTTATCAAATCGCGCTGCACGGCCGTCGGGATTTGCCGATGGCCCCGGACCCGCGCGCGGGATTTGAGATGACAATGCTGCGCATGCTCGCCTTTCAGCCTGATTGGCAACCAAGCAATGGCACCGAATCAGCACCGGCTCCGGCAAAAGCTAGCAAGCCCGTTGTCGAGCGCAAAGCATCAGCCCCCGAGCCCGCGGCAGCGCCACCCGCTGCATCTGAGTCAACGGATCCCGCGCCGACAAAAACATCGCATGTTGCCCCATCCAACCAAAGCACAGACTGGCATCAGTTGGTTCCCCAGCTTGGTCTAAGTGGTGTGTCTCAAGCGCTGGCCAACCACTGCGAGTGGGTAGGGCGTGAGGGCGATCGAATTACGTTGCAAATGGATGCGGATGACGAGCACTTGGCCAACGATAATGCCAAGACGCGGCTAACCCAAGCGCTTTGCGATTATTTCAATGAAAGCCTGAGTGTGATGATTAACGTCGGTGCGCTCAGCGCCGAGACGCCAGCCGATGCGGCCGCCCGCGCACGCGCCGAAAAACAATCCGCGGCGCAAGCGGCGATTGAGGCCGATCCGAATATCGCCGCACTCAAAGACACCTTTGGTGCCGAAGTAATAAGCGATTCCATCCGTCCCAATAACCAGGAGAGCGAATGATGAAAGGTGGTATGGGCAACATGATGAAGCAAGCCCAGCGCATGCAAGAAGAGATGCAAAAAGCGCAGGCTGAGTTGGCTGAAATGGAAGTCAGTGGTCAGGCCGGTGGCGGTATGGTCACAGTGCAAATGAATGGCCGCCACGAGGTCCGGCGAGTCAATATTGATGAGAGCGTTTATGACGATCGTGAAATGGTCGAAGACTTAGTGGCGGCTGCCTGTAACGATGCAGTACAAAAGCTCGAGCAGGTCACTCAAGAGCGAATGTCAGATTTGACACAAGGTATGAATCTTCCGGCCGGAATGAAATTGCCTTTTTAACGGAATATCGTCCTTATGGCCTACTCGCCACTTGTTCGTGAGCTCATCGATGCGTTTCGCTGCCTACCCGGCGTTGGGCCAAAGTCGGCTCAGCGTATGACGTTTGCGCTCTTGCAACGCGACCGCAATGGTGCGCAGCGTCTGGCCCGAGCCCTTGAAGGGGCGGCTGAGGGCGTGGGTGAGTGCGAGCAGTGTCGTGATCTCACCGAAGCCCCCATATGCGCGCTATGTCGCAGCGATCAGCGTAATCATGCGGTGCTGTGTTTGGTTGAAAACCCGGCTGATATTCAAGCGCTAGAAGAAGCAACCGATTACCGCGGATTGTACTTTGTGCTCAAAGGCCGGCTGTCACCGCTGGATGGGATCGGGCCTGCTGAGTTGGGGCTTGAGGTTTTGGCAACCCGCTTTGCCCAGGGCGTTGTGCGCGAGATTATTTTAGCCACGAATCCCACCGTTGAAGGCGAGGCAACAGCGCAATACGTTGCCGAGATGGCCCGCGACGCGAATATTCAAGTCTCGCGCATTGCGCATGGTGTGCCGCTCGGGGGTGATCTTGAGTATGTGGACAGTGGCACGCTCTCTCATGCCTTTGCCGGGCGTACTCATTACGGTTAGTGCCGTTTTCAGCTAAGTCTCACATTGACGGGGTTGATATTGGTCACGCAAGGTACCCGACGGTATTGTGATTAATGAAATAGGCCCGTTATGTTTAAAAAAATACTGGTTCCAGTGGATTTAGCGCATGTCGATGCACTCGCGAATGCGCTAGCGGCTGCCGATGACCTAGCCAAGCACTATGGTGCCGAAGTCTGCTATCTAGGGGTTACGCCCACCACGCCAACGAGTGTAGCCGCCACACCAGCGGAATATGAAAAAAAGCTCGGTGAGTTTGCTGACAAGCAAGCACACAAGCACCAACAGTCGGTATCAGCGCATGCGGTTGCGTCGCCGGATCCGGTTGCTGACCTCGATGACATTGTTCTCAAAGCGATCCATGAAGTGAATGCCGATTTATTGGTGATGGCGACCCATCTGCCACGGCATTTGGATGCAGTGATTCCCGCGCATGGCGGCAAAATCGCGACACACACTGATATTTCAGTGTTTCTAGTCCGTCAAACACAGGAGTAGGGCTTGTGAGTGAAAATAATACTCGTGATCAAAACGAGAACGCCGGGATTCCCGCGCCGGAGGGGCGCTCCAATCTAATTGATACCGACTATGTGATTGGCCAAGACAACGTCGCCGGTAGTGCGCTAGGTCTTAATGTCGATTTGCACGGCAAGGTGTTTACCATTTCCGCACTGACGGTTTTGTTGTTTGTGATCGCCACCTTGGCCTTACAAAACTCTGTTGCCCCCTTGTTTGAGAGCTTACGGGTTTGGTTGACCAGTAATTTGTCCTGGTTTTTCTTAGCCGGCGCTAATGTGTTTGCCTTGCTTGCGGTGGGGCTTATCTTTACCCCGTTGGGCAAAGTCAGACTTGGCGGCCAAGAGGCCACGCCGGACTTTAGCAACAGTGGCTGGTTTGCCATGTTGTTTGCTGCGGGTATGGGCATTGGTCTGATGTACTTTGGGGTCTCAGAGCCGCTGAGTCATTTTGGCTCGTCAATGGGTGGTGTTGCTGGCGATGGGGGTGTGCGCACCGACTGGGCGCCTTTGGGTGCCGCAGCCAATAACCCGGATGCAGCGATGTCGCTGAGCATGGCCGCAACGATTTTCCATTGGGGACTCCACCCTTGGGCTATCTACGCGGTGGTTGCCTTGGCGCTGGCTTTGTTTTCATTTAACAAAGGCCTGCCTTTGACCATGCGTTCGGTGTTTTATCCCATTCTGGGTGAGCGCGTTTGGGGTTGGCCGGGTCACGTCATCGATATTTTGGCGGTGTTTGCCACGCTATTTGGTTTAGCAACCTCGCTTGGGCTCGGCGCCCAGCAGGCGACGTCGGGGCTTTCGCACCTGTTTGGTGTAGCCAACAATGAAGTCACCATGGTGGTGCTCATTATGGGGATTACCATCGTTGCGCTGGCCTCTGTGATGCTGGGTGTGGATAAGGGCGTGCAGCGACTGTCGCAGCTCAACATGGTGCTCGCTGGCCTGCTGTTGGGATTTGTCCTGTTGGTTGGCCCGACCTTGCTGATAGTCACCGGATTTTTCGATAACTTGGTCTCCTATGTCACGCATCTGCCAGCGCTGTCCAACCCGTTTGGCCGCGAAGACGCCAACTTCTCGCAAGGTTGGACGGCGTTTTATTGGGCCTGGTGGATTTCTTGGTCGCCGTTTGTGGGCATGTTCATTGCCCGGGTCTCACGCGGGCGGACCGTGCGCGAGTTCTTAATCGCAGTGCTGATTATTCCGACCCTAATTTCAGTGTTGTGGATGACCGCGCTTGGCGGAACCGCATTAGACCAAGTGGTTAACCAGGGTCTGGAAGGCGTGGCCGCCGCAAGTGGTGATTTGCAGCTGTTTGAGATGCTCGGCAACTTGCCGTTAGCCACCATTACCTCATTGGTCGCGGTGGTGTTGGTGATTGTCTTCTTTGTTACCTCATCCGACTCAGGTTCGTTGGTGATCGATGCGATCACCGCCGGTGGCAAAGTGGATGCACCCAAGCCACAGCGGATGTTCTGGGCCATTATTGAGGGCGCCATTGCAATTGCGCTGCTACTGGGTGGTGGATTAGTCGCGCTACAGGCGATGGCGGTATCCGTTGGCTTCCCATTCACTGTGGTGTTGTTGGTGGCCTGCTACGCCATTGTGAAGGGCCTATTGGACGAGCCCCGCGGGGCTTAAGTCCAAAGCTCGCCAATTGGCGTCGAGCGTTTGTAGTGGTGCTGTATTTGTGCCTGCAAAAGCTCGGCGCCGGCGAGTGCGTCGACCACCGCGCGGTGGCCCTCATAATTGGGTAGCCCATAGCGCCGACGGCTGTCGGCGAGTCGAATGGAGACCGGCGTTTGACCCATGAGGGTGCGCAAACGCGTTCGCCACCCGTGGCGATAACGCCGGGCTTCAATCGCCATTGTGTCGATGAGGGGAAAACGCAACTGTGCGTTGCTTATGCCTTTGATGGTCTGCTCTAAAAACCCCCGTTCAATCGGGTGGTAATGAACCACAACCAAGTGACCGGCAATGGCGTTGAGCAGGTCGGCATAGATCGACTCAAAGCGTGGCGCTTTCAATGCTTGCGTATGGGTGATGTGGTGATAGGCCACTGACTCATTGTCATAGTTATGGGGTGGACGCAGTAGCCATTGCTGACGTTGGCTAAAATAGACCTGCGATAGATCAAAAGGCACCAGCCCAATACTTAAAATCACATCACGCCGTGGATCTAAGCCGCTGGTTTCAAAATCAAGCGCGACCAATGGGGTATCGCCGATGGCGCTGACTGGGTCCAACACCGAGCGGCGGTAGTAATCGCGCAGCACCGGGTCGGGATTTTTTTGGCTTTGTGCTTGCAGCCACGCTCGCCATGGTTGGCCGTTTTGCTCGCGTACGGGGCGCACTAGCGACGGCCTTGATTGGGGGTGTTTTTGCTGGGTTTTGGGTAGCGGAAGCGCAAGAATTTCTGCGCCTGACTCAGCGCACGAAAGGCTTCTTTTATTTCGTGGCGTTCGCGATCAGGCACCTGCTCGGGTTCGATATTATTATCCGGTTCGTCACCGCGGTCGATGTCGATGACTTGGTGGCGCAAGCGGGTGTTGCTGAGCACTTCGAGCGAATACGCCAAACGGTCAGCCACGCCTGGGCCTAAGAGCTGGGTATTGGCAATGTCCTTTAGGCGGTCAAATGAGTTTTGGGCGCGCGACCCGCAGGCCAGTGCGTGAATGCGAATTAGGTCGGTTAGCGGCGCTGTGCCTCGGCGCTTGACGTTAATCGAGTTGTTTTGCCGGCCATCCTTTTCCATGACGAAATCACGAAAAAATCCAATGGGCGGCGTGCGATTAAGCGCATTTCTGGCCATAGCGGCTAAAAACTCGGGGCTTTGCGCGGCCTGCGTTGAAATAATGTCTTGGAGGTTTTCGACAAAGCGCTCTTCGCCATGGATGTTGTCGAGGTCAAAAAAGATATTGCTGTGCAGTAGCGGCTCGGGTGCGGGTGAGCGAATCCAGCTGCGAAAATAGTCCTGCCACTGCGACAGGGGTTGTCGCCAGCGCGGATTAGTCGCCATGATTTCGCCTTTACAATAGGCATAACCGCAAGCGTCAAGCCCATCACTAACAAACTTGGCTAAATCGAGAAAATAGCCATCGTGCAGCGCTCGATCAAACGCATCGTCCAGCACTAACGCGTTGTCTTGGTCGGCCACCAAGGTTTGCTCATCACGCGCCATCGAGCCCATCGCAATAAACGCATACGGCACAGGCGGTGGGCCGAGCTTGGCTTCCGCCAGTTCTATTAAGCGGCGCATAAAACTGCGCGCAATCGATGATAGCGCGGTGGTTACGGTGCGCGAGTCAGCGCCTTCGCGAATCATTCTGGCCGCCGACTGGCGCACATCAGTGAGCAACGTCGCTAAACCGGCAACGGTATTTTGGCTAAGCAAGTTATCGATGAGGTAGAGGCTGCTTTGGGTTTCAAAGCGCACGACATCTTCAAGCCCGACCACCCCAATGGGGCGGCGCCGGTGCAATACCACTAGATGATGCACATTACGTCGCAGCATCGTCAGCATGGCCTCTTGGACGGTTTCATCGGACTGAATGACAAACAGCTGGTCATTGGTGATTTCACCAATGGGGGTATCGGCTGAGCGGCCAGTTGCCACAATTTTTTGCCGAAAATCGGCATCGGTGACAATGCCCATCACCTGCCATAGCGCGCCATCGCTGCCGGTATAGCTATAGCGCGGGTTATCCTCGGATTCGCCAACCACCAGCAGTGCTGCTGTTGGCTCTGTGGCCATGTGCTGTGCCGCCTGACGCGCGGTATCGGTTGTTTTGGCAATAAGCGGTTCGTTTTTGACCAACTTGCGAACTTTCGTGCTGGCTAGGCTGCTGGTTTGACCTCGGGTCTCCGTGTTGTCAACGCGCGGTCGGCCAAGCTCGACAAAGTCAGCAAAGGCATCATCGGCTTCGCACAGATGGTCAAAAACTGCACGCGGAATTTTATAAATGAGCGTGTCTTCGATGGCGAGGGCTGGATAGTGCACGCGCTGGCCTCGCAGTAGGCCGTAGTGCCCAAATAGGCTGCCCTCGCCTAGACGGTCAAATAAGTCCCCTGTGCGTCGGTAGACCTCAACGGCGCCGCTGCGCACATAGTGCAGGGCCTCAATCGGCTGGTTAGCGCTGAGTATCTGCCGCCCAGCCCGGTAGTAGCTCACCTCGATATGGTCAGCTACCTCATCGAGCAGAGCATCGCTTAGCGACTCAAAGGGTGGGTAACCACTCAGATGTCGGCGAATTTCGGTGAGTTCAGGATCCACGTTAGCGCTGCTCCATTGCGCTTTCGAGTTCGCGCTCTAATTGCGTGCGTGCCTCGGTGCCATGGGCCTGAATGCCAGCATCGACAACATCACGGGTGAGGTGGGGGGCGAAGGTTTGCATAAACGCATACATATAATCGCGCAGATAGGCTGTACGACGAAAGCCGATGCGCGTGGTGCTCGATGTAAATAAATGGTCGGCATTCAGGGCCACAAGCCCTGTGTCGCGTTCGGCATCAAATGCCATGCTCGCCATGATGCCAACGCCAAGCCCCAGTTCGACATAGGTTTTTATGACCTCTGAATCGGTCGCCGTAAAGACCACCTCGGGGCTGAGTCCCTGTGCACTAAACGCATCATCCAGTCGTGAACGTCCAGTAAAGCCAAACACGTAAGTCACGATGGGGTAGTCGGCAATGGCCGCCAGCGTGAGTGGCTGAATACTGCATAAGGGGTGGCCTTCAGGCACGATGATACTGCGGTTCCAGTGATAGCACGGCAGCATGACCAGTTCGTCGTAGAGCTCTAAGGCTTCGGTGGCAATAGCAAAATCCACTTCGCCTTGAGTGACCATCTCAGCAATTTGTACGGGGGTGCCTTGGTGAAAGTGCAAGCTGACTCGAGGGTAGTTGTCGCGAAAGGCTTTTACCGCGGGTGGCAGAGCATGACGGGCTTGCGTGTGCGTGGTTGCGATCGCAAGACTGCCACTTTGGGCATCACCGAATTCTTGGGCGATGGAATGAATGTTACGGGTTTCGCTTAGCGTGCGCTCAGCGGCCTGAACGATGGCTTGGCCAGCCGGCGTTAATTGGGTGAAGTGCTTGCCGCTGCGCTCAAAGATTTTTAGCCCGAGCTCTTCTTCGAGCAGGCGGATTTGCTTGCTCACCCCTGGCTGCGAGGTATACAGCGCTTCAGCTGCGGCGGATACGTTGAGCCCCCGACGGTTCACCTCGACAATGTAGCGCAGCTGATTGAGTTTCATGGCCAACCTTAATAACTATTTGTGTCATATTCAGTCTTTTTCATGCCATTTGTAAATAACTAATGGCCAACGCGCATTGGCCTGCGTGACTGCGTGTTTACGCTAAAAAAAAGCCTGCCGCGGCGCGCCGGGGCAGGCTTAGACTGCGTTGGGCCTTGAACGGACTAACGCTCTCCAGCAAACGCAGCGAGCAGCTGCAGTAAGCTTAGGAACAGGTTGTAGATGGTCACGTAAAGCGTAATCGTGGCCATGATGTAGTTTGTCTCACCACCATGGATGATTTCGCTAGTCTGGTACAAAATCAGTGCGCTCATGAGTACAACGAACGCCGCACTAACGGCCAGTGACAGCGCTGGAATCGAGAAGATCATTGCGATGATGGCGCCGGCAAAGGCCACCAACACACCGGCAAAGATGAACCCGCGCATAAAGCTAAAGTCCCGCTGTGTGGTCAGCGCGTAGGCGGATAAGCCAAGAAAGATCAGTCCAGTCCCACCAAGCGCCATCGTGACCAGTTCGGCGCCGTTACTAAAGCCGCTAATGTAGAGGCTAACGATAGGCCCAATGGTGTAACCCATAAAGCCGGTCATTGCGAACACGCTGGCTAGGCCCCAAACGCTATTGCGAAGCGATGTGGTTAAGAACAGCAGACCAAAATATCCACCAAGCACCAGCAACCAGTGCATGGGCGGGGCATTGGTCGCCATGGCCACGCCGGCCATTGCGGCGCTAAACAGCAGCGTCATGGACAGCAATGCGTAAGTGTTGCGTAGAACTTTATTGGTCGCGATTGCCGAGCCACCCGAGGCTGCCCGGGGCGCCGTTGCCGTACGAATATTAAAAGCCATCGTCAGTCCTCCTGAAGATAAACAGGTTATAAGCATCTAACATGCCATGAGATGAGGGCAGTGTCACTGTAATTCAATACACTGTCATCGTTTTGTCACGAAGCGGGATTGCTTGCAGGTGCAACGCAAAAGCCTTAGTGTCCGCTTCCCTTACAATTTGGGACATTGTTGTGAATATTGTCTGCCTAGATCTTGAAGGCGTTTTGGTGCCTGAAATTTGGATTGAATTTGCCGAGCTCACTGGCATCGAGGCACTACGGGCAACGACGCGAGATATTGCAGATTACGATGAACTCATGACGATGCGCCTGGCAACGCTAGCGCAACATGGGCTGGGTATGCGCGATATCAATCAAGTGATTGCTAAAATGCAGCCGCTACCCGGTGCAGCGGCATTTTTGGCCGCCCTGCGAGCGCAGTACCAAGTCGTTATTTTATCCGACACATTCTATGAGTTTGCGAATCCGTTAATGCGCCAGCTCGACTGGCCAACGCTGTTTTGTCATTCCCTACAATGTACGCAAGAGGGAGAAATTACCGGTTACCAGCTGCGCATGCCGGCGCACAAAAAAGCCGGTGTTGAGGCATTCAAAGGGTTGAACTTTAACGTGGTGGCCGCCGGTGATTCGTACAACGATACCGGCATGCTTGCCGCTGCTGATCGGGGTATTTTGTTTAACGCGCCAGACAATGTGATTAAGGACTTTCCGGCTTTTGCGGTGAGTCATGACTACGACACGCTCAGTGATCAAATCGCGCAAGGCTTCGGCGTTAATGACTGATTCAGCCAAGCGCGTGGCCATTTTGGCCGATACGCATGGTTTTTTGGACCCGCGCGTGGCCGAGCAGGTGGCGGAATGCGATTTGGCCATTCATGCCGGCGATGTGGGTGGGGCGGATATTTTATTTGCGCTCAACCCGCGCGAGGAGGTTGTCGCCATTCGCGGCAACAACGATGATGCCGCCCATTGGGCCGAGCCTGAGCTGGATATTTTGGCCAACCTACCCGCCGAGGCCACGGTTTCCTTGCCGGGCGGACAAATAAAAATTGTTCACGGCGATGATGGCGGCACCTTAGAGCAGCGCCATCGGCGTTATCGGCGCGATTACGCCGACTGCAAAGCGGTGGTGTACGGCCATAGTCATCGCCAGTGGGTTGATCAAACGTTGCACCCCTGGCTGCTCAACCCCGGGGCTGCCGGGCGAACGCGCACTTATGGAGGGCCCAGTTGTTTGATTTTGCAATGTCGCGATGATGATTGGACGCTAGAGACATTGCGTTTTGAACCGCGCCAGTACCGCACCCACCGTCCCCGCGGTGATAAAGAGCGGGAGGATTCGAGTCGCCGGAATGGCTGACCATCTCACCTTATCCCCGCAATTCAATCTGGATCTTCCCGTTCTTGAGCACGCCGAGGAGATTCTCGAGGCCGTTGAAAACCATTCGGTGGTGATTGTTTGCGGTGAGACCGGTTCGGGCAAAAGCACGCAGTTACCTAAACTAATGCTTGAACTCGGTCGTGGCACCGAGGCAATGATTGGCCATACCCAACCGCGCCGAATCGCTGCGCGCAACCTAGCCGCCCGCGTTGCGGATGAATGCGGTACCCAACTTGGTGCGGGGGTGGGTTATCGCATTCGCTTTGGTGATAAAACCAGCCCACAAACGCGCGTCAAACTACTCACCGATGGCATGTTGCTGGCTGAGACGCAAAGCGATCGGGATCTTAACCAATATGACACGCTGATTATTGACGAAGCGCATGAGCGCAGTCTTAACATCGATTTTTTATTGGGCTATATCAAACGCCTCATCCCACGACGGCCTGATTTGCGCGTCATTATTACCTCGGCGACGATTGACCCGCAGCGCTTTGCCGAACATTTTGACGGGGCGCCCATCATTGAAGTCTCGGGTCGTACCTACCCGGTCGAGACCCACTACCGGCCGTTAGCGGTGGAAAGCGACGATGAGCGTGAGCGCAGCTTGCGTCAGGGTGTGGTTGAGGCAGTGGATGAGCTGATCAAACTCGGCCGAGGCGATGTGCTGGTGTTTTTGCCCGGCGAGCGTGAAATACGCCAATGTGCCGAAGCGCTGCGCCGACAACAACCGCCAACCACTGAAATTTTGCCGTTATTTGGCCGGCTCTCTGCTGCCGAGCAGCAACGCGTGTTTGCCCCGCACCGCGGCCGTCGCGTGGTTCTGGCAACCAATGTGGCTGAAACCTCATTAACCGTGCCCGGCATTCGCTACGTCGTTGATAGTGGCCTGGCTCGCATTAGCCGTTATAGCTACCGGACCAAAGTCCAGCGCTTACCCATTGAGCCAATTGCGCAATCGAGCGCGGATCAGCGCGCGGGGCGTTGCGGGCGAGAAGGCCCTGGGGTGTGCATACGGTTGTTTGACGAAAGTGACTACCAGGCACGCCCACGATTTACTGACCCGGAGATTCTGCGCACCAATTTGGCCTCAGTGATTTTGCAAATGAAACATTTGCGTTTGGGCCCAATCGAAGAATTTCCCTTTATTGAACCGCCTGATCCGCGATTTATTCGTGATGGGTTAAAGCTGCTCGATGAGCTGGGTGCGCTTAATCGGCAGCAAAAACTCTCGGCGCTTGGCCGGCAGCTAGCCCGGCTGCCCGTGGACCCACGAATTGGGCGCATATTGCTGGCCGGTGAGCGTGAGGGTGCTTTGCGTGAGTTGCTCGTGATTGCCGCGGCTTTATCGATTGCTGATCCGCGTGAGCGGCCAATGCACAGTCGCGAGGCCGCCGATACAGCGCATAAGCGCTGGCAAGATAAACAATCCGACTTTGCTAGCCTGTTGCGGCTGTGGGATGCCTATCATGAGCGCAAAGCAGCGCTAAGCCAGCGGGCGTTAAAAGACTGGTGTCGGCAGCATTTTTTGTCTGTGGTGAGAATGCGCGAGTGGCGAGATATTCACAGTCAGTTGCACGGCTTGACCCAGCGTATGGGTTTAAAAAGCAACGACCAGCCAGCTCAGTCACTGGCCATTCATCGCGCCTTGCTGAGTGGGTTTTTATCCAATATCGCTCGTCGTGAAACTCCATCCGATTATGTTGGCCCGCGCGGGCTTAAGCTAGCGATTCATCCCAGTTCTGGCCCGGCCAGCAAGCGGCCGCGTTGGATTATGGCCGCTGAGCTAGTCGAAACGAGTCGTGTGTTTGCGCGCACTACCGCCGAAGTGCGGCCGGAGTGGATTGAGCCGCTGGCCCGCCACTTGGTCAAGCGCCGCTATCACGATCCGTGGTGGGATGCGCGCCGAGGCAAAGTCTTCGGGCGCGAAGAAGTCACCCTCTATGGCTTGCCCATCGTTAACGGGCGCAAAATTGATTACGCCCAAGTCGCGCCGTTAGAAGCGCGCGCGTGCTTTATTGAAGCGGGTTTATTGGGCGAGCTACCCCCGAATCCCCCGGCGTTTGTTCAGGCCAATCAGGCGTTGATTGATTCGGTGGAGGCGCTCGAAGCCAAAACCCGTCGGCGCGATGTGCTGATTGATCGTGAGGCCCTAGCGGCGTTTTACGATGCGGCATTGCCGGCTCAGGTTGTTGACTTAGTCAGTCTCACGCGTTGGCTTGAAGCCGGCGGTGATGACACGTCTTTGCGTTTGACCCGAGAGCAACTCATGGCGCGCGGCGTGGATGCCAGTGCCGCTGCCTATCCGGATAAATTGCAACTAAACGGTCTAGCGCTGCCACTGACTTATCAGTTTGAGCCTGGGCACGGCGCCGATGGCGTGAGCGTGCGTATCCCCATTGCCGCGCTCAATGCGCTCGATCCAGAGCCCTTTGAATGGCTGGTGCCCGGATTGCTTGAGGACAAAGTCATTACGCTGATTCGCGCTTTGCCCAAATCACTGCGGCGTAACTTTGTGCCGGTGCCGGATTTTGCCACGGCGGTGCTTGAGTCGGTCGCGACAGCGCAAGGCTCATTAGAATCGGCTGTGCGTCAAGCGCTTCGACGAATGACCGGCGTTGATTTGCCCGCCGACATTTGGGACGAAGCGCCCATGCCCGAGCATCTACGAATGCATTTTCAGGTGGTTGACGGCCGCGGTGAGACCCTAGCTGAGGGCCGAGATTTGGCGGCTCTGCAGCGGCAGTTGGCGCAACAAGCCGCCGCGGATTTTCAAGCCCATGAGGCCGTTGAATTTGAACAAACGCAGATTACCGATTGGCCGCTACCCACACTGCCCGATCAAGTCGCATTTGAGCAGGGCGGCATCACGTTGCAGGGGTACCCGCCGCTATCAGCCGAAGCGTCTGGCGTTGCGCTGCGCTTGCTCGATAGCGCTGAGCGCGCGGCGGTAACCCACCGGGCTGGCGTTCGGGCGCTATTAATGAAGCGCTTCGCCCAGCAAGCGCGTTATTTGCGCCGCGGTCTTGAGGGGCTGGATCGCATGGCGATTGACTATCGCGATGTCGATACGGCTGATGCGTTAAAGCGCGAATTGGCGGCGGCGGTTTTTGACCATGTATTTCTAAGCGATGGTTTGCCGTATGACGCTAAGGCGTGGGCGGACATCTGCGCACAAGGTCGAGAAGCATTAATACCCACCGGTGAGCGACTGCGTGATCGCCTCTCTGGTATCCTGCGTCAGCATCGGCAGTTGCAGCGCGCCTTGCAAGGCAATATCGCGTTGGGGTTGGTGGACAGCTACCAAGATTGTCGTGAGCAACTTGCCGGTCTGGTGTATCCGGGGTTTTTGCTCGACACGCCAGCGGATCGGTTGGCTGAACTGCCACGCTACTTAGAGGCACTGCAAAAGCGCCTCGAGCGTCTAGAGCGCGATCCCAATCGCGATCAGGTCGGGCTTGCAGTGATACAACCGCATCAACGCCGGCTTAATGAAACGCTCGAGCGGCACGAACGCCGAGCCATTCGTGACCCGGCGTTAACGCAGATTCGTTGGGTGGTTGAAGAGTATCGTGTGTCGTTGTTCGCGCAAGAGCTTGGCACACGCGAGCGGGTTTCAGAAAAGCGCCTCGCGCAACTCTGGGAAACCGTGCGCTAGTACCCTAGCGCGGTGCGAAAAGTAAGGAATGGGGAAGATTGTGCTGGATACCAATGTACTGATAAGCCGATTGGATGACTTAAAGGGGCGTGTTGCGTCTCTGAGGGGGTATCTTTGACCTCGCTAGTCAACAAGAGCGCTTAGAAGAGGTAACCCGAGAGCTCGAGCAGCCCGATGTGTGGAATGACCCAGAGCGTGCGCAAGCGCTCAATCGTGAGCGGGCGGCATTAGAAAAAGTCGTTGTACGCCTTAATGATCTAACCACCGGACTGGCCGAGGCCGCCGAGCTTGCCGAGATGGCGCGCGAGGAGGGCGATAATGAAACGCTCGCTGCCATTGAGACCGACACGCAGGCCCATGAACAGGTGGTCGAGTCGCTAGAGTTTCGGCGCATGTTCGCCGGCGAAATGGATAGCGCCAATGCTTTTGTCGATATCCAAGCCGGATCCGGCGGAACCGAAGCCCAAGACTGGGCAGAAATGCTGTTGCGAATGTATTTGCGTTGGATTGAACGCAAAGGCTTTAGTGGCGAACTCATTGAGGTTTCTGCCGGCGAGCAGGCGGGGATTAAAAGCGCGACCATTCGCGTTGAGGGCGATTATGCGTTTGGTTGGTTGCGCACCGAGACCGGTGTTCACCGATTAGTGCGTAAATCACCGTTTGATTCGGGCAATCGCCGTCACACCTCATTTGCCTCGGTTTATGCCAGCCCAGAGCTTGATGAAGACATCGATATTGAGGTTGATCCATCGGATTTGCGCGTCGATGTGTATCGCGCCAGTGGTGCGGGTGGGCAGCACGTCAACCGCACTGAATCAGCGGTGCGCATTACCCATATCCCGACAGGGGTGGTGGTGCAATGTCAAAATGATCGATCGCAGCATAAAAACCGGGCAACAGCGATGAAGCAGCTGCGCGCTAAGCTCTACGAGCGCGAAATGGAAGCTCAACGCACACAGGCCGCTGAGGTGGAAGAGTCCAAAGCCGACATTGGCTGGGGCAGCCAAATTCGCTCTTATGTACTGGATCAAAGCCGCATTAAAGATTTGCGCACTGGCGTCGAAGTCGGCAACACGCAGGCCGTTTTGGACGGTGATCTTGATGGGTTTATACAGGCAAGCTTAAAAGCCGGGCTTTAAACTGGCACGAGCAAAAACAAAACCAACGGGACGTTAACATCATGGCCGAAGACCAGGACGAACACCGGCTGATTGCCGAGCGCCGACGTAAGCTCAACGAATGGCGTGAGGCCGGCGAGGCGTTTCCCAACGATTTTCGCCGCAAAGACTTAGCCGCTGATTTGCAAAGCCAATTTGATGGCGTGAGCGCTGAACAGCTGCAGGCTAACCCGGCCAGCGCCAGCATCGCTGGACGCATGGTGCAAAAGCGCGTCATGGGCAAAGCAAGCTTTGCCACCATTCGAGATATGTCCGGCGATATTCAGCTGTTTGTGCGTCGTGATGATTTGCCGGAGGGCGTTTACGCGGCGTTTAAAAGTTGGGACGTGGGCGACATTGTTGGCGCCAGTGGCCCGCTCATGCGCACGCAAACCGGTGAGCTTTCGGTGCACTGTGATCAGCTGCGGCTACTGACTAAATCACTGCGACCGCTACCGGAGAAATACCACGGATTGGGTGACACCGAGGCGCGGTATCGGCAGCGCTATGTCGATTTAATGACAAACCCTGAAACCCGGCGAATTTTTCAAATGCGCAGCCGGATTGTGCGCATTATTCGGGACGTGTTTCACGAGCAAGGCTTTCTTGAGGTTGAAACACCCATGATGCAGCCCATCCCCGGTGGCGCCACCGCTCGGCCGTTTGTCACCCATCACAATGCGCTCGCGCTGGATTTGTATTTGCGCGTCGCCCCGGAGCTTTATTTAAAGCGTTTGGTTGTCGGTGGCTTTGAGCGGGTGTACGAAATTAACCGTAACTTCCGCAACGAAGGGGTGTCGACGCGGCACAATCCTGAATTCACCATGCTCGAGTTCTACGAGGCCTACGCTGACTATCACGATGCAATGGATTTAACCGAGCATTTGTTGCGCCGCTTAGCGCGCGAAGTGGTGGGCGGTGAACAGCTGAGCTGGCAGGGCGAAACCATTGACTTAGCACCGGCTTTTGCCCGTGTGAGTGTTGCTGAGGCGGTGCTGGCGCAAAATCCCAGCCTCGCCGGTCAGCTCGACGATCGCGCGGTTTTGGATGCGCATGCACAAACATTGGGCATCCAAACGAAAGCCGCTTGGGGAGCGGGTAAGTTACTGGCTGAAATTTTTGAAAAAACCGCAGAGGGCGAGCTAAGGCAGCCGACTTTTGTCACGGATTACCCCACCGAAGTCTCGCCGTTAGCCCGCCCGCGCGATGATAATCCCAGCGTGACCGAGCGGTTTGAGCTCATTATTGCGGGCCGTGAAATTGCCAATGGGTTTTCTGAGCTCAATGACGCGGAAGATCAGGCGGCGCGTTTTCAACGTCAAGTGGCTGAAAAAGATGCCGGCGACGACGAGGCGATGCACTTCGACGCCGACTATATTCAAGCGCTGGAGTATGGGATGCCGCCGGCAGTTGGTGAGGGCATTGGCATTGACCGTTTGGTCATGCTGCTCACCGATAGCCCTTCCATTCGCGATGTTTTGTTGTTTCCTGCCATGCGTCCACGCTAATGCTCATCGTTGGCCGGCGCTAAGCCTGGCGGCATGTAGGGTAGGTCGAGCAAGGTAATGGGCGAGCCATCGATGCTCAAATCGGTGTCGGTGGCCTTATCAATGCGCAAAACCGCCAGTAGCTCGCTGCCCCCTTCGGCGGTTGGTGCGGCACTAACAACAATGCCAGCCTGTGCCGCGTTGGTGTCAACGATGAGGCTGCCTGGGGTTGGTGGGTCAATATCAATGCGCGCTCGGTACATACGGCGTTTGAGCTGTCCCAAATAGTGCATGCGGGCAATAACTTCTTGGCCGGGGTAGCAGCCCTTTTCGTAAACCACGCCCTGCAGTGGTTCAAGATTGAGCATCGTAGGAATGAACGTCTCTTGGGTCTGCTCTAAGACATCCGGCAGCCCGGCGCGAATATCCAGCAGTTTCCAAAACGCGGCATCCGCGCGCGTTAGCGCTGCACGATATTGCTGCCACAGCTCAGAGAGTTGAGCGGCCGGGGCAAGCAATAGATAACGCGGGCTGGGATCGCCAGGCAGTCGAATGACATGCAAATCGCCGGCGCGCACCAAACCATTAATCTGGCTTGGCAACGAGCCCACCGTCTGTGTCAGCAGTGCTTCGGCGGCGGGTCCGGCTAAGCCCATCAGTCCCTCGCTGGGCGTCAATGAGGTCAGTGCGACTTGGGCGCGAAGAACAAACATCTGCAACTTAGGCGTAATCGCTTCTAGCACGTGCGCATCAGCGATAAGCAGCAGCCCGCTATCACTGGGCACGATGCGCATGAGAACGCGCGCTCGGCCCTTGGGGTTACACCAAGCGGCCAATCGCGTTTCATCCTCGCCGATATCGGTGATTGATTGGGTTAGCTGATTGTGAAGAAACCCAGCGGCGTCAGCGCCAGCAACATGCAGTATCCCCAGCTCGGGCAGTGGCGCAACCAGCCCCCCATCACGGGCGGCCACCTCCAACTCAGCAATGCTTGGGAAGGGCTCTGCGGGGTCGTCCGCACTGTTCGCCAGTGCGTTTTGCCATGGTTCATGCATTGTGTTGGCTCCGTTTGGAATGCAGGTAGGCCTTGAGATATGGGATAATGCCAGTCGTTCCTCATTAAAGGCACCCATTAGGAGGCCCTATGTCTGATCGCCCATCGCATCCAGCGCATGATGAAACGGCTCAAGCCAGCCAAAACTCCTCAGACTCAGCGCCAACGCCGCCGGCTGATGACGCCTCGAAAAAACCGGCGTTACCCCGAGAGATTGGTGGTGCCAAAGGGCCTGAGCCGACTCGATATGGCGACTGGGAGAGCAACGGCCGCTGTACCGATTTTTAGCCCAGTGGCTGCCCGATAGCCCGTATGTTGCGCTGCGGCGTTGTTGCGCAAACCCCGCCATCAGCGTATTCTCAGGGCAATATCCACGGCCCCAACGACTGCTCGGAGAGTGACTCGATGAGTTCGGATAACCGCCCGCTTTCACCACACCTTCAGGTCTATCGGCTGCCGTTCACGGCGCTAACTTCAATAAGTCACCGAATCTCCGGCGTTTTGCTTGCTGGGGGTGCGTTAATGCTGGTCTATTGGGTTGTGGCTACCGCAGCCGGTCCCACGAGCTACGCACTGGCGAGCAGTATTTTTGCCAGTTGGCCAGTGCAGTTGCTGATGTTGCTGTGGACATTTGTGCTGTTTTATCACCTATGCAACGGCATTCGGCATTTGTTTTGGGATGCCGGCTATGGGTTCGAATTACAAACCGCTCAGCGCTCAGGCCAAGCGGTTATCGTGGGCGCTGCGTTGCTAACCGGGCTTGCCTGGTTCATCGCGCTGGTTTGAGGAGATAGACGCTATGGCATATCGCACCCCCTTAAAGCAGGCGCGTGGCTTGGGTGCCTCGCACCATGGTGCCGCGCATTGGTGGTCGCAACGCCTGAGTGCAGTGGCGATGCTGC
The DNA here is from genome assembly GCA_913056315.1 of uncultured Ectothiorhodospiraceae bacterium. Lineage (GTDB taxonomy): Bacteria > Pseudomonadota > Gammaproteobacteria > Nitrococcales > Nitrococcaceae > Spiribacter. The sequence continues at coordinate 28,566 of CAJXMZ010000005.1, forward strand.
CGCTGATGCTCTGGTTGGTTATTGGCATTGCCGCCAACGCCGGTGGTAGCTATGCGCAAACCACGGCCTGGATCGCCAACCCGTTGAATGCGGTATTACTGTCGCTGGTCTTCGGGGTGTTGTTCTATCACGCCTCACTCGGGCTGCAAGTCGTGCTTGAAGACTATGTCAGCCATCAAGGCGTGCGCCTGGTGCTGGTAACGGCTGTGCGATTCCTTGCCTTGTTGCTCGCGATCGCGGGCATTTTCGCCGTCCTAACAATTGCGCTCGGAGGCTGAAGCAATGACCACCGATTATGAAATTGTCGATCACAGTTACGATGTTGTTGTGGTCGGTGCCGGCGGCGCCGGACTACGCGCGACATTCGGGATGGCTGAAAAGGGCCTTAAAACCGCTTGTGTCACCAAAGTATTTCCAACCCGCAGCCATACTGTTGCCGCGCAAGGCGGTGTGAGTGCAGCGCTTGGCAATATGGGTGAAGACGATTGGCGCTGGCACGCCTACGACACCATCAAAGGATCGGATTGGTTGGGTGACCAAGATGCGATTGAGTACATGTGTCGCGAAGCGATCCCGGCAATTATCGAACTAGAGCATTACGGCGTTCCCTTTTCTCGCACCGAAGAGGGCAAGATCTACCAGCGCCCATTCGGCGGTATGACCACCCACTTTGGTGAAGGGACCGCGCAGCGCACTTGTGCTGCGGCCGACCGCACCGGCCATGCGATTTTGCATACGCTTTATCAGCAATCACTTGCGCATCAGGCCGAATTTTATATCGAGTACTTTGCGCTTGATTTGATTATGGAAGATGGCGCTTGTCGCGGCGTTATTGCGCTGGAGTTGGCGACGGGCAAGATTCATCGGTTCCGTGCGCATATTGTGGTCCTGGCCACTGGCGGCTACGGCCGGGCGTGGTTTTCGTGCACATCCGCCCACACCTGCACCGGTGACGGCGGTGGGATGGTTCTGCGTGCAGGGCTTCCGCTGCAGGATATGGAATTCACCCAGTTCCACCCCACCGGTGTGTACGGCGCGGGCTGCCTGATTACCGAAGGGGTTCGGGGCGAGGGCGGCTATTTAACCAATGGCGAGGGTGAGCGTTTCATGGAACGTTATGCACCGAATGCCAAAGACTTAGCGTCACGCGATGTGGTATCGCGCTCTATGACGGTCGAAATTCGTGAAGGCCGCGGCGTTGGGCCGAACAAAGATCACATTCACCTGCACCTGGAACATCTGGGTCCCGAGGTGATTAACCAGCGCTTGCCGGGTATTGCCGAGACGGCACGAATTTTCGCCGGCGTTGACGTCGCTAAAGAGCCTATTCCCGTGCTGCCAACGGTGCACTACAACATGGGCGGTATTCCAACTAACTACCGCGCTGAGGTGGTAGCGCCTCGCGATGGCGACCCTGACGCGGTTGTGCCTGGGCTGATGGCGATTGGCGAGGCTGGCTGTATCTCGGTACACGGCGCGAATCGCTTGGGTTCGAACTCATTGCTTGATCTGGTGGTATTTGGCCGGGCGGCCGCCATTCGGGCTGCTGAGGTGGTGGCCGAGTGTGGTGATCATAAGCCATTACCAGTGAACAGCGCGGATTACTCACTCGGGCGCTTAGATCGTTTGCGCAATGCCGATGGCGAGCATCCCACAGCGCAAATTCGCGATCAGATGCAGGCGGCCATGCAAGAGTATTCCGCCGTATTTCGTACCGCAGAAACGCTGGAGACCGGCAGTCAGAAAATTCACGCCATCCATGAGATGTTTGGACGCGTGAAGCTGTCTGATCGGTCATTGATTTGGAATACCGATTTGGTGGAAAGCCTGGAGTTGGAAAATCTGCTCGGCAACGCGGTGGTGAGCATGGATTCGGCGAACAATCGCCAGGAAAGTCGGGGGGCTCATGCCCGCGAAGATTTTGCTGAGCGCGATGACGCGCAATGGATGAAACACACGGTCTCTTGGATGCAAGAGGACGGCAGTGTTCAAATTGATTATCGACCGGTGCATATGACAACGCTAACCGACGAGATGGAAGTCATCCCGCCGAAAAAGCGTGTGTACTAAACGCAACGAGGTATCTCATGGCTCAGTTCATTTTGCCCCCCAATTCGCGTATCCAGCCCGGGGCCCATCACGCCGCGCCGGCGCAAGCGCTCAACACGCGCACGTTTAAGGTCTACCGTTGGGAGCCCGATAAAGGCGAGAACCCGCGTTTGGACACCTACGAGCTTGATCTCGATAGCTGCGGACCCATGGTGCTCGATGCGCTGGTAAAAATTAAAAACGATATCGACCCAACACTAACCTTTCGGCGTTCTTGTCGTGAGGGCATTTGCGGCTCTTGCGCGATGAATATCGATGGCCGCAACACGCTGGCGTGTACCCAAGCCATTGATGATATCGACGGCGATGTGCGCATTTATCCGCTGCCCTCAATGCGCGTTGTCAAAGACTTAGTGCCGGATATGACGCATTTTTATGCGCAATACGCCTCGATTCGGCCATGGATTCGCAAACAATCGCCAACGCCACCCGACCAAGAGCAGTTGCAAAGCCCTGAGGATCGCGAAGCTTTGGATGGTTTGTACGAGTGCATCTTGTGCGCCTGTTGCCAAACCTCTTGCCCGAGTTATTGGTGGAACCCAGACCGCTACCTCGGTCCGGCAGTTTTGTTGCAAGCCTATCGCTGGATTGCCGATAGTCGCGATGAGGACACCGGCGCGCGACTTGATGACTTGGATGATGCATTTAAGCTCTATCGCTGCCACACCATTATGAATTGTGCATCGGCTTGCCCCAAGGGGCTCAACCCCGCTAAGGCCATTGCGGAAATTAAGCGCCTAATGGTGGCCCGCCAATAATCGGGCGGTGAGTCTTTGTGAGTGAGCTATCAAGGCTGCGTTGGCGCTGTCGACGCGGCACCACAGAGCTCGACCGGCTACTCAATCGTTTTCTCGACAGTAACGAGCACGGCTATGCGGCGTTAGACGCCGCTGGTCGCGCTAACTTTGAGCGGCTGTTAGTTTGTGAGGATGATTTGCTCATTGATTGGCTACTCAGTGGTTATGTGCCCAAGGAAGGTGAGTTTGCTGACATCGTCCAACGCATACGAGCCGTTTCGGGTCTATCCGCTTAGACCCAGTCGCTCGGTGGCAATTTTTTTGCTTGTTGTGCCGGCGCTAAGCATGGTGGCTTTGGTGAGCGTTTCCGTTTTGTCTATGCTGCTAAAGACTTTGGCGGTTTTGGCCTGCTGCGTGGTGAGCGCACTGGCGTGGCGATTGCATTGGCCGGGCGCTGCGCAGGCACCTGCGGCCATCGCAGTCGCCGCGGACGGTCGCTGTGAGGTGCAAACCACCAATGGTCAGTGGCTGAGTGGGCAATTAAAAGACGCTTTTGTCGCGCCCTATTTGATTATTTTGACACTTCGGCAAGGTTTGAAACGCCGAGCCGTGACGATCCCGGTTGATGCGCTCGGCGCTGAGCGGCATCGCCAATTGCGTGCATGGACGCAACTAGCGCGGAGGGTTAATGAGCACCGCTAGCGCCGATCAAGAACTGGTAAAACGGGTACAAGCGGGTGATAAGCGCGCTTTTGACGAGCTCGTGCTCAAATATCAGCACAAGCTCGTTAAGTTGATATCACGGTATGTGCATGATCACGCCGAGGCACTGGATGTCTCCCAAGAGGCATTTATTAAGGCCTACCGAGCACTACCACGCTTTCGCGGCGATAGTAGTTTTTATACTTGGCTCTACCGAATCGGTATTAATACCGCGAAAAACCACCTAGTCTCACAAGGGCGTCGTCCACCCGATAGCGATATTGATGCACAAGATGCGGAACGATATGACATCGAATCGCGTCTTAAAGATCAGGAGTCACCCGAGGCGCTCGCGCAACGTGATCAAGTTCAAGACACGGTCGTGGCAGCCATCGATGATCTTCCTGATGATTTGCGCACGGCAATTGTGCTTCGTGAGTTTGAGGGCCTAACCTACGAAGAAATTGCGCAGGCAATGGAATGTCCAATTGGTACGGTCCGGTCGCGAATATTTCGTGCCCGGGAGGCGATAGACAAACGGCTGCGGCCGTTGATGGATGAAACAGGCGAACATAGCGATGCAGGATAAAATAGCCGAACAGCTCTCTGCCTATCTTGACGGTGAGCTCAACGCCGATGAGCAGCGGTTTCTAGCCCGACGGCTTGCCGCTGATGAACAAGCCCGCGAACAACTCAGCCGGTATCACCGTATCTCAGCGGTCATTCGGGGTGATTACCACGCACAATCCGACCAATTAGCCGATCGCGTGTCCTCGGCGCTGGCCAACGAACCTGAGCATGAAGCGCTTGATACCCCCACCACACCCAATGCAAAGCGATGGGGCTGGTTAGTCCAGCCCGTCGCCGGTATGGCCATCGCTGCCAGCGTTGCATTGGGAATTGTCGCGGTTTACCCAATCATTGCCGATAACCTCTCGAGTCCATCGATCAACACCAGTGAAGTGGCCCAAGCGCCAAGCGATGCCGGAGCGCGATCAGCTTCTGGAGCATTGGCTCAAGTGGGGAGTCAGTCAGTACCGCAAGCGCAATCGCTGAGCGCTAACACGCGACTCGATGCCGCCCAGCGTCATCGACTCAATCCCTACTTTGTTAATCACAGCGAGCATGCATCGTCGACTCGACTCGGTGGGACATTGAAATACATTCGAATTGTTGGTCATGACACAAATCAATAAACACCGTGTGCTGGCTTACTTAATATCGCTTGCGTTGCTCAGCGGTGCGGCGCTTGCCCCTGCTTACGCCCAACCGCAAACGCCAGCGCAGTGGCTCGAGTGGAGCGGTCAAGCCCGCGAGCAAACCAACTTTGTTGGCTCACTGCTATATCAGCATGGCGATTCCCTTGAGACAGTCAAGATTTGGCACGCAGTCGATTCGGCCGGCGGGGTGCGCGAGCGGCTGCAGTCCCTATCCGGGCCACATCGCGAAATTTTGCGTGATGACCAAGTGATTACTTGCGTGTTGCCGAGTAGTGATTCTCGATTCATCCATAGCCGGCAATTGCGCACCCCATTAAGTGCCCGCATTCCCACCGACATGTCAGCACTTGAGCCCTACTACCGCAGTGCGCTGGGCGAACAAGATCGGGTGGCTGGGCGACTCGCTCAACAGGTGACGCTAACCCCCGAGGATGCGATGCGCTATGGCTACACGTTGTGGTTTGATGTCGAATCCGGCGTGCTTTTGCGCGCCGAAGTGCTCTCACCCAATGCCAAGGTGATTGAGCGGCTGATGATGCTCGATTTAGAGATTCGTGAACAAATTAGCGAAGCCGAACTGACCCTGACACAGCCCCAGGCGGGATTTACCCGGGTGACCATGCCGTTAGATGAGGCAGCGCAAACACCGACAACCGATTCTAATTGGACATTGGACGCCGCGCCTGCTGGCTTTCGCTTGCACATGAACGAACTCCAGGAAATCTCTGGGCGGCCTCAGCCCGTGCGACATTTAATGGTCTCCGACGGGCTTGCCAGCGTGTCGGTGTATATCGAGCCGGTAGCGGCCAGCGAGCAAATTGAAGGGCCGCTGCAAATGGGGGCAATGAGCGCGTTTGGTCGCTCGGTTGATGACCATCAAATTATTGCCGTGGGTGAAGTCCCGGCAGGAACGGTTGAGCGTATCGCTAATGCGGTGACGCCCTTTCATTCATCGAACAACGCAGGTCACTAAATGATGCCAACGCCAACGATGTCTCGCGCGCTAATACAATGGGTATTGGCGGTCGTATTATTGGGTTGTTCGGGGCTTGCTGGGGTCGCCGCGCAGTCGCTGCCAAACTTTACTGAGTTAGTTAAAACCAACAGCCCGGCGGTGGTTAACATTAGCACCACGCAAGCCATGCAAACCCGCCAAAGCGGAGTGCCTAATATTCCGGGCATGCCCGATTTTGAAGAACTCCCTGAAGATCATCCGTTTCGAGATTTCATGGAGCGCTTTGGCAACGAAGGCCCCTCTGAGCCGCGGCAGTTTGATACGCGCTCATTAGGCTCGGGGTTTATCATTTCAGAGGATGGGTACATTTTAACCAACAATCATGTGGTTGAAGAGGCCAGTGAAATTGTCGTTCGTCTTAATGATCGCCGACAGCTGACCGCCGAGCTCGTGGGGGCGGACGAGCGGACGGATCTGGCGCTGCTCAAAGTGGCTGCCAACGATTTGCCAACCGTTGAGATTGGCGAGTCCTCGGCGTTGGAAGTTGGTGAATGGGTGCTTGCGATTGGCTCGCCATTTGGCTTTGAGTACTCGGTGACCGCCGGCATCGTTAGCGCGAAAGGCCGAAGTCTGCCAACCGAAAATTACGTGCCGTTTTTGCAGACCGACGTTGCCATTAATCCCGGCAACTCTGGCGGGCCGTTGTTTAACCTAGAGGGCGAAGTAATCGGCGTTAATTCCCATATCTATAGCCGCTCCGGTGGATTTCAGGGCATATCGTTTGCTATTCCCATTGAGCTTGCGATTGAGGTCGCTGACCAGTTGCGTGATGGCGGTGAAGTCAGTCGGGCTTGGTTAGGCGTTGTCATTCAAGATGTCACGCGTGATTTAGCGGAGTCTTTTGGCATGGATCGGCCGGAAGGTGCGCTCGTCGCCCAAGTGCTGCCTGACAGTCCAGCAGCCGCAGCCGGGCTTGAGCCGGGTGATGTCATTATCGAATTTGATGATCGGGCTGTGCCCACCTCCGGGGCGTTGCCGCCGATAGTCGGGCGTGCGCCGGTGGGTTCAACCGTTGATGTGGTAGTGATGCGCGATGGCGAGCGTGAGCGCATTGCGGTGAGGCTCGAGCAGCTGCCTGATGACGCGGCCGGAACGGCACAACAAACGCCAGCGCCATCCGCGGGTGAATTTGAAGCGTTGGGGATGCGCCTCGAGCCACTCACCGCCGAGCGTCGCGAAGCGCTGGGTTTGTCCGCCGATATTGAAGGGGTTGTGGTGAGTAATGTCACCGGCGGACCGGCGGCCGAAGCCGGATTGTCGGCGGGCGACTTAATCACCCGCATTAATCGCTCGAGCGTGGCGAGCGTCGAGGCGTTTCGTGATGTGGTGGAGCAAATTGACTCAGGCCGCAGCGTGCCGTTGCTTGTGCAGCGTGAAGACAACCAACGCTTTCTTGCTCTGCGCATACCCTGATCGGTATCGTCTTGGCTATAATGGTCGGCTATCGACCCATGGGGCCGCAGTAATCATAGGTTGCTGCGGCCGCTTTATTCGTGCAACCGGTGTTAGCCGGGCCAGGTTTTAATGGATCAGATCAGAAACTTCTCAATCATCGCGCACATCGATCATGGTAAGTCCACGCTGGCCGACCGGCTGATTGAGCGCTCCAGTAGCTACAGTGCCCGGCATTCGAGTGAGCAAATGCTCGACTCGATGGATTTGGAGCGAGAGCGTGGCATAACCATTAAAGCGCAAAGTGTGTCGCTCGATTACACCACGCAAGATGGCCAGACCTACCAGCTCAACTTTATTGACACCCCAGGGCATGTGGACTTCTCCTATGAGGTGAGCCGCTCGCTCTATGCATGCGAGGGCGCGCTGTTGCTGGTGGACGCTTCGCAAGGGGTGGAAGCGCAGAGTGTGGCGAACTGCTACACCGCGGTTGAACAGGGTTTAGAGGTTATCCCGGTTTTGAATAAGATCGATTTGCCCTCGGCCGAGCCTGATCAAGTCATTCAGCAAATTGAAGAGATTATTGGCCTAGATGGTGCCGAGGTGCTGCCCATTAGCGCTAAAAGCGGCTTGGGTGTTGATGATCTGCTCGAGGCACTGATTAAACGCATCCCACCACCGCAGGGTAATCCTGACGGCCCGCTCAAAGCGCTCATTATTGACTCGTGGTTTGATAACTACCTTGGGGTGGTTTGTTTGGTGCGGGTGTTTGACGGTGAGCTGCGTAAGGGTGAGCGCATTAAGGTGATGTCCACCGGGCGTGAGTTTCAGGTGGATGAATTGGGAATTTTCACCCCGCAGCGCACCCCATGGGACTCGCTAAGCGCTGGGCGCGTGGGCTTTGTGGTAGCCGGTATAAAAGACATTGATGGAGCGCCGGTCGGCGATACGCTGACCCATGCCAAACAGCCAACGCAAGTCGCGGTGCCTGGCTTTAAACGTGTTCAGCCTCGAGTTTTTGCCGGTGTTTTTCCGATTAGCTCTGATGACTATGAGGGCTTTCGCGACGCGCTTGGCAAGTTGCGACTCAACGATGCAGCGCTGGCATTTGAGCCGGAGAATTCTGAAGCACTGGGTTTTGGGTTTCGCATCGGCTTTTTGGGCATGCTGCACATGGAGATCGTCCAAGAGCGCTTAGAGCGCGAATATGGACTCGATCTTATTACCACCGCGCCAACCGTGGTGCATGAGGTCATCGACAAAGAAGGCGTTACGCACCGGGTGCATAACCCGTCCGATCTGCCCCCAGTGAATAGCATGGAGTCGATTCTCGAGCCGATCATTCACGCTAACATTTTGGTGCCGCAGGCCTATGTGGGCGCAGTAATCAAGCTTTGCGAAGACAAGCGTGGTACGCAAAAGGGCATGCAATACGTCGGCAATCAGCTGTCGCTAGATTATGAAATGCCCATGGGTGAGGTCGTCTTAGACTTTTTTGATCGGCTGAAATCTGCAACCCGGGGCTATGCCTCGTTTGATTATGAGTTTCGGCGCTTTCAGGCCGAGCGTTTGGTAAAGCTCGATATTTTAGTCAACGGCGATCGGGTGGATGCGCTTTCTGTGATTGTCCACCGCGATCAGGCCGAGGGCCGTGGGCGAGAATTAACCGAACGACTCAAAGAGATCATCCCGCGGCAAATGTTTGAAGTCGCGATTCAGGCGGCGATTGGCAGTAAAATTATTGCGCGCTCTTCGGTCAAGGCGTTACGTAAGAACGTGACGGCCAAGTGCTATGGTGGTGATATCACTCGAAAGAAAAAACTGCTCGAAAAGCAAAAGCAGGGCAAACGCCGCATGAAGCAAGTGGGGCGGGTCGAAATTCCTCAGGATGCCTTCTTGGCTGTTCTTCAGGTTGATCAGGGCAAGTAGAAAGATAGCGGAGGGCGCTGGGGATGTTGGATTTTGAGGCCATTATAGTCGTTGTCACGCTTGTCAGCGGCGTGGTTTGGAGCTTTGATCGACTGCGCCGACGCCATCGTGCCGCCGATGCCGGGGTGTCTTGGTGGGTTGATTTAGGTCGCTCGCTCTTTCCGGTACTACTCATTGTGCTCATCGTGCGCTCGTTTATTGTCGAGCCCTTTCGCATTCCCTCAGGTTCTATGTTGCCAACCCTAGAGGCCGGCGACTTTATCTTGGTCAATAAATTTGGTTACGGCTTACGCCTGCCGGTCATGCACACGCTTATTGCCCCCGTAGGTGACCCCGACCGAGGCGATGTCGCGGTATTTCGCTATCCGGTCGAACCCGCGCAAGATTACATTAAGCGCATTATTGGACTGCCGGGCGATACGGTGAGTTATCAAAACAAACGCTTGACCATTAATGGCGAAGTTTTGCCCACTGAGCGACTGGGTGACTGGGGAGAAGACGCCTCGTTTGCGCTGATTCGCGAGCAAATTGATGGTGATTGGCACCAGGCATTGGTTAACCGGCAATCACCGGCTCGGGGGTTTAGCTACACCGTGCCCGCGGGTGAGTATTTTGTCATGGGTGATAACCGCGATCGCAGCAGCGATAGCCGTTTTTGGGGCCCGGTACCCCGTGATCATCTCGTGGGGCGCGCGTTTTTTATTTGGTTAAGCTGGAATGGAGGCCCGAATTGGGGGCGCATGGGTAATGTCATTGAATAATGCCAATCGGTGCGGTGGCTAATGACTGAATTACAATCGCTCGCCGATCGTGTGGGCTGGCAGTTTAGTGATCCTAGTTTGTTGCGCCAAGCGGTAACTCATCGCAGCGCCAGCGGGCCAAATAACGAGCGCTTAGAGTTTTTAGGCGATGCCATTTTAAATTTTGTCATTGCGGCAGAAATTTTCGAACGCCGCCCTGATTTGCGTGAGGGTGAGCTCAGTCGTCTGCGTGCTGCCTTGGTTAATAAAAACGCGCTGGCTGAAATTGCCCGCGAGATTGAGTTGGGTGAGCAAATTCTGCTCGGTAGCGGTGAGTTAAAAACCGGCGGGCGACGGCGCGATTCTATACTGGCCGACTCGCTAGAAGCAGTGATTGGTGCGGTCTACCTGGACGGTGGTTATGCGGGCGGTAGAGAATTAATTCTTCGCCTTTATGCGGCGCATTTGCGCGCTTTGCCCGATATGCAGGCACACAAAGACCCAAAAACACGCTTGCAAGAGTACCTGCAAGCCCGCGGGCTTGAATTGCCGAGCTACGCGGTCGAAAACATTAGCGGCCAAGCACACGACCAAACCTTTCGTGTGGTCTGCGCAAGCGAGATCCTTGCGCAAAGTGGTGAGGGGGTTGCCGGTAATCGTCGCCAGGCTGAACAAGCGGCGGCGGCCGATTTGTTATCCAAGTTGCAACCCAATGCCGATACACCAGTAAGGGGTGGGCATGAGTAAACCCGACAACACCGATTTGCCAGCGGGGTTTGCCGCGTTGGTGGGCCGTCCTAACGTCGGTAAATCAACTTTGCTTAATGCGCTGCTTGGCCAAAAGGTCAGTATTGCTACGCGCAAACCGCAAACCACACGGCATCGCATTCTGGGTATTCACCAACGTGATGATGCGCAAATTATCTATGTCGATACGCCTGGGCTGCATGAAGGCGGCCGTACCGCGATGAATCGGTACTTAAACGATGCCGCCGGCAGCGCGTTGGGTGATGTGGATGCGGTTGTCATGCTGACCGAGGCCGGTCGTTGGACGGCCGCTGATGATCGGGTGTTGCAGCGCCTTGAAGGCACGCGTGCCCCGGTGATTGCTGCAATTAATAAAGTGGATCGGATTCGCGATAAAAACCAGCTACTCCCTGAAATCGCTCAGGTTGATCAGCGTCGTGATTTTGCTGCTGTGGTGCCGGTGTCAGCGCAAAAGGCTGACAACCTAGACACACTGGAAGCAGCGATTATTGCGCAGCTGCCCAGCGGGCCGGCGTTGTTTCCGCGCGATCAGGTGACTGATCGAGGGGAGTCGTTTATGGCCGCCGAACTAGTGCGCGAGCAACTAACCATCATGCTGGGGGACGAGCTACCGTATGCCAGTACCGTTGAAATCGAAGCCTTTGAGCAAGAAGGGCGATTACGCCGCATTGCCGCGATTATCTGGGTCGAGCGCAGTGGCCAGCGGCGTATTATGATTGGCGAGGGCGGCTCGCGGATTAAACAAATCGGCGCTCAAGCGCGTCATGAAATGGAGCGATTGTTTGATGCCCGCGTCTATCTCAAGCTTTGGGTTAAAGTGCGTGAAGGTTGGTCAGATGATGCTCGCATGCTCCAAGCACTAGGCTACACCCAACATCAATGAGCGCGGCAAGCCGCGATGCATCTCTAGAGCCCGCCTTTGTCCTGCATACGCGGGCTTACCGTAATACCAGCCTGATTTTAGACGTATTGGCTCGCGAGCATGGACGGGTTGCGTTGGTGGCGCGTGGGGCACGGGGGCAGCGCTCGCGCACGGCTGGATTACTCCAGCCTTTTCAGCCATTGGCCATGTCGTGGCGGCTGCGCGGTGAAATGGGCACTTTGCAACAAGTCGAGGCGGCTGGGCAGCCGCTGCGCTTGCAAGGCCGGCGTTTAGTCAGTGGATTGTATGGCAACGAGCTATTGATTCGCGTTTTAGGCCGAGAAGATCCTCACCCCGGGCTATTTGAAGGTTATGTTCAACTGCTCGAGGCGCTGGCATCAAACGCCCCTGAAGGCCCCGCATTGCGCTGCTTTGAGCGCGATCTCTTAAGTCTATTGGGCTATGGGTTGGCGTTGGAGACCGACACGCAGGCCAATGCGCTGGTGCCCGATCAATGGTACCGGTACGATCCGTCTCAGGGCGCAACCCCGGTGGTTGGTCCGCAGGTCGGCGGGCTCGTAGTGCAGGGACAGCAGCTGCTTGCGCTGGCGGCTGATCCGATTACAGCCGATACCGCGCGGGCCACACGAGCACTCATGCGTGCAGCATTAAGCCTGCATTTAGGGGGGCGGCCACTGAAAAGCCGCGAGCTTTATGCACGCTACCCAACCAAAGGAGAACCAGAGCATGGCGCATCATCAGGGCAGTCTTGAGCCTTTGCTTGGGGTGAACGTTGATCATATCGCCGGGCTGCGGCAGGCCCGGGGTACGCGTTATCCCGACCCGGTCATGGCCGCGCAACTGGCTGAGCAGGCAGGCGCCGATGCCATTACGGTGCATTTACGCGAGGACCGTCGGCATATTGTGGATGCTGATATCGATCGGTTAGCGCAAGCGCTGCAAACGCGTATGAATTTGGAAATGGCCAATACCGCGGAAATGATTCAAATCGCGCAGCGAGTCCAGCCCAGCGATTGCTGTTTAGTGCCGGAGCGTCGTGCTGAGCTAACAACCGAAGGCGGGTTGGATGTTGCCGGTACACTGCCGGCGTGTCAGAAAGCCTGCCAGGCCCTGGCTGATGCCGGGATTCGGGTATCGTTATTTGTCGACCCGGATGCCGAGCAATTGCATGCAGCGCGCGAGGCGGGGGCATCGGTCATTGAGCTGCACACCGGGGCGTTTGCCGATGCCACCACCGATGCGAGCATTCATGCAGAGTTTCAGCGTATCCAACAAGCTGCGCAGCTGGGTCAATCGCTTGGCTTACAGGTCAACGCGGGGCATGGGCTGCACTACCACAACGTCGCGCCCATCGCTGCGCTGTCAGAAATTACCGAGCTCAACATTGGCCATGCCATTGTTGCCCGCGCGGTGTTTGTGGGGTTGGATAGTGCGGTACGTGAGATGAAGCGTCTAATTCGTGAGGCAAGGCATTGAGCATTCTTGGGCTTGGGACCGATATTGTTTCGGTGGACCGGTTCGCCCATATGCTTGAAGCGCATAGCGAGCGCCTGGCTGTGCGTTTGCTCGCGAGTGCGGAAATGGCCGACTATCAGCTAGCCGCCGCCACCCCGCGCGGCGCTGCGGCGTTTTTAGCGCGGCGATTCGCGGCCAAAGAAGCCGGCGCTAAGGCGTTGGGCTGTGGGATTGGTGCCAAGGCAAGTTTTCGTGAACTTGTGGTTGAGCATACGCCCACCGGTGCGCCGCGCATGGCGTTCAGCGGCAAAGCGCTTGAGACCGCCAACCAACTGGGCGTCAAGCAGGTGCACTTAAGTATTAGCGATGAGCACACCCACGCCACCGCCGTGGTTATTCTCGAGCGCTAGCCTAATCGGCGGTCAATAAGACTTGCTCAAGCCATTGCCCATTTAAGCGATCGCTCAAGCGATTTTGTTGCTGGCGCGCGGCTAAATTATCCAAGTCAATCCAAGTCAAAGGCTGATCTTGCCCCGCGCACGAGAATACCGGTCGGGTTCGCTCGCCGGTGTCTGGATCAATTTGCCATTGCAAGCACTGCGCACACACCCCTTGCATCATGCATTGCATTGGGCTGCCAACCGTTCCAAAGGCATCGCAATCCCTGGCAACCAGGCCTTTGAGATCGCCTTTAACCGCCGCCTGAAAGCCCTTGAGCAAGCCGGTGCCCCCCATCACCATAATGCGATCGACATCACCCAGCGCGATGCCGTTTTGCGCCGGGCCAATCTCGCCGGCGCCATAGCGTTTCACCACATCAATCATGTCAGTGGCCTGCAAGCTAATATCTTGTGGTCGTCGCGCGCTGATGGTTTGCTCTTTGGCTGTACACCAAATGATTTGGTCAGCGCCGGCTTCGAGTTCGTCTTGATGATCGACATCCCCGGCTGCCCCAAAAGCGGCCACATACAACACGCGGTTGCCTGCGGCACGTAAGGCGGCTCCAATATCAAGCATAACCGCCGCGCCCCAGCGCCCGGCCACCACCATAATGGTTCGACCGCTAGGCAAATCGGTGGGCGCACCGGTGGGGCCCATGAGGACTAATGGGTCACCGGGTTGCAGGCGGCCAACCAAGCGCGGTCCAGCGCCCCATTGCAACACCATGAGCCGAATACAATCGTCTTTCACGCCAGTCCCAGACACGGTAATGAGCGGGATCTGCAAGCGTGTGTTGGCCACGATGGGAGAGAGGGACTCAAAGGTTTGCAAGCGAAAGAATTGGCCGGCCTTAAAATTGCGTGCCGCCATGGGTGCATGGACCCACACTTCTACCATCGCAGGGTTATCCCGCCGGACTTCAACCACGCGGGCAATGAATAAATCATCCATCGTGGTTAAAAACGCGCTATGGGTTTGTTCGCTTGCCGGCTCGGCATGCGCCATGGCGGCCTGAACATAGGGATAGGTGCGCATACCCGAGGCGATTGCTTTGACCACGCTGCCATGGAACGCGGGGTGGGTATCGCCAATAAAGCTGACTCGCCGGCCACCTTGTTGATAGGAGGTGAATGGCCCGAATTGATCTTCTTTGCAATGCGCAGCATCGGCGACTGGAGCAAGTCCTTGTTCGGTGTCGTTGTGGGCGAGGAAGTGATTGCCCTCTAGCGCAAAGGTATCGGCGTATTCACGCTCGTAAATGGTATTGGGGACTGTGCCGGCGGCGATAAAAATCGCGCGTGCAGCCAATCGTCGTTCGCTGCCGGTTGGTGACCATTTACCCTCGTGTTCGGCGAGCTCGCGACACACTAAAGCGCTCACGTGATCGTATTCGTCCAGCTCAGCATGTAAGGGCTCAAGGCCTTGAGCATAAAACAGGCCCTCTTCGGTCGCCTTTGTGACTTCCTCGTGGTTTCGCACATAGGCAGGCGAGTCTGTCATTCCCTTGCGATAAGCCACCGTAACCCCACCCCATGCACGGATGAGCGGATTAAAGTCGGGTTCACGCCCTTGGCTTGCGGCGCTGTGGCGTTCGGCACGCACGGCTTGGCCATGGGCAATAAACTCAGCCAAAGTGGCTTGATCCTCATCGTTCATACCCGCGGTGACGGCCGCTTCGCCCAGCTGCTCGCGCAAGCGCTCATAGCGATCAAGCATCTTTTCGACTTGCTTGATGTAATAGGCCTGCACTTCGGTTGCCGTATCAATGCCGGTGAGTCCGCCGCCGACAACTACCGCGGGCAGTCGAACTTGAAGGCTGGCAAGCGACGATGACTTGGCCGCGCCGGTCAGCTGCAGGGCCATGAGAAAGTCACTGGCCTGACGCATGCCGCGGGCAAGGCTATTGCCCATATTCACCACCCGCGGTAAGCCTGCGCCGGTGGCATTGACCACATGGTCAAAGCCCAACGCCCAGGCATCATCTAGGGTGACCGTGCCGCCCAAACGCACACCGCC
>CAJXMZ010000006.1 GCA_913056315.1 uncultured Ectothiorhodospiraceae bacterium
GGCCACCCCCAGTATCGGGCCTATTACGCAGATGTTGAGCGTGCCGAGGTTATCGATGCGCAAACAATCGTCTTTCACTTTGCTACTGCGCAAAATAGTGAGTTACCGCTGATCATCGGACAGTTACCGGTATTGCCCGCGCATTATTGGGAAGGACGCGACTTTAGCGCGACCACCCTTGAACCACCGCTTGGTAGCGGGCCCTATCGCGTGGCGGAGGTTGAGCCGGGTCGCCGTGTGGTCTATGAACGGGTTGATGATTACTGGGCGGCTGATTTGGGTCTAAAGCGCGGCCGGCACAATGTCGATCGGATTCATTACGATTATTACCGCGATGGCACCGTGGCTTTGCAGGCGCTAAAAGCCGGCGAATACGACTTGCGCCAAGAAAATGTCGCGCGTAATTGGGCGCGCGCTTACGACACCGCTGATGTGGCCGCCGGGCGGCTTAAACTCGATGCCATTGCGCATGACCGGCCTGCCGGTATGCAGGGGTTTTTCTTTAACACCCGACGCGCGATTTTTGCTGACCCAAAGGTGCGTGAAGCGCTGAGCTACGCGTTCGACTTTGAATGGACGAATGAGAATTTGTTCTACGGGGCGTATGAGCGCACCCGCAGCTATTTTGAAAACTCCGAGCTCGCCGCCACCGGTCTGCCGTCAGAGGCTGAGCTTGCGTTGTTAGCGCCGTATCGTGATCAGCTGCCCTCACGGGTGTTTAATCAGGCTTATGCCCCGCCCAGCACACAGGCCAACAGCTTGCGCGACAACCTGCGCCAAGCGTTTGCTTTGCTCAATGAAGCCGGTTGGGCCGTCAGCGATGGTGTGCTGACCCATCAACAAAGTGGCCAAGCGATGGCGTTTGAGATTTTGCTCGTTAGCCCTTCATTTGAGCGTGTGGTGTTGCCGTTTAAACGCAACTTGGAGCGTTTGGGTGCGCAGGTTGCGGTACGTACCGTCGACCCCACTCAGTATCAAAATCGCATGGATAGTTTTGATTTTGATATGACCGTTCATGTTGCGCCGCAGTCACTGTCACCCGGTAACGAGCAACGGGATTTTTGGAGCTGCGAGGCCGCTGCTATCGGCGGCAGTCGCAATGTCGCTGGGGTGTGTGATCCGGTGGTTGAGGATCTGGTGCAGGCATTGATTGATGCGCCCAATCGCGATGCCTTAGTCACCCGTGCCCGAGCGCTAGACCGGGTGCTGCAGTGGAGCTTTTACGCCATTCCTAATTGGTATATCGATCGCTTTCGAGTGGCGTATTGGGATCGCTTTGGACGCCCGGCGCAAAACCCGCCGTATGGTTTGGCGCTGGATACCTGGTGGGTTGATGCCGATAAAGCCGCCCGGCTTGATGGTCGTTAGAGGGTAAGTCGGTGTACGCATATATTGCGCGACGTCTCCTGCTGATGATCCCCACGCTATTGGGGGTATTGCTGATCAATTTTATTATTGTGCAGTTTGCCCCGGGGGGTCCGATCGAGCAGGTCATGGCGCAAGTCCAGGGCACGGCCGAATTATCGACTTCTCGCTTTTCAGGCGTTGCCGCGGACGAAGTGGCCAGCGAAAGCCGCGGAGGACGGGGGCTTGATCCTGAATTTATTGCCGAGCTTGAAGCACAGTTTGGTTTTGATCAGCCGGCACCGGTGCGCTTTGGCAAAATGTTGGTGGATTACGCGCAATTAGATTTTGGTGAGA
Source organism: uncultured Ectothiorhodospiraceae bacterium (assembly GCA_913056315.1). Classification (GTDB taxonomy): domain Bacteria; phylum Pseudomonadota; class Gammaproteobacteria; order Nitrococcales; family Nitrococcaceae; genus Spiribacter. The sequence continues at coordinate 1,702 of CAJXMZ010000006.1, forward strand.
GCTTTTATCGCGATGAAACGGTGTTAGCACTCATCGCTGACAAGCTGCCGGTATCCATCTCACTGGGTTTGTGGACATTGCTCATTACCTACTTAATTTCCATCCCGCTGGGTGTGCGCAAAGCCGTGCGTGATGGCACGGCGTTTGATGTATGGACCAGTGCTGTGGTGATTGTGGGTTATGCCATACCGGGGTTTTTGTTCGCCATTATGCTCATTGTGGTGTTCGCCGGTGGCAGCTATTTGGATTGGTTTCCGTTGCGCGGCTTAGTCTCTGAGGATTGGGATACGCTGAGCCTGCCGGGGCAAATTTTGGATTATCTCTGGCATTTGGTATTGCCCGTGCTGGCCATGGTGATTGGCGGGTTCGCGGGGCTTACCATGCTGACCAAGAACTCGTTTCTTGAAGAAATTAATAAACACTACGTTATGACCGCACGGGCCAAAGGCGTGACGGAGCGGCGCGTGCTCTATGGCCATGTCTTTCGCAATGCCATGCTCATTGTTATCGCCGGGTTTCCGGCCGCGTTTGTCGGTGTGCTGTTTACCGGGGCATTGCTCATTGAAGTGATTTTCTCGCTCGATGGTCTTGGGCTGCTGGGCTTTGAGTCAGTCGTTAACCGGGATTACCCCGTGGTGTTCGGGAGTTTGTTTATTTTCACGCTCATTGGCTTGGTGCTGAATTTGCTGGGCGATTTAATGTATGTGTTAGTCGATCCGCGCATCGACTTCGATACACGAGAAGGCTGAGCGCGCTGTGTTAAGCCTTAATCCCATCAATCAACGCCGCTGGGCGCAGTTTCGGGCTAACCGGCGGGGCTGGTGGTCGCTGTGGCTATTTTTGCTGTTATTTGGGGTGTCGCTATTCGCTGAGCTCATCGCCAATGAGCGGCCGCTACTCGTGAGCTATGCCGGTGATCTGTATGTGCCGGTGTTGGTCAGTTACCCCGAGACAACCTTTGGTGGCGACTTTCCCACCGAAGCAAACTACCGCGACCCGTTTGTCGCGCAGATGATTAATGCCAATGGGTGGATGCTTTGGCCACTCATTCCATTTCACCATTCCACGGTTAACTACGCGAGCGAGCAGGCCGCGCCGGCACCGCCATCGGCACAAAACTGGTTGGGTACCGATGATCAGGCGCGTGATGTATTGGCGCGGCTCATTTATGGGTTTCGCATTTCGGTGTTATTTGGGCTGGTGTTAACGCTGGCCAGCTCGGTTATTGGCGTGCTGGTGGGCGCGGTACAAGGGTATTTTGGCGGCCGAGTTGATTTGCTGGGTCAGCGCTTTATCGAGGTCTGGGCGGGGCTGCCGGTGCTGTACTTGCTGATCATTATGGCGGGCTTTGTCCAACCTAATTTTTGGTGGCTGCTGGCGATTATGCTGTTGTTTAGCTGGACGCAGCTGGTGGGGGTGGTGCGCGCAGAATTTTTGCGGGTGCGTAATTTTGATTATGTGACCGCGGCTAAAGCCCTTGGGGTGGGTGATACGGTGATTATCGTGCGTCATGCGCTTCCTAACGCCATGGTCGCCACCGTGACGTTTATGCCTTTTATTCTCACCGGATCGATCACAACACTGACCTCGCTGGACTTTTTGGGCTTTGGTCTGCCGCCGGGCTCGCCCTCCCTGGGTGAGCTCTTGGCGCAAGGCAAAGCCAATTTACAAGCACCATGGCTGGGGTTAACGGCGTTTTTCACGCTGGCCATTATGCTGTCGTTATTAGTGTTTATCGGTGAAGCCGCGCGCGATGCGTTTGATCCGCGCAAGACCTTCGCAGGGCCAAACTCATGACGGCGCCGCTGCTGAGCATTGATAACTTGAGCGTGGCGTTCGGTCACGGGAGCCAACAAAAAACGGTGGTGCAAGGCGTGAATTTGCATTTGAACGCCGGTGAGACGTTGGCTTTGGTCGGTGAGAGCGGCTCAGGTAAGTCAGTAACCGCGCTTGCGATTGCGCAGTTGCTGCCTTATCCCCAGGCGCACCACCCCAGTGGTGAAGTCAGGCTGCACGGCGAGGCATTGTTCAAGGCTTCGCCCCGGCGTTTGCAGGCTCTACGTGGCGGTTCATTTGGCATGGTCTTTCAAGAGCCGATGACCTCGCTTAACCCGGTGCACACCATTGAAAAACAAATTGGTGAGACATTGCGCATTCACCAAGGGCTAAGCGTTAGCCAAGCCCGAGAGCGAAGCGTTGATTTGCTTGAGCAGGTGCGCTTGCCCGAGGCGGCGGCACGCTTAGGGGCTTTCCCGCATCAGCTCTCGGGCGGCCAGCGCCAACGCGTGATGATTGCCATGGCGATTGCCAATGGTCCTGAGCTGTTGATTGCCGACGAGCCAACCACCGCGTTGGATGTGACGATTCAGGCTGAAATTTTGGATTTGTTGGCCGATCTGCAGCGCCGCTTGGGTATGGCCATGCTTTTTATCAGTCATGACTTCAATGTCGTGCGCCGTATTGCGGATCGCGTGGCTGTTATGCAAAACGGCCGGGTGGTTGAGCAAGGTGATCGTACGGCCGTGTTAACCCAGCCCAGCCATGATTACACGCGCATGCTGCTCGCTGCTGAACCGACTGGCCAGCCCGCCGCACTTACCGCTCAGTCGCCGGTGCTGCAGACACGCGATTTACGCGTGTGGTTTGCTCAACGCGGTGGCTTGTTAAAACGGGTTCGTGGTCATTTAAAAGCGGTTGATGGAGTCGATTTAACGGTTCATGCCGGCGAGACCCTGGGCGTGGTGGGGGAGAGCGGGTCGGGTAAAACCACCCTCGGGATGGCCTTGCTGCGCTTGCAATCAGCCACTGGCGCGATTGATTTTGAAGGCCAAGATATTACGCAGCTTAAGCCCAAAGATTTACGCCCATTGCGACAGCGTTTGCAGGTGGTCTTTCAAGACCCCTACGGCAGTTTGAGCCCACGCATGTCGGTGGAGCAGATTATTAGCGAGGGGCTCGCGGTCCATGGGCGGGGTGGCAGTGTGGCGGGCAGGGCGCAGTTGGCTCGCGATGCGCTAACTGAAACTGGGTTGTCAGCTGAGCTTGCGCAGCGCTTTCCACATGAGCTCTCTGGCGGTCAACGCCAGCGTGTGGCCATCGCGCGGGCGATTGTATTGCGGCCGCGCTTAATTGTGCTCGATGAACCGACATCGGCGCTTGATCGCTCGGTTCAAGCACAACTCGTTGATCTGCTGCGCACGCTCCAGGCGCGTCATGGACTGGCCTATGTATTTATTAGCCATGATTTAAAAGTGGTTCGCGCGATGAGTCACCGCGTGGTCGTGATGCAGTCAGGCCGTGTCTTAGAATCGGGCTTGGCCGAACAAATTTTTACCGCACCGCAACACCCCTATACCCAGCGTTTGCTCAATGCTGCGCTCGATGGCGCGCAATCGGTGTAAAGCCACCCGCGCTGGGTCTACGGCTGCTATTATTTACTCATGAAACAACCGGTCATTGCTTTGGTGGGACGGCCTAATGTCGGCAAGTCCACGCTATTTAATCGTTTAACCCGTAGCCGAGACGCCCTAGTTGCCGACTTTCCCGGGCTGACGCGGGATCGCCAATATGGCATCGGTAAAGTCGGGCATAGCCCCTATGTGGTTGTCGATACCGGTGGCTTGGGCGATCCGGATGACGAGACCTACCACCATATGCAGCGTCAGGCGCTACGAGCGCTGGATGAAGCCGATGTTATTTTGTTTTTGGTCGATGCCCATGCGGGCGTTACCCCAGGCGATGAAACCCTAACCCAACAGTTGCGCCAACGCGGCAAACGGGTGTGGTTGGTTATGAATAAAGTCGACGGCGTTGACCCAGTGATGGCGGCGGCTGACTTTCATGCCTTAGGGCTAGATACGCCTTGGCCGATTGCCGCGGTGCATAACCGCGGTGTCCCGGCGCTAATGGATCGGGTGCTGGCTGATGTAGGGGCTGAGCCGCCATTAGACGAAGAGGCACAATCGCCCCCGTCGCCGCAGGTGCCTTCAGATACTCAGCGTCACGGCCCGATCGAAGTGGCTATTATTGGCCGACCGAATGTGGGCAAATCAACGCTGGTCAATCGCCTGATTGGTGAAGAGCGCGTGCTGGTCTACGACATGCCGGGCACCACGCGCGATGCCATTCGTGTGCCATTCGAGCGCGACGGTCAGGCGTTTGAATTAATCGACACCGCTGGTATTCGCAGGCGCAGTCGCGTTAAAGAAAGCATTGAGAAGTTCAGCATTGTGAAAACCCTGCAAGCCATTGATGCCGCGCAGGTGGTGATTATGGTACTGGATGCCCAACAGCAGATCTCAGAGCAAGATGCGCACTTAATCGGTCATGTAATTGATGCCGGGCGCGGTTTGGTGTTAGCCGTTAACAAATGGGATGGGCTTGAGCCGGGCGCACGCGATCGCATACGCCGTGAGTTAGACGTCAAGCTAGGCTTTCTAGACTTTGCCCAGCCGCGATTTATTTCCGCGCTGCACGGCACGGGGGTCGGTCGATTGCTCGAGGCCGTGATTCGGGTGGATACGGCTGCGCGGCGCGAAATGCCAACGCCGCTGCTCAACCGGATTCTGGCTGCTGCTACGCAAGCGCATGAACCGCCTTTGGTACGCGGGCGGCGTATTAAGCTGCGCTATATTCACCAAGGTGGGCGTAATCCACCGACGTTAATTTTGCATGGCAACCAAACCGCTTCCCTGCCGGCGGCCTATCGGCGTTACCTTATTAATCGATTTCGGCGTGAGCTCGGTTTATGGGGTACACCGGTGCGGCTTGAACTGCGGACCGGCGAAAACCCCTTTGCCGGTCGACGCAATAAACTCACGCCACGGCAGCAAAAAAAGCGCGAACGCATGGTTCGCCGCAATCGACATTAGGCAGGTTAATCGTGGGTGAACTCAGTTTTCCGCGCGTCCAACAGATTCGCTTTGGTTACTCTAACCTCGAAGATCGTTTGTCGATTATGCTGACAATGGCTTCAGGTGAAGGGCGAGTCGCGTGGTTATCGCGTCGCGCGCTGGGCGGGCTTATGCAGCATATCAATACAGTGCTTAAGCAAAGTCATCCAGCCGGAGAAGGCCAAGATGCGCATGATGCGGTGATGGCGCTTGAGCACATCGGTGCGCGCTCACAAGTGGCCGCGCAGCGCGATCAAGAAAAGCGTGAAGCCGATGATCAAGCCATCGCCAAGCCCAACGAATGGACGCATTATCTTGTCACCGAGGCGCGGGTTGAGGCGCAGGGAGAAGCCGGTGCGACCATTGTTGTGGCGCTTATGGGGCAGCCGCTGCCAGGTGCGCCCGATCAGCGCTTTGAGCCTGCGGCGATTGCCGGGTTAGCGTTAACGCGCGCCCACGCCCATGAAATCCTGCGGCTCATGCGAGCCAATGCCGATCAGGCCCAATGGCAGCTCGATGCCTCGATTGGCTGGTTGGGTGGGTCATCAGAACAATAAATGGTGCCCCGGGCAGGATTCGAACCTGCGACCTATCGCTTAGGAGGCGATCGCTCTATCCGGCTGAGCTACCGGGGCGGCGCTAAGGGGCAGTCGTTTGCTGGAGTGCAAAGATGAATGGTGGAGCCGAGGGGAATCGAACCCCTGACCTTCGCATTGCGAACGCGACGCTCTCCCAACTGAGCTACGGCCCCAAATCAAAAACAACCCAAAGTGTAGCATCCGAGGTTTTGCCGGTGCCACATTCACGCGTGGCGTTGGTATGATGGGGTTATTGTTTGTCTTATGCGGAGTCTTACCATGATCAATCGACCAGCCCGACGCATCTTGCGCACCACGCTGGTGCTAATGATTGCCGCGATATTGCTCAGTGGCTGCAACACCATGGAGGGATTGGGTAAAGATATTCAATCCGCCGGCCGCATGCTTGAGAAGACCGCCGACCGCGATGATTAATTAATCGGTAGTGGTGCCGGGGGCGGGAATCGAACCCGCACTCTCTTTCGAGAACCGGATTTTGAATCCGGCGCGTCTACCAGTTCCGCCACCCCGGCCAGAACAGGCCATAGATTATAACAGGCAACAATGAAAGTTAGCGACTTCGATTATCACCTTCCCGAAGCCCTGATTGCCTCAACCCCTTTGGAGCAGCGCACCGCGAGTCGGCTACTCGTGCTTGATGCAGCCGCTGATCGCCTGCGCGATGCGCATTTTCCGGCCATCCAGGAGTACATCCAAGCCGGGGATTTGTTGGTCTTAAACGACACACGCGTTATTCCAGCCAGGCTCTATGGCCATAAGGCCAGTGGTGGCGCGGTTGAGATTTTGTTAGAGCGCCTCACGGGCGGTGCGGAGGCGTTAGCACAAATTCGCTCGAGCAAAACCCCGAATACTGGCGCAATGCTGACGCTCGAAGGCGGTGTCGAAGCCGAAGTGCTGGGACGCGAGGGGTCGTTCTTTAAACTGCGTTTTGTCAGTGAGACACCCTTGCCGCAACTCCTTGAGCAGCATGGGCACATGCCACTGCCGCCCTATATTAAGCGTGCCGACACCGAGGCTGATCGGGAGCGCTATCAAACCGTGTTTGCCGATAAGCCCGGGGCGGTCGCCGCGCCGACGGCCGGGCTGCATTTTGATAAACCGCTGTTGGCCAAGCTTGCGGCCGATGGTGTTGAGACGGCGACCTTAACCTTGCATGTCGGCGCGGGGACTTTTCAGCCTGTTCGGGCCGATCGGGTTGAGGATCACACCATGCATTCGGAATGGCTGTCTGTGCCGCCGGCGGTGTGTGAGGCAATTAAGCGCACGCGTGCGCGCGGTGGCCGGGTGTTTGCGGTGGGCACCACGGTCGTGCGTGCGCTCGAATCGGCTGCAGCGCGCGGTTTGCCCCTGCAACCCTATGAGGGTGAGACGGATATTTTTATCGCCCCGGGGTTTGAGTTTCAGGTGATTGACGGATTGATCACCAACTTTCATTTGCCCGGTTCAACGCTGGTGATGTTGGTTAGTGCTTTGGCTGGACGCGAGGCGATTTTAGCGGCTTATGATCATGCGGTGGCTCAGTCATATCGGTTTTTTAGTTATGGCGATGCCATGCTCATTTTGACTCAGCATGCCGCGGAGCGCAGATGACCATGCAATTTGAAACGCTGGCCAGCGATGGCCTGGCGCGTCGTGGTCGGCTGGCGTTTGCTCGCGGCGTGGTTGAGACGCCGGCGTTTATGCCGGTTGGTACCTACGGCACCGTTAAAGGGGTCACCCCGGAGGAAGTCCAGCGCTCGGGTGCACAAATTCTGCTCGGCAACACGTTTCATCTGATGCTGCGTCCAGGCACTGAGATTGTCAGTGCGCACGGCGATTTGCATGAATTTATGCACTGGCCTGGGCCGATACTGACTGATTCCGGTGGCTTTCAGGTCTTTAGCCTTGCCCAAGGCCGCAAAATTACCGAAGCCGGTGTGCGCTTTCGCTCACCGGTGGATGGATCCAATGTCTTTCTCGATCCTGAGCGCTCAATGGCGGTTCAGCGCGCTTTGGGCTCGGACATTGTGATGATTTTTGATGAGTGCACCGCTTGGCCAGTGGAATGGGCTGAGGCCAAGCGATCAATGGCGTTATCGCTGCGCTGGGCCGAGCGCAGCCGTGAGGCCCACGGTGATAACCCAGCGGCGTTATTCGGCATCATCCAAGGGGGCATGTTCGAGGATTTGCGTCAGGCCTCGCTCGCTGGGCTGACCGACATTGGCTTTGATGGGTATGCCATTGGCGGGCTGTCGGTGGGGGAGCCACCAGAGGAGCGATTGCGCGTGCTCGATCAGCTCGGCCCCGTGCTGCCTGAGGCGCAGCCGCGCTATCTCATGGGCGTAGGCCGGCCCGAGGACCTCGTTGAATGCGTAGCGCGTGGTGTCGACATGTTTGATTGTGTGTTGCCCACCCGTAATGCGCGTAATGGGTTTTTATTTACCGCTGCGGGCACGCTGAAGATACGTAACGCGCGGTTTGCCCAAGATACTCGTGCCATTGAGGCCGACTGCGATTGCTATACGTGCCAGCACTACAGTCGTGCCTATTTGCGCCATCTCGATCGCTGCGGAGAAATGCTCGGCTCGCGGCTCAATACCCTGCATAATTTGCGCTACTTTCAACGTCTCATGGCATCGATCCGGCAGGCCATTGAGGCGGGCTGTCTTAGTGAATTCACACAAGAATTCTATGCTCGTCGAACGGGTGTGACATAATGCCGGCCTTTTAATCCGAGGAGATTGCCATGGACTTTTTAATTAGTGATGCCTTCGCTCAGTCTGGCGAGCCAACTGCTGGCTTAACCGGGCTTATCTTTCCAATCGCGTTAATCGTGATTTTTTACTTTTTGCTCATTCGCCCGCAGCAAAAGCGTGCAAAAGAGCACAAGAAGTTGGTGCAAAACTTAGGCAAGGGTGATGAGGTTTTGACCACCGGTGGCATCGTCGGGCGCATCACCGATGTTGGCGATACTTTCTCTACGCTCGAGTTGGCTGATGGGGTTGAGGTGCGGTTGCAAAAGTCAGCGGTCGCGCAAGTTCTGCCCAAGGGCTCATTAAAAGGGGGGCTGGATAAAGCGGATGCCGCTGGCGAAGAGCCTGCCAAAATCAGCAAGGACAGCAAGAAGTCTAAGTAGCCCGTAATGAATCGTTATCCGTTGTGGAAATATATTCTGCTCGTGGTGGTTATCGCGAGCGGGTGCTTGTATGCCCTGCCTAACGTGTTTGGGCAAGACCCGGCATTGCAAATTACCAACGCGGATAGCGGCGTGCCGAGCCCGCGCGAACAAACTCGGATCGTAGAAATACTGGCAGGCCAAGATATTGCGGTGCGTGGTACCGAGCAAACCGATGAGCATCTGCTGCTCAGGCTAGCCAGTGCCCAGGCGCAAACGCGGGCTGCCGATGAGCTCGAGGTAAGGCTGGGCCGTGATTACACGGTGGCGTTGAATTTGGCCCCGTCGACACCGGGTTGGCTGCGTAATTTGGGCGGTCAGCCCATGTATTTGGGGCTGGATCTGCGCGGTGGTGTGCATTTTTTAATGCAAGTGGACACGCAAGCGGTTCTCGAGCAAACGGTCTCGCGCTATAGCGATGAGTTTCGGCGGTTGTTGCGTGAAGCCGATATTCGCTACCGCGACGTGCGCACCGGGGAGGGTCGGTTAAGCCTGGCCTTTGCCAGCCAAGAGCGGCTTGACCAAGCGCTCGATGCGTTGCGGCCGGAATACCTAGAGCTTGAATTTAACGCGAACAACGACGTAACGCCGCCACGACTCGAGGCGGTACTAACCGATGATGAGCGCACCAAAGTGCGCAACTTTGCCGTTGAACAAAACATGACCACGCTGCGCAACCGCGTGAATGAGCTGGGCGTTGCTGAGCCGGTGATTCAGCGTCAGGGCTTAGACCGCATTGTGGTGCAATTACCCGGTGTTCAAGATACCGCGCGAGCCAAAGACATTATCGGCGCGACCGCGACCCTTGAATTTCGAATGGTTGATGCCGGCAATTTCCCCTATCGCGGCGGCCCCGATGCAACCCCACCGCCGGGTACCGAGCTATTCCCTGAGCGCGAGGGCGGTTATGTCTTGCTCGAGCGCGAAATTATCATCACAGGCGATGCGATTACCGACGCCCAGTCAGGCATTGACACCCAGACCGGTCAGTCCGAGGTCAATATTCGCTTGAGCGGTGCCGGCGGCAGCATTATGAGCCGTGTCACCCAAAACCGAGTGGGCGACCACATGGCGGTGGTGTTTAAAGAAACCGAGCTGCAGGCACGCCGGGTGAATGGCGAGGTCGTGCGGGAGCAAGTGGTTGTTGAAGAGGTGATTAACATCGCCCGCATTCAAGAGCAGCTTGGGAGTCGTTTTCGTATCACCGGGTTGGATAGCGGCCAAGAAGCGCGTGATCTATCGCTGCTTCTGCGCGCGGGATCGCTGGCCGCTCCGATGCAAATTGTCGAAGAGCGCACAATTGGGCCAAGCCTAGGCCAAGAGAACATTAATCAAGGCCTAGCAGCGGTCGTGATTGGTTTTGCATTGGTGGTGGCCTTTATGGCGTTTTACTACCGGGTCTTTGGCTTGTTTGCCAATCTCGCTTTGCTCGCTAACCTGGTGCTGATCGTGGCGGTGTTGTCGGTCTTGCAGGCCACGTTAACGCTGCCGGGTATTGCCGGTATTGTGCTCACGGTGGGCATGGCGGTAGATGCTAACGTGCTAATTTTTGAGCGTATTCGCGAAGAAATTCGCGCGGGCAGCAACACGCAAAAAGCGATTGAAGCCGGTTATGGGAAAGCGCTATCAACGATTGCCGATGCCAATGTGACCACCTTGATTGCAGCGGTGGTGTTGTTTGCCTTTGGTACCGGGCCGATTAAAGGCTTTGCTGTGACGCTTTCAATTGGCATTGTCAGTTCGATGTTTACCGCCATCCTGGGCACGCGTGCCTTGGCCAATTTGGTTTATGGCGCGCGTCGCGGCGCCCGGCTGTCGATTTAAGGGGTCAGCGTGAATTTTTTCAAGCGCGATATTCAAATTGACTTTATGACCCACCGCATCCGTGCGGCGCTACTCACTGCGGTGTTAATTGTCGCGTCGCTCGGGTTTTTATTTTTTCGTGGGCTGGATTTAGGTTTGGATTTTACCGGCGGTACGCTGGTTGAAGTTGGCTATCCGCAGGCGGTTGATTTAGGCCAAGTGCGCTCCACCTTAGAAGCCGCAGGCTATGACGATGCGATTGTGCAAACCTTTGGTTCGGCACGCGATGTCATGATTCGGCTGGCGCCTAACGCGGGCGCGGGTGATGCATTGAGCAACGCCGTGCTGGATACCCTGCGCGCGGATAACGCGGATGCCGAATTGCGCCGGGTGGAATTTGTGGGGCCTCAGGTAGGTGAAGAGCTAGCGGAAAAAGGCGGTCTGGCCTTGCTCTATGCCCTGGGGGGCATACTGATTTATGTGGCGTTTCGGTTTGAGTACCGCTTTGCCATTGGCGCGGTGGCCGCCGTTGTTCATGATGTTGTGGTCACGCTGGGTATTTTTGCCGCCATTGGTATGACCTTTGATTTAACGGTGCTTGCCGCGTTACTGGCCGTTATTGGCTATTCACTCAACGATACCATTGTGGTGTTTGACCGGGTTCGGGAAAACTTTGTGCGGGTGCGTAAGGGCAGCGCCCCAGAAATCACCAATTTATCGATTAACCAGATGTTGCCGCGAACCTTGGTCACTAGTTTAACGACGTTATTGGTCTTACTGGCCTTGGTTGCGTTGGGGGGCGAATTGATTCGCGGATTCGCACTCACGCTGATTATTGGGGTTTTAGTCGGCACCTATTCGTCTATTTATGTTGCTAGCTCTGCTGCCCTTGGCCTGGGGGTGAGCAAAGAAGATTTGGTCCCGCCACCCAAGGAGGGCGAGGATTCCGACGAGTTGGTGCCTTAGACGGCCCGATCGTCATCACCTGTTCATATTCACCACTTACCCTCTGGCAAAACTTGGCAAAGGGAAACCTGTATGACTGATGTCCGCCAACTCAAGCCGCTTCGTTATCGCTCCATTTTTATCTCTGACACCCACCTTGGCTTTCGCGGTGCGCGCGCTGACTACCTGCTCGATTTTTTAGAATCGGTTGAATGCGAAACCCTGTATTTAGTCGGCGACATTATTGATATTTGGGAAATGCGTCGGCGTGGACTGCGGTGGCCGGACTCGCATAACGCCGTTATCCAAAACGTTCTCAAGCGTGCGCGCAATGGGACGCGGGTAATCTACATTCCGGGCAATCACGATGAGATGATGCGCGACTATGCGGGTATGTCGATTGAAGGGGTGAGTATTGAGCTCAGAGCCATTCACGAGTGCGCGGATGGGCGGCGCTTGCTGGTGCTGCATGGTGATGAATTTGACACGGTGGTGCAGTGCAGCCGTCTAGTGGCTATTTTGGGTAACCGAATGTATGCCTGGTTAATTCGCGCCAACCACTGGGTTAATCGGCTGCGCCAAGCGTTTAATCAGCCCTACTGGTCGCTGGCCGCTTATTTAAAGCAGCGCACCAAAAATGCCATGCGCTACATTGCTAACTACGAAGAGGCCTTGGTACACGAGGCCCGTGAAGCGGGGGTCGATGGGCTGGTGTGCGGGCATATTCATCATGCCGAGATGACCGAGCGTAGCGATATTCTCTATTGCAATGATGGCGATTGGGTGGAGAGCTGTACCGCCCTAGTCGAATCGCACCAAGGCGGGCTTGAGCTGATCGCTTGGGCCGATGTGCGCGAGACGCTAAAAACCTGCGAGCAGGCGAGCGCGAACGCGCGTGCCGCATAAGGGCTAGGCGCGGATACCCTCAACCCGGTGCGGACCAATAGTGCGCACTAAATCGGCAAATAGTTTAGGACTGCCGGCAATAATGTTGCCGGTGTCTAAGTACTGATCACCGCCGGCAAAATCACCAACGATGCCGCCGGCCTCGCGAATCATTAGCGCGCCGGCACCGATATCCCACGGTTTCAGGCCAATTTCCCAAAACCCATCAAGCCGCCCGCAGGCGACATAGGCTAAATCCAGTGCCGCCGCACCCGCGCGTCGCAAATCACCGGCGCGCCGAAAAACATCGCCAAACATCCCTAAGTAGGCGTCATGAAACTCGCGTGAGCGCAGCGGAAAGCCCGTGCCCAGAAGCGCATTATCAATGCTGGGTCGTGGGTAGATGCGCATACGCCGGCCTTCGAACGAGCAGCCGCCACCGCGGTTAGCGGTCCAGAGCTCTTGGCGGATAGGGTCATAAATTACCCCCGCTTCGAGCGCACCGCGGTACTTCAGGGCAATAGAAACCGCGCAGTGTGGAATCCCGCGCAAAAAGTTGGTGGTGCCATCCAACGGATCCACTAACCAAACATAGTCGGCATTTTCAACACCACCACGCTCTTCGCCCACCACGGCATGATCGGGGTAGGCTTGTTGCAATATGGCCCGAATTTCATCTTCGGCCATGCGGTCGACTTCGCTAACAAAGTCGTTGTCGCCCTTGGCTTCGATGGTCAGCCGGTCAAGCCGATCCATGTGGCGGGTGATAATATTGCCGGCGCTTCGCGCTGCGCGCACAGCGATGTTAACCATGGGGTGCATTGGAGCGTCCTGAACTGGGCCGAGCGTGTCGCCACCCTTAGCCGTAAAAACAGGCCATAGAATAACAGTATTCGAGTACTGGGAGACGATGGATTGGTCAAAAATAACGCAAACAATTGTCGATTCGCCCTCGTGGGCACGACCCACCCAGGCAATATTGGTGCCGCCGCCCGGGCTATGAAAACCATGGCCATTGAGCAGCTTGATCTTATTGCGCTTGAGTGCGCGGTGGATGCGCAAGCCTATGCCATGGCCGCGCATGCCGATAATGTCTTGGACAATGCCCGGCATTTTCCACAGCTTGATCAAGCCCTCGAGCAAAGCACCCTGACGTTGGGCCTGACCGCGCGTGCGCGGCGCGATGGTGTGCCGGCGCTAAGCCCGCGTGAAGCCGCGGCGATGATTGCGCTTGAACCCGGTCCGGTGAGCGTTTTGTTTGGCCGCGAGCGCACCGGGCTGACCAATGATGAACTCGGCGCCTGTCAGCGTTTGGTTCACATTCCGGCCAATCCCGACTACCCGGCGTTAAATGTGGCCGCTGCTGTGCAGCTAATGGCCTATGAAATCTACGTCGCGGCACTTGAGCATCAGCCGGATCTCGCACCCGCGCAAACGCAGGATCCTGATCAGCAATTGGCCAGTGGTGCGCATTTAGAGGGTTTGCATCGGCAGATCGAAGCCATGGTCGAGTACAGCGGCTATTCAGCGCGCCAACCGCGTGAAGTGCTGATTCGGCGGTTACGTCATTTTATTAATCGTGCGCGCCCGAGCATCGAAGAAGTCAATTTGCTGCGCGGGGTCATTAAACGCCTACTGCCCTGAGCCTAGGCTGGCTGCAGGCAATTGGCCGGGCGTATACTAACGCCACATGATGAGAGTTTAAGTATTACCAAGCGAGTGGGAAGCATGTTCCAGCGGCTTAGAGAAGATATTAGTTGCGTGTTTGAGCGTGACCCAGCAGCGCGTAACTACTTTGAGGTGCTAACCAGCTACCCAGGCGTTCATGCGCTCATCTTCCACCGCGCTAATCATTGGTTATGGCGACATAAGATGCGCTGGCTCGCGCGCTTTTTGTCGGTGTTTGCACGCTTGCTTACGGGCATCGAAATTCACCCGGGGGCATCGATTGGCCGACGCTTTTTTATCGATCATGGCTTGGGTGTTGTGATTGGTGAGACGGCTGAAGTGGGGGCCGATTGCACGCTCTATCAAGGCGTTACCCTTGGCGGCACGTCGTGGGCGCCTGGTAAGCGTCATCCAACGCTGGCTGATGATGTAGTGGTTGGGGCGGGTGCGAAAGTACTTGGTCCGATTCAGGTGGGTACGGGCGCGCGCATCGGCTCGAATGCGGTGGTGGTTAAAGACGTGCCCGATAAGGCCACCATGGTGGGTATTCCTGCCCGTGTGGCAAAAATTGCGAGCGAGGCTACTGAGCCCACACAAGCTGATCAACGCCGTGCTGAAACCGCTCGCCGAATTGGTTTTGAGGCTTATGGGGCAACCCGCGACATGCCTGATCCGGTGGCCAATGCCATTAATGCCATTCTTGATCATGTGCACCACACCGATGCGCGGCTGCAAGAAATGTGTGCGGCATTGCGTGCATTGGGCGCCGAGGTGAATACCAGCGCGATCCCGGATCTTGAACACTGCGCAATTAACGATGAGACCACGGCGGTGGATTCGGCCTCATCCAAGGACACTTAAAGCCCGTGTCTGCCCAGCCTTATCTCGACTACGCGGCCACCACGCCACTCGATGCGCGAGTCGCGGCAGTAATGCGCCAATTTCACGGGCCAGAGGCGCATTTTGCTAACCCGGCCAGTCGCCACCCCGCCGGTCGCAAAGCCGCCGCTGCAGTGGCCGAGGCCGAAGCGCAGATGCTCAGCATGCTGGGCGCGCCGGGCTATCGAATCACCTGGACTAGCGGTGCCACCGAAGCTGATAACTTGGCGATATTGGGCTTTGCGCGGGCGTTGGCCAAGCGCGATAGCGCCCGGCGACGCATTCTAGTTGGCGCCGCTGATCACTCAGCGGTGCTGGCCGCAGCGAGCGCTTGCCGTGAGTACGGCTTTGATGTGGTGTCATTGGGCGTTGAAGCGGACGGCCGATTAGATATTGATGCGCTCAAAGCGCAACTGGATGACACCGTGGCGTTGGTTTCGATTACGCACGTGAACAATGAAACCGGCGTGATTGAGGATATTGCCGCGATTAGCGAATGGGTGCACGCACATGGCGCCAAATTACACGTCGATGCCGCACAAAGTGCCGGACGGATACCATTAGCTGCGAACGCCATGCAGGCGGACTTCATTTCGCTCTCGGCGCATAAATTCTATGGCCCCAACGGTATTGGTGCACTTTGTCATCACCCAGCGGTGCGCCTTGAGCCCCTTTTGCATGGGGGTGGGCAACAACGCGGATTGCGTTCCGGCACGTTGCCGGTGGCTTTAATTGCTGCCATGGCGCAAGCCTTCCAGCTGGCCGATGATGCCGCGGAGCAAGCGCGTCAGCGAGCGTTGCAAACGCGCTTACGCGAGGGGCTTGGCAACTTAGGTGGCGTGGTGCTCAATGGCCGCCGCGATGGCTCGGCGCATATCTTAAATGTGTCCTTCGCTGGGGTGCATGGCGCTGCATTACAAAGCGCACTGGCGGATTTGGCGGTGGGGTTTGGCTCGGCGTGCTCAAGTCATCATGGTCCATCGCATGTCTTGCGCGCGATGCGCCGGCCTGATGCGCTTGCGCATGCGGCGGTGCGATTGAGTTTAGGTCGGTTTACCCAGCCCGATGATATTGATCAAGCCATCGAGTTCATTAGCCGTGTGGTCAGCGAACTGCGAGCAAGCTCACCGGTTTGGCGCGAAATTGACCAAGGTGAATCCGTCGCGAGTGTCTACGCTGTCACAACGCCTTTGGAATTTGCTTGAAAGCATGGCTAGGGAAGCGGACGATGAACGGTATGCGTATTTGGGCGCACCCAGTGATTCAACCGGGTGGCAGTATGGTCAAGCCGGATCGGTTGGCGCTGATTTGCGCATCGATTGTTGGCTCGATGTGCGTGATGCGACCATTCAGCGGGCCCGCTTTGAGGTGTTTGCTGGCGAACAGGCGCGCTGTGCTGCGCTAGCCCTCGCGCAATGGCTCGAAGGCCGTGATTTGGAGCAAGCGCGCGCGGTTAATGGCCTGGATATTGCTGCAATGGCTGACATGGCCGACGAGGCCCGCAGTCAGGCATTATGTATAGAAGATGCCTTGCAGGCAGCAATGAATGCGACACGGACTGACAGGAGGTAAATGCGGTTATGAGCATTGAAGTAACACAACGAGCCGCTGAACACATTCGGCAAGCCCTGGCCCGCCATGGTGGCGGCGTTGGCATGCGCTTAGGTGTGCGCACTTCCGGTTGTTCTGGGTTTAAGTACACCGTCGCCTATGCTGAAACTGTCGGCGATGACGACACTTTAATCGAGCAACATGGCGCGCGGGTGTTAATCGACCGCAAGAGCCTGCCGTTTCTCGAGGGCCTAGAAGTGGATTTTGTCCGCGATGGCTTGAACGAGCGCTTTAGCTTTCGTAACCCCAACGTCACCGCTGAATGCGGTTGCGGCGAGAGCTTTGCGGTGCAGTGATTGCTGCTGCTTGAATCATTAATTAAACAAACCCCTACGGAGAATTTTGCATGGCCCTTCAGCGCACCCTTTCCATTGTTAAGCCCGACGCCGTGGCCGGAAACCACATTGGCGAGATTTATCGTCGGTTTGAGACGGCCGGTCTGACAATCATTGCCGCGCGCATGATGCATTTAAGCCAAGATCAGGCCGAGTCGTTCTACGCGGTGCACCGCGAGCGCCCCTTCTTTGCTGACTTGGTTAAATTTATGACCTCGGGTCCGGTGATGGTGCAAGCCCTAGAGGGGGATGAGGCCATTCGCAAGAATCGCGAGATTATGGGCGAGACCAACCCGGCCGAAGCCGCCGCTGGCACGATTCGTCACGATCTAGCCGAAACGCTTGATGCCAACGCGGTGCACGGGTCTGATGCGCCAGAAACCGCGCGCGAGGAAATCGCCTTTTTCTTTGGTGACGATGAGCTCCACAGCCGCCGCTGAGACGCGGCCGCTTACCGCCGCTGGGCGGGTCAACCTGCTCGGCCTTGACGAGGCCGGCTTGCAGGCGTGGTTAACTGAGCTTGGCGAAAAGCCTTTTCGCAGCAAACAGCTTCGCCAGTGGTTGCATCAACGCCGGGTTTTCGACGTTGATGTCATGACTGATCTGAGCAAAGGGTTGCGTGCGCAAATCGCCGAGCACACGGACTGCCAAGTGCCCAGCGCGGTGTTTGACCGTGAATCGAGCGACGGAACCCGCAAATGGCTCGTCGGGCTGGAAAGTGGTAATGCAGTCGAGACGGTCTATATCCCGGAACGAGACCGAGGCACGTTGTGTGTGTCCTCACAGGTCGGATGTGCGCTCGATTGTGGTTTTTGCTCAACGGGTAAGCAGGGGTTTAACCGCAATTTAAGCGCGGCCGAAATTATTGGCCAATTGCATTTTGCCACCCAGGCGCTAGCGGCTGAGGGCCGGGATCGGCGCATTACCAATGTCGTCATGATGGGCATGGGTGAGCCGCTGGCAAACTTTCGCAATGTGGTTGCCGCGACCAATTTAATGGTCGATCCCTATGCCTGGGGCTTATCGCGACGGCGGGTCACCCTATCAACGGTGGGTTTAGTACCCGCGCTGTATCGTTTTGCTGAGCACAGCAATATTAGTTTGGCGGTGTCTTTGCACGCGGCTAACGACCGAGTGCGCGACGAGATCGTGCCGATTAATCAAAAATACCCGTTGGCCGAGCTATTGCCGGCGTGCGAAAACTATGTCGCTAAAACCCCGCATCACTGTATCTATTGGGAATACGTCATGCTCGATGGGGTTAATGACAGCCTTAGTGATGCCAAACAGCTGGTGAAATTGCTCTCGCATATCCCCTCTAAGATCAATTTAATTCCCTTTAATCCGTTTCCGGGGACACGCTACGAGGCCTCGCCTCGTGATCGGATTTTGCGCTTTGCTGATGTGCTACAAAAAGCCGGTTTTATCGCAACGATTCGCCGGACACGCGGGCAAGACATTGATGGCGCCTGCGGTCAGTTGGTGGGCCAAGTGATTAATCGTCGCAATCAGGGCAAGCGCGGAGCCACGCCGGCCAAGGCCTAAAAGCGTATGCGTGCGCTATTCTTGGGGCTGTGGGTAGCGGGCTTGCTCGGGTGTGCTGCACCCGCACCCGCGCCTTTGAGTGACCAGCAAGCGACTCAAGCAGCGCGTGCAAATACCGATCTGGCCATTCATTATTTGCAAGACAATGCCTTGCCATTAGCCTCGACAAAAATCGAGCGGGCGCTGAGCCAAAATCCTCAATTATTGGATGCCCACTTGGTGGCCGCTGAAGTGAGTGTGCGTTTAAATGAACCTCAACGCGCCGAGCGGCACTATCGCAACGCGTTAGACATTAATGCGAGTAGCGGGGCTGCGCTGAATAATTACGCGGCTTTTTTATGCCAGCAAAACCGCCCAACGCGCGCCCTAGATTTATGGGAGATGGCCGCAGCCAACCCGCGGTATGCGCGGGCTGCAATGGCGCTGACTAACGCGGGTGATTGTCTCGAGCGGGCCGGGCGTAGCGATCAAGCCGGTATTTATTGGCGCCGGGCGCTGGATCAGCAGGCAACATTTGCCCCCGCGCTGCAGGCATTGGCCGCGCAAAGCCTCTCACAAGGACAGTTAGATTCCGCGAATGCCTATTTTTCGCGCTACACTGCAGCCTCGAATGAGACGCCGGCTTTGCTTTGGCTCGGGGCACGACTCGCCAAGGCGCAAAATAATGCCGAGCGCTATGCACGGTTTGTGCAAAGGCTAAGACAAGCGTTTCCCTTGTCGGATCAAGCCTTACAACTGAGTGAGTGACACGATAATGGCCGAGACAGATACTAATAAAGCGGCTCTAGATAGCGAACAGGGCACGCCCTCCTCAGGGCCGGGTGCAATGCTGCGCGAAGCGCGTCTGCGCGAAAAAATGACCCTCGAGCAAGTGGCAGAAGCCCTTTACTTAAGTCGCCATGTGATTGAGCAAGTTGAACAAAACAATTTTGATGCACTGCCGCCACTGACATTTGTGCGCGGGTATGTGAAGTCTTATGCCGCGCTGCTTGGGCTCGACGAAACACCGCTACTCGCGCGTTTTGATCATCTTGATGAAGCCTCGCAAAGCCCGTTGGTCGGCTCGCTCGGCAAGCTCGAGTCGATGGGCAGAAGCAAACCTAAGCCAGTGAGTCGTAGCCCGGGATTATTGGGCGTAGGGATTGTCTTGGCTGTGTTATTGGTGGGCGTTGCCGCGGCCACCTGGTGGCTGACTCGCGACCAAGCGCCCACAGCTGAACCAACAACACAGTCCGCCGCACCGACCGACCAAGCAATCGACGCCCAAGCGCCCACGCCAGCGCCCGCTGAATCACCAACTTCAAGTGATAGCGACTCGGTGTCTAGCGCGATCGATAATTCGCGCAATAACGCCTCGGCTGCCAGCGCTTCTGAAAGCACGCCTTCTAAACCCGCGATCAGTGATGCGGCGAGTGCGACTGAATCGATTGACCCTGCGCTGGCCAGTCGGCTGCAGGCATTAACCTTTGAATTCTCGGGTGATTCGTGGATGGAAGTCAGCGATGCGCGAGGCGAGCGTTTACTGTTCGATATGATGCGCCCGGGCGATGAGACGCTTCGCGGCGTGCCACCGTTTGAAATTGTGGTGGGCAATATTCAGAACGTCTTGCTGACCTATCAAGGTCAGGTCGTTGACCTAGAGCCACATGCGCGCGGTGATGTGGCCCGGCTAACTTTGGGTGATTCCTAACTCGATCGTAGGTTGACCCCCTACAAAGCAATCACGGAAAGACATTGACTATCTCGATTCAAAATATTCGTGGATTTAGCGACGTGCTGCCGGATGAAAGTCCGGCATGGCAATTTGTCGAGCAAACCTTTCGGCATGAGCTCGAGCGCTACGGTTTTGACGAAATTCGACTGCCGATTGTTGAGAAAACGGCTTTGTTCTCCCGCTCCATCGGTGAAGTCACTGACATTGTCGAAAAGGAGATGTATACCTTCACCGACCGTAATGGCGATAGCCTGACTTTGCGTCCGGAAGGCACCGCCGGTTGTGTGCGTGCAGCCCTACAGCGGGGGTTGTTGCATAACGCTCAGCCTCGGCTGTGGTATGCCGGGCCGATGTTTCGACATGAAAGACCGCAAAAAGGGCGTTATCGGCAGTTTCATCAAGTCGGCGCTGAAGCCTTTGGGGTGCCGGGTCCGGATGTGGATGCTGAGCTGATTCTATTATCCGGGCGCATTTTGCGCGCCCTAGGTCTTCGCGATGTCACGCTTGAAATCAACAATTTAGGCACCTCAGAGACGCGCGCGCGGTATCGAGACGATTTGATCAAGCATTTTCAAGCGCACGCTGAGCACTTAGATGACGATGCCCGTCGACGTCTGCACAGCAACCCACTGCGTATCTTGGATAGTAAAAACCCCGCGATGGCTGAAGTGATCGCCAGCGCGCCGGATTTGCTCGATTACATGGACGCTGAGGCCCAAGCCCATTTTACTGCTGTCCGGGCCATGCTGGAGGCCACCGGGCAAGCCTATCGGGTGAATTCAAGATTGGTTCGAGGCTTGGATTATTATGGCAGCACCGTATTTGAGTGGGTGAGCGAGCATTTGGGCGCGCAAGGTACTGTACTGGCTGGGGGGCGCTACGATGCGCTCGTGGAGATGATGGGCGGTCGTGCAACCCCGGCGATTGGTTTTGCCGCTGGCATCGAGCGCTTAGTTTCGTTGGTCGAAGCGGCCGGGAGCGTGCCCGACAAGACAACGACGCAGGCGTATCTCATTATGACGGAGCCGACATTGGCGCAAAACGCTTTGGCGATTGCTGAGTCGTTGCGTACGCAAATGCCCACATTGCGCGTGCAGGTGAATATGGGCGGTGGCTCAATGAAAAGCCAGCTGCGCCGGGCCGATCGAAGCGGCGCGGCATTCGCCCTGATTTTGGGCCCGAGTGAGGCAGCCGCGGGCGAGATTAATATTAAAGACCTGCGTGGGGAGACCGAGCAGTACACGGTGGCCATCGACCGCCTTCCAGCGGTACTCTCGTCGTTTGATTCACGCTAAGTGCATAGGACCTAGATCGTGGCATATGAAGATGAAGAACAACTCGAGGCGCTAAAGGTTTGGTGGCAACGCAATGGCCGGGTGGTCATTATCGCCGCTGTGCTGGGTATTGCTTCGGTGCTGGGCTGGCAACAGTGGGGCAGCTGGCAAGCACGTCAGGCAGCCAATGCGGCGGCGGACTACCAAGCGGTGATGGGCGCGCTCAATAGGGCCGATCGTGAGGTGGCGATTAATCGCACCAAGCAGCTCCAAGATACCTATGCGCAAAGCCCCTATACGGTTTTGGCCAGTCTCGCGGTGGCGAGTGCGGAAATGGCAGAGAATCAGCCACAACAAGCCGCCGACCTGTTGGCATGGATTACCCGCTCGCAACCGCAAAGTCCCATGGCAGCGGTTGCTCGGCTACGTCAGGCTGAAGCCCTAATGGCCGCTGGTGACAATCAGGCCGCTTTAACGCTGCTTGAGCCCCCGGCATCTGGACCCTTGGCTGCTCGGTACCAAGAGCTCATCGGTGACTTGCAGGCCGCAAGGGGTGATCGCGAAGCGGCGATTAGTGCTTATCGCGCGGCGCTACAACGATCAGCTGGCCAGCGACGCGCGCTGGTTGAAGTGAAGTTGTTTGATTTAGGCGCCACCGTTGAGGAGACCTCATGATGATCAAACACGCTCGATCGCTATGGGTGCTGCCAGGGCTTTTGCTGCTAGCTGGCTGTAGTCTGGGCGGCGGTGGTTTGACCGGTGCCCAACCTGCCCCTGCGGTGACGATTGAGGCGCCGGCGTTAACCGTGACTGAGGATTGGTCAACTCGGGTAGGTCGGGCCGAGCTGCCCTACCACCGGCTTGAAATCAGTCAGGTTGGCACGCGCCTGTATACCGCCTCAGCGGATGGTCAAGTCACTGCCATTAACCGCGAAAACGGCGAAATTATCTGGGAGCAATCCCTAAAGGTTGATATTTCTGGTGGTCCCAGCGCAACCGAGTCCTTGGTTGTTGTGGGCACGGTGAATGGTGAGGTAATCGCGCTTGGTACACAGCAGGGCGAATTACGCTGGCGTGAGTCGGTGAGCAGCGAAATACTCGCGCCGCCAGCGATCGGCCAGGGCCAAGTCGTGGTGCGCACCGGTGATGGCCGTGTATTTGCCCTATCCAGCCGCGATGGCGCCCAACAGTGGCTCTATAGCCGCAGCGTCCCGGCACTGAGTTTGCGCGGGCACTCAGCCCCTGTTTTGGTGCCAGGGGGTGTGGTTGCTGGGTTTGATAACGGCCGGGTGAGTGCATTAAATCTCGAGTCGGGTGAACCGGTGTGGGAAGCAACCATTGCGGTGCCGCAAGGACGTACTGACTTAGAGCGTATGGTCGATCTGGATGCCGACCCAGTGGTTGATCGTGGGGATTTATTTGCCGGGACTTACCAAGGACGACTGACCGGCCTGAGTTTGGGTAATGGCCAAATTGCCTGGGCACGAGATATTTCGGTTATTGGTGGGATCGCGGTGGACGCCAACAATGTCTATGCCACCGATGCGCAAGGGCAGTTATGGGCCGTTGACCGCAGCAATGGCGCGTCGGTTTGGCGTTTGGATGCACTGGCAGGTGTGGCGTTAAGCGCGCCGGTGCGCAGCGACCACTATGTGATTGTCGCCGGGGATGATGGCCATGTGTATTGGGTTGATCCTGCGGATGGGCAGTTGCAAGCGCGATACAAGGTTAGCAATGCGCAAATAACGGCCGCACCGCTGGTCATTGGCGATAGGGTGTATGTGCTTGATTTGCGGGGTAGACTAAAAGCGCTTCAATTATAAATGCCGGACTAGGAGGATAGGGGCCATGCGAATGATACTTCTTGGCCCGCCAGGAGCGGGCAAGGGAACACAAGCGGCTGGGCTGTGCGATACGTATGGTGTCCCACAAATATCCACAGGCGATATGCTGCGCGCGGCGGTTAAGGCGGGCACTGAGCTGGGCTTGGCAGCGAAAGCGGTGATGGACGCCGGTGAGCTGGTGTCTGACGACATTATTATTGGGCTGGTTAAAGACCGCATTCAACAGCCGGATTGCGCCAATGGTTTTTTGTTTGACGGCTTTCCGCGCACCATCGCTCAGGCCGATGCGTTGCGAGAAGCTGGGGTTCCTATTGATGCGGTGGTTGAGCTCGAGGTTGATGACGAGGATATCGTTGCGCGCATGGCCGGCCGGCGCTGCCACCCCGGGTCTGGGCGGGTTTACCACATTGACAATGCGCCGCCAAAAGTCGCCGGCCAAGACGATGTGACCGGCGAGGCATTGGTGCAACGCGATGACGATCGCGAAGAGACTGTTCGTCAGCGGCTGGCGGTTTATCACGAACAAACCCGACCCTTAGTTGATTACTATCGACGCTTAGCCAGCCAGGGCGATGCTGACGCGCCGCGCTATGTGTGTATTGATGGCCGGGGTGATATCGACGCAGTACGCCAGCGCATCGTTGCCGCACTCGAGGCTTAGTGGGAACCCAAGCCTTGGCGTGGTGATCTCAACGGGTATGAAATACCTTGCTGCCACGCTTTTGCTTTGTCTTACAACGCTGCCAGCCTTTGCCCAAAGCGTTCATCAACTCACCGTTGATGGGCCGATCGGTCCGGCCAGCGCCAATTACCTGATTGATGGGCTTGAACAAGCCGCCGATGAGCAGGCGCAAGCCGTTGTGATTCGCCTGGATACGCCGGGTGGGCTTGATCAGTCGATGCGCGATATTGTGCAAGCAATCCTTGGCTCACCTGTACCGGTGATTGGTTATGTCTCACCAGCGGGTGCGCGGGCGGCGAGCGCGGGCACTTATATCTTGTACGCAACCGATGTTGCGGTCATGGCGCCTGGCACGAATTTAGGGGCGGCAACACCGGTACGCGTGGGCGGTGGCGGCTTGCCGGGTCAGTCCGACTCGCAACCTACGCCCGAGGCTGACAGCCAAGGCGACGCGCAAGAAACCGTCGATGATGCGGCTGAAAAAAGCGCGAGTGAGCGCAAAATGGTGAATGATGCGGTGGCCTATATCCGTTCTTTGGCGGAGTTGCGCGGACGCAATGCCGATTGGGCTGAACAAGCGGTGCGCGAGTCAGTCAGCTTATCGGCGCAAGCTGCGTTAGAGCGAGGCGTGATTGATCAGGTGGCACCGAGCATGCCAGCGTTGTTGAAGCAGGTAGCTGCGATGGATATTGGGCTTGAGGCGCAGGCTGTTATTGATGATCGCCCGCCGAATTGGCGGCATGATTTGCTTGCTACCATTACCAATCCGAATGTGGCCTATATTTTATTGCTCATTGGCATCTATGGGCTTATTTTTGAGCTCGCTAACCCCGGCGCACTCGTACCCGGTGTCATTGGGGGCATTGCGCTATTACTTGCGCTATTTGCCTTGCAGGCTTTGCCAATTAATTTGGCTGGGTTGGGGCTGGTGGCGTTGGGCATTCTATTTATGCTCGCCGAGGCGCTGGTGCCGTCGTTTGGTGCCTTAGGCGTGGGGGGCGTTTTAGCCTTTGGTTTGGGGTCGTTATTGCTGTTCGACACCGAAGGCCCCGGCTTTGAGCTGTCGATGTTATTGGTCGCTGGCGTAACCGCGGCAAGCTTAGTGATATTTTTAGGCACGGCCACTTTGGCATTGCGGGCCTTTCGGCGTCGCGGTGTGGCGGGGCTTGCGCATATGCGCGGCGCCGAGGGTGAGGTGATTCGCACCGAGCCGACATTGCGGGTTCGTGTTGAGGGCGAAAACTGGCAGGCCAGCACGCAAAGCCCATTAGTGCCTGGCGATGCCGTTCGGATTATTGATGTCGATGGACTGACCCTCGAGGTTGAGCCCCAAAAAGGAGATAACGCGACGTGAGTGAAGAGTATTATACGGTCGCGATCGATCGGTTTATTGAGTGGCTAGACGCCGCTCGCGCCCACGAGCGCATCGATGAACCAACGGCCATGACCTTGGCAACGGCCAGTGCCGATGGCCGGCCCAGCGCGCGCACGGTATTGCTAAAGGCCATTGATTACGAGGGTTTTGTCTTTTATACCAACATGCGTAGCCGTAAAGGCCAGCAGTTACAGGCCAATGCGCGTGCGGCGTTAACGTTTTTTTGGGCGCCATTAAGCCGCCAAGTGCTCGTAGAAGGCGCCGTGCAAACAGTCAGTGATGCGCAGGCTGACGCGTATTTTGCGACCCGACCGCGTTTGAGCCAAATTGGTGCATGGGCGTCGCAGCAGTCGGAACCACTGGCCGAGCGCGTTGATTTTGATGCCCAAGTTGAAGCGGTCGAGGCCCGGTTTGGTGATTCACCTATTCCACGACCGCCCCATTGGACGGGGTTTCGTGTACGCCCTGACATGATCGAGTTTTGGCATGGTCGTGATGGCCGCTTGCACGACCGCGAGCGCTATTACCGCGGCCAAGCGGGTGAGTGGGCTTGGACCCTACTGAATCCCTAAGGGTTATGCTTGCCCTTGGTACTCAAGCCATGGCTGTAAGTGGGCCGGTTCGCCGCTGGCGGTGATATTGCCCGGGCGCTCGATATGAAAAGTCGCACCGGTTGCGCCGGCTTGGGCTTGCCAGTGTTCGACAATGGCATCGATGCCATGCGCTTGCGTTGGGTAGTCATTCACTAACCCCAGCAATGTCCCGTCGGGCGCTTGCACCAAAGCGGTGTATGCGATGGTTCCTAGCGCGTTGGTGAGATGCTCGGTGAGCGTCACAACGGCTGTGTCGTGCTCGCCATCCGGTGCGACGATGGTCTCGCGATACCAGGGTATTTGATCATCCAAGTGATGCGCTTTGGCAATGCTCAAGGCCACTTCGGCCTCTTGTGCATAAACCCCCGTGAGCGGCTCGACAATGTGTAGGCCGATGCCGTGACTGGCCAGCCCCGCCATTGTTTGTCGTTGGGCTTGCGCCCATTGCGCGTACTGAGCTTGCGTGTCAGCCGAGTTGGTTTGTTGTTTTTGGGCTAGGCCATCGAATGTTAGCCACGGTGTCCACACTTCGCCAGCGTAGCCAATAAAGCGATTGCCCGGTTCTAAATCCACCACATGGATTTCATCAGGCTGATATAAAGCCGCTTCAATGAGCTGCCAAAGTCCCCCTAATTCCGCATGTTCGAGTTGAACTTTCATTAACGCCGAGAGGTCGTGAAAAGTCGCATAACTCAAATGCACGGGTTCGACCCCCATTAATTGCCTGACCGCCCGATCAGTAGCAAGGCTAGCGCGACCTTTTTCAAGCAAAACGCTTTCGATGGTTTGGCGAATTGGATCAAGCTGTTCACCGGGTGCGACCAAGGCAAATGGTAAGGCTAAAAGTGGCCCTGAACCTAATGCACGTTGTGGCGCAATAGAAGCCTGCGGAAAACGCCCACCGGCGCTTCCAATGGCGAGCAGTTGGGGCTGGAAAGGCCCACCGCGCAGGCTGCCTCGGTAAATATCCAATAACGCTTCAACCATTGGTAATCCGGGTTGCAGTAATTCAGTGAGGTCATACAGCGCGGCCGGAAAGATCAATCCGGCATCCGCGACTGATTCACCCACGATTCGGCGCAGGTCATCCGCAATGGGCCCAGCGAGCAGATCAGCGCTATCACGGCTGAGTGGCTCGGGTGGGCGTGATTGCATAATGGCACTGGGCTCGAGTTCGATGGTTAAAACGGCCGGTGTTGCAGACAGCGCAGATGACATTATCGACAGTCCTCAGCAATCAAACTAAACATCATGATTGATCGCTTATTTTGTGAATTGAGTTTGTTTTCTCAACAGGTAATGGATTATATTATAAAGGCTTAAATAAGCATTTAACTTAATTATCAAGAGGAAATTATGGATCTCTCCAATTATACGACCCAGCAGCTTAATGCGCTGAAAAAAGATATCGATAAGGAAATCAACGGTCGGCGCAAGGAGGATGCCAAAAAAGCGCAGCAGGAGCTCAAACAAGTTGCCGAGCGTTATGGCTTTACCCTGAGCGACTTGGTGACAGGACAATCGGGCAAAGTTCGTGCGAAAGCGAAAGTGCGCTTTCAACACCCTAGCGATGCCAGCATGACGTGGTCTGGCCGGGGCCGTAAGCCAGCGTGGGTGAAAGACTGGGAAACCTCGGGTCGATCACTCGAAGAGCTGCGCGTCGATTAATCGAGCCGCGTTAGCGATAGGACTGCGCGAGTTCCTCGCGCAGGGCCTTTAATTGCGGCGAAAGGCTCACGCGGTGTTGACCGGGCGTACGCAATTGCTTCAACGGCGCGGGTAATGTTGCCAGCGCTTTTTCACATCGCGCCCGAGCGCAGTCAAGATCACCACTGGCCGGCATTTTTAAACGCTTGCCATCACGCATGACCGGTTCGAGTAGGGCGTCGCCTTCCAAATTCTCGTCCAGCAAACCCAGTGTGTCCTCGCTTAACAGCCCATCGGCATCGTAGTGCCGAAAGACTTGTTTGCGCCCAGGCAGATCGGTTTTACCCTCGGCATGCTTACCGCGCGGGCGATCGCGAAAATAATGTAGCTTATAAGCTGAATCGAGAAACGGTGAGTCCGCCGAGGTATCGACATTTGACCCCACGCCCACACCATCGATGGGGGCACCCTCAGCCATTAGGGTCTCAAGGCGATACTCGTCTAAACCACCACTGACAATGATGCGGGTTTTCGTCAAACCACCGCGGTCGAGGATGTCGCGGGCAATTTTGGCGTTGGCTGCTAAGTCACCGCTGTCGATGCGTACCCCATGCACCTGCAAGCCCTCTGCAGCAAGCGACTGGGCCACCTCGACAACGCGTTGCGCACCGCGTTTTACATCATAGGTATCAATGAGCAGCACTACATTGTCTGGATGACTACGCGCAAAACGCTCGAATGCCTCGGCCTCACTGTCGTGGGCTAAAATAAAGGCATGGGCCATCGTCCCGGAAGCCGGGATATTATAGCGAGCACTGCTCAAGCAAGTGGCTGTGGCGCTAAATCCTGCCATGTAGCATGCCCGTGCTGCCCACAAGCCCGCTTCGCCACCGTGTGCGCGGCGCATACCAAAATCGATAACAGGCGTACCGTTGGCGGCCAGCGTGCAGCGAGCGGCTTTGCTAGCGATGAGCGTTTGATAGTGCAGAATGTTCATTAGCCGTGACTCAATGAATTGAGCTTCGGGTAACGGCGCGACAATTTGAACGAGCGGCTCTTCGGCAAAAAACACGCTGCCCTCGGGTAGCGCGCGAACTTCGCCGGTAAATCGAAAGCGTTGCATGCGCTCGATAAAGGCATTCGAAAAAAGCCCAGTGTGTTGCATCCACTCAAGCTCGCTTGGGCCGAACTCAAGCTGGCTGAGCCATTCCAGACCTTGCTCAAGGCCGGCGGCAACAAAAAAGCCCCGCTGCGGCGAGCGCCGCATAAAAAGCTCAAACACGGCCTCTTCGGTCATGTCATGCTCGTAATAGGCCTGCAGCATGGTTAGCTCTTAGAGATCGGTGAGCAGCGGCGTTTGTTCAAGGTTCATAGTCATCAATGAGGTATCCCGCTCAGCTGCGCAGGCCGGTGCCGCGGTTGAGTAACCACAGGCTCAGCAACGTGCCGGCTGTAATAAACCCGATAATGAGGGTGTAGGCAATGCCTAGCGGAATGTCTGAGCTACCGAGTATGCCGTAACGAAAGGCATTGACCATATATAAAATCGGGTTTGCGAGCGAGAGTTTTTGCCAAAATTCAGGCAGTAGCGATATGGAGTAAAACACCCCGCCTAAGTAGGTTAGCGGCGTGAGAATAAACGTGGGCACGATCGCAATGTCATCAAACTTCTTGGCAAAGACCCCGTTAATAAATCCCCCCAGCGAGAACAGCACAGCGGTTAAGAACACCACTGATACCGTGATGGGGATGCTATGAATACGTAAATCAGCGAAGAAGCTGGCAATAATGGTGACAATTAATCCGGTAAACAGCCCGCGACCGACACCGCCGGCGATATAGCCAGCCAAGATGACGTAGTTGGGTGTGGGTGAAACCAGCAGCTCTTCGATATGGCGTTGGAATTTGGCACCAAAAAACGAAGACACCACGTTGGTATAGGAGTTAGTAATGACCGCGATCATGATGATCCCCGGCGCAATAAACTCCATAAAACTATAGCCATCCATCGGTCCAACGCGTGAACCAATCAAACTGCCAAAAATAATAAAATATAAAGACATAGTAATCGCCGGCGGAACCAGCGTTTGTACCCAAATGCGCAAGTACCGATGCGTTTCTTTCCACACCAGTGTGCGTAGGGCAATGAATGTTTGCCGAGGGTAAGCTGGATAGAGCGATGCCATTTAGCGAGTCCTTGGCGTGGTTTTTTGCGCGCGATTATCAAGCATACGAACAAACAATTCCTCAAGCCGGTTGGATTTGTTCTTCATACTGGTGACGTCGACTCCCGCGGCATTAAGTTGGGCAAATAAGTGGCTCAAGGTTTGATCGCCATACACTTCCACTTCCATGGTCCGCTCGCCCACGGGCACCGCATGAAATTCGCTGAGTGTGGGGAAGTCGCTGACTGACCCGGCGATGTCGAGAATAAAACTCTGACTTTTCAGTTTGGCTAACAGCGAGCGCATATCGGTGTTTTCGATAATTCGGCCGCCATCAATAATGCCAATGTTGCGGCACAGCGACTCGGCTTCTTCCAGGTAATGCGTGGTCAGAATGATGGTCGTGCCGCGCTCATTCATGCCGCGTAAAAAATCCCACATTGAGCGTCTCAGTTCGATATCAACGCCCGCTGTGGGTTCATCCAAAATGAGCACTTGCGGCTCATGAATCAGTGCCCGCGCGATCATGAGGCGGCGCTTCATGCCGCCGGAGAGCTCGCGTGAATTCGCATCGCGCTTGCCCCACAGGTCGAGCTCGCGCAAATAGCGCTCGGCGCGCTCCAAGGCAGTTCGCCGATCAATTCCGTAATAGCCGGCTTGGTTGAGCACAATTTGGCTCACCGTCTCGAACTGATTGAAATTAAACTCCTGGGGAACCAGACCGATATTCGATTTGGCTTGCCAAGCATCGGTCAAAATATCGTGACCGAATACCTCGACGCGGCCGCTCGTGGGGCGTACTAAAGAGGCAATGATGCCAATGATGGTGGTTTTGCCGGCTCCATTGGGACCGAGTAACCCAAAAAAGTCGCCAGGCGGGACTTCTAGATCAATATCTTGAAGTGCCGTGACGCCGCCAGCATAGGTTTTGTTGAGTTGGCGCAAAGAAAGCGCATTCATGATTGCGTGAACCGGATCGAGGACCGCCGGACGGCAGTCAAAGGCGATAAAGGTATCCCCTTGAGCCGGTTCGATGCAAGGGCGGTGGTCCCGCGCGAGGCGGGCGGTTGTATTGGACACATTCCGGGGGCGGGCGTAAACTTCGCGCATTGTTTTACTCGGCGGGAGGGTTCTGCGGATCCCTCCCGTTTTTGCGAGCAGATGAGGGTTAAAGTGTGACCGACACGGCGATATTGGCGCTCGAGGATGGCTCAATTTTTTATGGCACGGCGTTAGGGGCTCGCGGCCAAAGCGCAGGCGAAGTTTGCTTTAACACCGCCATGACCGGCTACCAAGAGATTTGCACCGACCCGTCGTATTTCGGCCAGATGGTGACGCTGACCTATCCGCACATCGGTAACACCGGTGTTAATGCCCTGGATGAAGAGGCGGATGGTCCGCAGTTATCCGGGCTTATCGTGCGTGACACGCCGATTCGAATGAGTAGCTGGCGCGCGCAAGAAGACTTACCCGATTATTTAGCCCGGCATGGAGTCGTGGGTATCGCGGACATTGATACCCGACGGCTGACTCGGGTACTGCGCGAAAAAGGCGCGCAGCGCGGCTGCATTATCTCAGGTGGCCAACCCGATGCGGATCAAGCCGTTGCCGCGGCCTGCGCGCATCCTGAGCTAACCGGGCGCGATTTGGTCAAAGCCGTCACGACCCAGCAATCCTATGAATGGCGTTTGGGCAGTTGGGCCCTTGAGCGCGGTGAGCAAGAGCCTGCCGCAAGCGCCGATGCGGACTTGCCTTGGCATGTCGTCGCCTATGACTTTGGCGTAAAGCGCAATATCCTGCGTCGCTTGGTCGATAGCGGTTGTCGGGTCACCGTGGTTCCTGCGCAGACCACCGCTGATGAGGTGCTCGCCCTCAATCCCAATGGGGTGTTTTTGTCGAATGGCCCAGGCGATCCTGAGCCGCTCGATTACGCGATTGCGGCAACGCAGCAGCTATTAGCTTCGGGCATACCCGTGTTTGGTATTTGTTTGGGGCACCAAATACTCGGGTTAGCCGCGGGCGCGCAAAGTCTTAAAATGAAGTTTGGTCATCATGGCGCCAACCACCCGGTGCTCGATGTGGACGCCGCGCGGGTCATGATTTCAAGCCAAAACCACGGTTTTGCTATTGACGCCCAAACGCTGCCCGATAACGTCAAAGTGATTCATCGCTCGTTATTTGATCAATCGCTGCAGGGGATTCATTTAACCGATCGCCCGGCGTTTAGTTTTCAAGGCCACCCCGAAGCGAGCCCCGGTCCGCACGATGTCTCGCCCTTATTTGCCCATTTTGTCGAGTTGATGGCCGCGCACAAACCCGCGGCTTGACCTAGCAGGTGATTACCCGACCATGCCAAAGCGCACTGATTTAAAAAGCATCCTGATTATTGGCGCCGGGCCGATTGTGATCGGTCAGGCCTGTGAGTTTGATTACTCTGGCGCGCAAGCATGTAAAGCGCTGCGTGAGGAGGGATATCGCGTCATCTTAGTCAATTCCAATCCGGCAACGATTATGACCGACCCGGAAATGGCGGACGCGGTGTATATCGAACCGATTGAGTGGCGAGTGGTTGCCAGCATCATCGAGCGCGAACGCCCGGATGCGGTGCTGCCCACGATGGGCGGGCAAACAGCGCTTAACTGTGCGCTCGATTTAGACCGTCACGGGGTGCTGGCGGAGTATGGCGTCGAGATGATTGGTGCCAGCAAAGCCGCTATTGATATGGCCGAAGATCGTGAGGCCTTTCGCCAAGCCATGGCGCGTATTGATCTTGAGACCCCCGCCGCGCGGGTGGCTCACAGCATGGAAGAGGCGAACGCAGCACAGCGCGAAATCGGCTTTCCAACGATTATTCGGCCCTCGTTTACGCTGGGTGGCAGCGGTGGCGGAATCGCTTACAACGCCGAGGAGTTTGCCGAGATTTGCGACCGCGGTCTCGACTTATCCCCAACCAATGAGCTGCTCATCGAAGAGTCTGTGCTTGGTTGGAAAGAGTTTGAGATGGAGGTGGTTCGTGATCGTGCCGATAACGGCATCATTATTTGTGCGATTGAAAACCTCGATCCGATGGGCGTGCACACGGGGGACTCGATTACCGTGGCGCCGGCGCAAACGCTGACCGACAAAGAATATCAAATCATGCGCGATGCCTCGTTGGCGGTGTTGCGCGAAATTGGTGTCGAAACCGGTGGCTCCAACGTTCAATTTGCGATTAATCCAGATAATGGCCGTTTGGTGGTTATCGAGATGAACCCCCGTGTGTCGCGCTCATCAGCGCTCGCCTCTAAGGCGACCGGGTTTCCCATTGCCAAAGTGGCGGCCAAGCTTGCGGTGGGCTACACCCTGGATGAGCTGCGCAACGAGATCACCGGTGGCCTAACGCCGGCCTCCTTTGAGCCCAGCATTGATTATGTCGTCACCAAAATTCCGCGCTTTACGTTTGAGAAGTTCATGCGCACCAAGCCGGTGCTAACAACGCAAATGAAGTCGGTTGGCGAGGTGATGGCGATTGGCCGAACCTTTCAGGAATCCTTACAAAAAGCGCTGCGCGGACTTGAAAATGGGCTGGAGGGTCTTGACCCGCGGGCTGATCACGCACGCACTGATGCCGCCACCCAGGTCACTCAGGAGTTGCGTTTGCCCGGGCCGGAGCGCCTGCTCTGGGTTGCTGATGGGTTTCGTCACGGCTTAAGCCTAGATGATCTATTTGGGCATACTTGGATTGATCCTTGGTTTTTGGCGCAAATCGGTGATTTGGTTGCTCGTGAGCAGGCTTTGATGGGGCAATCGCTGGATACGCTTGATGCCCAGGCGATGCGTGCGCTCAAACGCTGTGGCTTTTCTGATGCGCGCATTGGCCGACTCATTGGCTGCGATGAGCACGCGGTGCGCTTGCATCGCCGTGGGCTGGGAGTACGGCCGGTATACAAGCGGGTTGACTCCTGTGCGGCTGAATTTGGCACGGCAACGGCCTATCTCTACTCAACCTACGAACAAGAGGACGAGGCCGCGCCGAGCGACCGGCGTAAGGTAATGATTCTTGGCGGTGGCCCGAATCGCATTGGTCAAGGCATTGAGTTTGACTACTGCTGCGTGCATGCCGCGCTGGCGCTGCGTGAAGATGGGTTCGAGACCATCATGGTCAACTGCAACCCCGAGACGGTTTCAACCGACTACGACACCTCAGACCGGCTCTACTTTGAGCCCCTGACCTTGGAAGATGTTTTAGAAATTGTTGAAACTGAGCAGCCCGAAGGCATTGTGATTCAGTACGGCGGTCAGACCCCGCTTAAGCTGGCCCGAGATCTCGAAGCGTTTGGTGCCCCCATCATTGGCACGACGCCTGACTCGATTGACTTGGCCGAAGACCGTGAGCGTTTTCAGGGACTGATTAGCGCCGCGGGTCTTGAGCAACCCCCCAACCGCACCGCTAGCAGTGCCGAGCAGGCCTTTCGCCTAGCCAATGAAATTGGTTATCCATTGGTGGTGCGACCATCCTATGTACTGGGCGGTCGGGCGATGGAGATCGTCTACCAAGAATCCGAGCTGGCGCAGTACATGAACGAGGCGGTTAAAGTCTCGAATGAATCGCCCGTGCTCCTAGATCGCTTTTTGGATGACGCCATTGAGGTTGATGTCGATGCCATTTGTGATGGCAAAGACGTGCTGATCGGCGGGATCATGGAGCACATTGAGCAAGCCGGTGTGCACTCCGGTGATTCGGCCTGCTCGCTGCCGCCGTATAGCCTCTCGCCCCAAGTCAGCGATCGATTACGCGCACAAATGCGTGAAATGGCCCTGCGTCTGGGCGTTGTGGGCTTGATGAATGCGCAGTTCGCGGTCAAAGGCGATGCGATTTATGTCATCGAAGTCAATCCACGCGCCTCTCGAACCGTGCCTTTTGTGTCTAAAGCCGCGGGCATCGCGCTGGCGAAGATTGCCGCGCGCTGCATGGTTGGTAAGACACTGGCTGAACAGGGTTACACCCGCGAGGTGGTACCCAGCAGTTACTCGGTGAAAGAAGCGGTGTTTCCGTTTATTAAATTCCCCGGCGTTGATCCCATTTTGGGCCCCGAGATGAAATCAACCGGCGAGGTCATGGGCATTGGCTATACTTTTGGCGAAGCGTATGCCAAGTCACAATTGGCGGCGGGTGTTGAACTGCCGACCGGTGGACGAGTCTTTATTAGCGTGCGTGATGCGGATAAACCAGCAATCGCTGGCATTGCCCGCGATTTAGTTCGTCATGGCTTTGAATTGGTGGCGACCGCGGGTACAGCGGCGGTTTTGCGTGACAATGCCATTGAGTGTGGCTTTATTAATAAAGTCGCGGAAGGCCGGCCGCATATTGTTGATGCCATTAAAAATGCTGAAATCGCATTAATCATCAACACCACCGAGGGGCGACAAGCCATCGCCGACTCGTTTTCCATTCGCCGTGAAGCGCTGCATCAAAAAGTTTGCTATACCACAACACTGGCGGGGGCTCGGGCGACCTGTCAGGCCCTGGACTATTTAGAGGCAACGGATGTGCGCTCGCTCCAAGATTTGCATAAGGAGGCAAGGGCATGAGCAAGACACCGCTGACTGTTCGGGGTGCCGAGCAGCTTCGTGATGAGCTCAATCGGCTTAAAGGCGAGGATCGCCCCAAGGTTATTAAAGCCATTGCCGAGGCGCGTGCGCACGGCGATCTTAAAGAAAATGCCGAATATCACGCCGCCAGAGAGCAGCAAGGTTTTATCGAAGGGCGTATCGCGGAAATTGAATCCAAACTATCGAACGCGCAGGTGATTGACGTCACCACCTTGCCGGCGACTGGCAAAGTCGTGTTTGGAACAACAGTGGTGCTGGCTGACGAAAGCGATGGCACCGAGAAGACGTATCAAATTGTTGGTGAGGATGAGGCGGATATCAAATCCGGCCGTATTTCGGTGCAATCTCCTATTGCCCGGGCACTCATTGGCAAAGAAGAGGGCGAGGTCGTTGAGGTTCAAGCCCCTGGAGGCCAGCGTGCGTATGAAATCGTCGAGGTCCGCTACGAATAACCCCAGCCAGCCGCTTGATGCGGTGAAGCTTGAGTTGGCGATCGTCATTGGGTTGGCCATTGGGGTGTTGCTTGTGGTGTGGCGCTTAGACGCTGGGCATTGGGTGGAGCTGGGTTTGCTGGCTGCCACGGGATTTGGTGCTGGCGGCTGGTTAGCGTTTCGAACGCGTCGCGCGGTGAACCGTCTGACCGGCCAACAGGACTAGCCCAGTGGGGCGTAGTCGAACGAGCCAGCGTTGGCTCAAAGAGCACTTTAGTGACGTGTTCGTGCGTGAAGCGCAACGTCGGGGCTTACGCTCGCGGGCGGCGTTTAAATTAGAAGAAATTGACCAGCGCGATGGGCTGTTGCAGCCGGGGCAACGCGTGGTTGATTTGGGCGCCGCGCCGGGTGGCTGGAGTGAGTATGCCGCCGCTCGTGTGGGTACGCGGGGTCAGGTCATTGCGATTGATCTACTCGCCATGGATGCGCTGGCCGGTGTGCAGTTTGTTCAAGCCGACTTTAGCGACGATGCGGGCCTGTCGCAGCTAGATCAATTGCTCGCAGGTGAAGGGGTAGACCTTGTATTATCCGACATGGCCCCCAATCTCTCAGGACATAAGGCAGTCGATCAGCCACGCGCCATGTTGCTCGCTGAGCTTGCCCTAGATTTTTGCCAGGCGCGCTTGAACCCCGGTGGTGGGCTGTTGGTCAAAGTATTTCAAGGACAAGGCTTTGATGCGCTACTGGCATCAATGCGACAACAGTTTGATCGGGTTCAAAGTCGTAAGCCCGAGGCATCGCGCGATCGCAGTCGAGAAGTCTATCTGCTAGCCCGTGGCTTTCGGGCATAGTAGGCTAGATCCATAACACTACGTTTTGAGGTAAGCCATTTTGAACGACATGGCCAAAAATCTAATCCTTTGGGTCGTCATCGCTGTTGTGCTGATGTCGGTCTTTAGTAACTTCCAAAATCAGGGCACAACCACGCAAGAATTGCCGTATTCGCAGTTCTTGGGTGAAGTGGAAACCGGCCGTATTGAGTCGGTCACCATGAAAGGTCCGGTCATTCGTGGAACACGCTCGGATGGGTCGAACTTCAGCACGTATAGCCCTGAGACCGATAACAACGCGCTCATTGGTCAGCTGATGGATAGCGGCGTCAACATTCGCGCCGAAGCCCCAGAAGGGCGCAGCATGTTGATGCAGATCATAATTTCCTGGTTCCCCTTCCTGTTGCTTATTGGTGTGTGGATCTACTTCATGCGGCAAATGCAAGGCGGTGGCGGTGGCCGCGGGGCCATGTCATTCGGTAAAAGCCGCGCCAAAATGATGTCGGATGAACAGGTCAAGGTCACCTTTAAAGACGTCGCTGGTGTCGAAGAAGCCAAGCAAGATGTGGTTGAGCTGGTTGAGTTTTTGCGCGATCCATCCAAGTTTCAGCGCCTTGGCGGCAGCATTCCGCGCGGCGTGCTGATGGTGGGCCCACCGGGTACGGGTAAGACGCTGCTCGCCAAGGCGATTGCCGGCGAAGCGCGCGTGCCATTTTTCAGCATTTCGGGCTCAGATTTTGTGGAAATGTTTGTTGGTGTGGGTGCCTCGCGAGTGCGCGATATGTTTGCCCAAGCCAAAAAGCAGGCTCCCTGCATTATCTTTATTGATGAGCTTGATGCGGTGGGGCGCCAGCGTGGTGCAGGACTAGGCGGCGGCCACGATGAGCGTGAGCAAACGCTCAACCAAATGCTCGTCGAAATGGACGGCTTTGAGGGCAGTGAAGGGGTGATTGTTATCGCAGCCACCAACCGGCCTGATGTGCTCGACCCTGCGTTGCTGCGCCCAGGCCGATTTGATCGCCAAGTCGTGGTGCCATTGCCGGATGTGCGCGGGCGAGAGCAGATTTTAAAAGTGCACATGAACAAAACACCGCTGGCGGACGACATCGATGCGCGAACGATTGCGCGCGGTTGCCCGGGTTTTTCGGGTGCGGACTTGGCCAACTTGGTCAATGAGGCGGCGTTGTACGCTGCTCGCCGTAACAAGCGGGTGGTTGATCAGCAAGATTTTGAAGACGCTAAAGATAAAATCATGATGGGCGCTGAGCGCAAGTCCATGGTCATGAGTGAGGATGAAAAGCGTCTCACGGCCTATCACGAAGCCGGCCATGCCATCGTTGGGCTAAAGGTTGTTGAGCATGATCCGGTGCATAAGGTGACAATCATTCCGCGTGGTCGGGCCTTAGGCGTAACCATGTTTTTGCCCGAAGAAGACCGCTACAGCTACACCAAGCAGCGCCTCAATAGTTCGATTTGTGGTTTGTTTGGCGGGCGTATTGCCGAGGAAATGATCTTTGGCGCCGATCGGGTTACCACAGGTGCGCAAAGTGACATCCAGCGCGTGACTGAAATTGCGCGCAATATGGTGACCAAGTGGGGTCTGTCCGACAAAATGGGGCCGTTGGCCTACGGTGAAGACGAGGGCGAGGTCTTTCTGGGCCATCAGGTAACGCAGCATAAGACGATTTCGGATGAAACCGCGCATGCGATTGATGAAGAGGTTCGTCGTATCGTTGAAGAGAACTACTCGGTTGCCAAGCGGGTGCTCGAAGAAAACGTCGATATCTTGCATGCCATGTCTGATGCGCTGATGAAGTACGAAACCATTGATCGCGATCAGATTGATGATGTTATGAACGGTCGGCCACCCCGGCCACCAAAAGACTATGACCGGCCAACGGGCTCGGCCCCGAGTGGTGAGGGCGACGCAGCGGAGGGCTCGACGTCGAGCGAAGACGCCGGCGATGCCGGGAAACCTGCCAGCGAGCACTAGGCCATGGAACGCGTGCTGGATTGCGCGGGGCGGGCACTTGACTTAAGCCGTCCCTGCGTAATGGGCATTCTCAACGTCACCCCCGATTCCTTCTCGGACGGGGGTGATTTTGTTGGTGCCGATGCGGCTATTGCCCATGCGCTGGCAATGCAAGCCGCCGGTGCCGCCATTATTGATGTGGGTGGTGAGTCAACCCGGCCGGGTTCACAAGGCGTGAGCGTGGCCGAGGAGTTGGCACGCGTCATTCCGGTTCTAGAAGCGCTCTCCCAAGTCGTCAACGTGCCGCTGTCGGTCGATACCTCCAAGCCTGAGGTCATGCTAGCGGCGTGGCGTGCAGGGGCTGGGTTGATTAACGATGTCATGGCTTTGCGCCGTGACGGGGCGTTGGAAGCGGCTAAGCAAACGGGGCTACCGATTTGTTTGATGCATATGCAAGGCACCCCCCAGACCATGCAGCAGCGGCCGCATTACACCGACGTGGTAGGCGAGGTGCGGGCGTTTTTGCGCTCGCGCATTGCCGCGGCAAGCCAAGCGGGCATCGATTCCAATCAGCTGATACTCGACCCCGGATTTGGCTTTGGTAAGACAGATCCGCACAATGCCGCCTTGCTCGCGGGGCTTTCGCAGTTAACTGATTTGGGCCCGCCGGTATTGGCTGGGTTGTCGCGCAAGTCATTGGTGGGGCGCGTGTTAGGCCGCGATATGCCCGACCGGCTTGCCGGTAGCGTTGCCGCTGCTGCATTAGCCACGCGTAACGGCGCACGAATAATTCGCGCCCACGATGTGGCCGAAACGCTGGACGCGGTTCGGCTTACCGACTATGTAATGAGCGCGGCCGATGCGGTGCCGTTCGAACAGGGATAGGAAAGCGTAGCGATGAGCACAAAGCGTTATTTTGGCACGGATGGTATACGCGGCCACGTCGGCGTCCCACCGATTACGGCGGATTTTGTGCTCAAGCTAGGTTGGGCTGCCGGTCAGGTGCTCGGCGATCGAGCGGGCTCGGGCAAAGTGCTCATTGGCAAGGACACGCGGTTGTCCAACTACATGTTTGAATCGGCGATTGAGGCAGGGCTGTCCGCATCGGGCATGAATATTCAGCTGCTCGGTCCCATGCCCACGCCCGCGATTGCCTATTTAACGCGAACCTTGCGCGCCAACGCCGGTATTGTCATCAGCGCCTCGCACAACGGCCATCAAGACAATGGCATTAAATTCTTTTCGGCCGATGGCTTTAAGCTCGATGACGCCGCCGAGCTTGCGATTGAAGCCCAGCTTGAAAAGCCGCTCAAAACCGTTGATTCAGCGGCGTTAGGCAAGGCCAGTCGGCTATTAGATGCGCCTGGGCGATACATCGAATTTTGTAAACACTCGGTTGTACCGGGCGTTAGCCTCAAGGGCCTGACGTTGGTGGTGGACTGCGCCAACGGTGCGGGTTACCAAGTCGCCCCAGCGGTGTTCGAAGAGCTTGGCGCGCGGGTTATCCGCTCTGGCACCTCGCCGGATGGGCTCAATATTAATGTCGACTGTGGTTCGACCCACCCGCAAAGCTTGCAAGCACTAGTTACAGCGCACGGCGCCCATGCGGGTATTGCCTTGGATGGTGATGGCGATCGGGTGGTAATGGTTGACGAGACCGGCGCGGTGCTTGATGGCGATCAGTTGCTGTGGATTATTGCGCGCGCTCGCCAACGCGTCGGGCAATTACAAGGCCCGGTGGTGGGTACGCAAATGAGTAACCTAGGCCTTGAGCTGGCGTTATCCGGGTTGAGCATCCCGTTTAAGCGTGCGCGTGTGGGTGATCGCTACGTACTCGAGATGCTGCAAGCGCATAACGGCCTGCTTGGGGGAGAGTCATCCGGGCATATTGTGTGTTTAGACCGCACGACCACCGGTGATGGGGTGGTGTCGGCGTTGCAAGTGCTAGCAGCCGCCATCGAGCAAGGACAAACCCTGAGCGCAGCGGCATCGGGCATGGATAAGCTACCGCAGCATATGATTAATGTGCCGATTGCTCGTGGCGTCGATGTGATGAGTGATGAGCGTGTAGGCCAGGCAGTGAGCGAGCTTGAGAGCCGTTTGGGCGCAACAGGTCGGGTTTTGTTGCGACCCTCGGGGACCGAGCCGGTGCTGCGCGTAATGGTGGAAGGCGAGGATGCGGTCGTTGTGCAGCAACACACCCAAGCGCTTGCCGAGCGGGTGAGTGAAATCTTTGCCAGCGCGCGGTCTGCCACAACCAGCGATTGATTCAATCCGCCTCGACAAGTAACCTCAGCATCCTCTTAATACGGATTAGATAGATGATGCGCACGCCACTGGTGGTGGGTAATTGGAAAATGAACGGCCGATTGGCCGATGCACGCGCGTTAGCCAACGCCGTGGTTGAGCAAACCGCGGGTTTTGCCGCGGTAGAGCGGGCGGTCTGCCCCCCCTTTGTGCATTTGCCGGCCGTGTCTGAAACGCTCGCGGGCACTGACGTAGGTTTGGGTGCGCAAAATTGTGCCGATACCCCACCGGGTGCCCACACGGGTGAGGTGGCCGCGGAGATGCTCAGCGATTTGGGCGTTGGCTATGTGATCTTGGGCCATTCTGAGCGTCGCCAGTTCGACCATGAAGAAGAAGCCGGCATTGCCGCACGCTACGCCCAAGCGCTCGAACAGGGGCTGCGCCCGATTTTGTGTGTTGGCGAAAGCCTCGAGGTGCGCGAAGCGGGTGCTACCGATCGCCTAGTGGCTGATCAAATAACCGGCGTGTTGGATCGGCTGGGTGCGCAGGGACTGGGCGATGGCGTGATTGCGTATGAACCGATTTGGGCGATCGGGACCGGGCTAACGGCCACCGCCGATCAAGCGCAAGCTGTACACGCGAGCATTCGGGCGCTATTGGCCAGGCATATCGGTCAAGCAGCCGACAAAGTGCGTATTATTTACGGGGGCAGCATGAAAGCCGCTAACGCGCAGGCGCTTCTAGCGCAACCTGACGTCGATGGTGGGTTGATTGGCGGGGCGTCACTCAAAGCGGAAGAATTTGCGGCCATTTGCGCTGCAGCAGCGCGGGGCTGATACCCCGCAGCAACAAGAGTCAGATTGATGTATACGCTGGTTTTAGTCGTTCACTTGGGACTTGCTTTGGTGTTGATTGGCGTGGTGCTGATGCAGCACGGCAAAGGCGCCGATGCCGGCGCTGCGTTTGGTAGCGGTGCATCAAACACGGTGTTTGGGGCGCGTGGTTCTGCCTCGTTCCTTGGCCGTTTGACCGGGTTTTTGGGGGTGGGCTTCTTTGTCACCAGCCTCACACTCGCCATTATGGCCGGCACCTTTACCAGTTCGGGCGATAGTGTGGTTGAGCAAACAGCACCGCCTGCCACGCAGACCTCCGATATCGCGCCAGCGCCGGATAATGCCACCGCGAGTGACGGGGCTGCCGAGCCGGCTCCAGCCCCAGCGCCGGATTGATTAAGCCCCGGCGCGAAGCGCTTATTGACGCCCGATTCGCGTTGTTCGCCCCGCGCCATGCTGGTAACATTACATCTGATCAATGACTACCGTTACGCGGATGTGGTGGAACTGGTAGACACGCTGTCTTGAGGGGGCA